>NZ_JBEPBM010000005.1:0-327100 GCF_040299205.1 Streptomyces sp. NPDC000983 | reverse complement strand
CGCCCGAATAGCTCCGCTATTAGGGCGCTCCGGCGCCTTGCGATCGCACGCACCAGACGCCGCGGGGCCCGCCCTTCGGGCGGACGACGGGACTTTCGAAACACGCCCTAGGCGACGACGGGCTTGCCGGTGAGCTCGACGCCGGCCGTGCGCATCTCCTCCAGCGCCCGCTCGGTGGTCTCCTCGGCGACACCGGCCGTCAGGTCGAGCAGAACATGCGTACGAAAGCCCTCGCGGGCGGCGTCCACGGCGGTGGCCCGTACACAGTGGTCCGTGGCGATGCCCACCACGTCCACCTCGGTGACCTCCCTGGCCCGCAGCCAGTCGGCCAGGGTCGCGCCGTTCTCGTCGACCCCCTCGAACCCGCTGTACGCCGCCGCGTACGCCCCCTTGTCGAAGACGGCGTCGACCGCGCCGGAGGCGACCGCGGGGGCGAAGTTCGGGTGGAAGCCGACCCCCTCCGTCCCGGCGACGCAGTGCGCGGGCCAGGAGCGGACGAAGTCGGGGTTGTCGGCGAAGTGACCGCCGGGGGCGATGTGGTGGTCCCGGGTGGCGACGACGTGCTGGTACCCGCTGCCGGCGGCCTGCCCGACCAGCTCGGTGATGGCGGCGGCGACATCCGCGCCGCCGGCCACCGCGAGGCTGCCCCCCTCGCAGAAGTCGTTCTGCACGTCGACGACGATCAAGGCGCGGCGCATGGTGGACGTCCTTCGATGGGCCCCCGGTTCTTCCGGAACCGGGGGAGGGTGAACTTACGAGCCTAGGGACTTCGAGGGCACTGCGGGAGGGCGCACCCGCATTAGCTACCCGAGCGCCCGGTGAGGTACTCCGTCGGAAGGACGGGTTCCCCCCTCGACAGCTGTGTCGCCGACAGCGGCAGCCCCGCCCGCGCCGCCGCGTGCCGGTCCCGTACGACGTCCAGCGGCTCCCGGGTCACCACCTGGCCGCCCTTGACCAGCTCCACCAGCAGCTGCCGGTCGGCGAGCTCCTCGGGGACCGGCCCGGTGCCGACCACCTCGGCCTCCGCCACGCCGTACGCGTCCGGCCGGCGGGCCGCCCACTTGCGGCCGCCGACGGAGGTCTTGCCGCCGGAGGACTTCTTCGCCACCGGCACCAGCGGTGCCGCCGGGTCGGCGGACTCGGCGCGGGCGACCAGCTTGTAGACCATCGAGCAGGTCGGGTGCCCCGAGCCGGTCACCAGCTGGGTGCCCACTCCGTACGCGTCCACCGGCGCGGCGGCCAGCGAGGCGATGGCGTACTCGTCGAGGTCCGAGGTCACGACGATCTTCGTGTTCCGGGCGCCCAGCTCGTCCAGCTGCTGCCGCACCCGGTGCGCGACCAGCAGCAGGTCACCGGAGTCGATGCGCACCGCGCCCAGCTCGGGCCCGGCGACCTCCACGGCCGTACGGACCGCCTCGGCCACGTCGTAGGTGTCCACCAGCAGGGTGGTGCCTCGGCCGAGCGAGTCCACCTGGGCCTGGAAGGCGTCCCGCTCCCGGTCGTGCAGCAGGGTGAAGGCGTGCGCGGAGGTGCCGACGGTCGGGATGCCGTAGCGGAACCCGGCCGCGAGGTCGGAGGTGGTGGCGAAGCCGCCGATGTACGCGGCGCGCGCGGCGGCGACCGCGGCCAGCTCATGGGTGCGCCGGGCCCCCATCTCGATCAGCGGCCGCTCCCCGGCCGCCGAGGACATCCGGGAGGCCGCGGCGGCGATGGCCGAGTCGTGGTTGAGGATCGACAGGATCACCGTCTCCAGCAGCACGCACTCGGCGAAGGAGCCCTCGACCCGCATGATCGGCGAGCCGGGGAAGTACACCTCGCCCTCGGGGTAGCCCCAGATGTCGCCGCCGAAGCGGTAGCCCGCCAGCCAGTCGAGGGTCTCCTCGTCGACGACGGCCCGCTCGCGCAGGAAGGCGATGACGTCCGCGTCGAAGCGGAAGTTCTCCACCGCGTCCAGCACCCGGCCGGTGCCCGCCACCACGCCGTACCTGCGCCCGTCCGGCAACCGCCGGGTGAAGACCTCGAACACGCTCCGCCGCTCGGCCGTGCCCGCCTTCAGAGCCGCCCGGAGCATGGTCAGCTCGTACTGGTCCGTGAAGAGCGCCGTAGAGGGAACGTCCACCGGCAGCCCAAGGTCCGCTGTGTTCATGACGACGATGCTACACCGACTTCGCGTCAGTGTGACGATTTATCGTGCGCGTGGCAGCATGGGCCATGTGACGTCACCCGCTCCCGTAGAGATCGAACGCACCGAGTCGGCGGAAGAGGTTTTCGCCGTTCCCGAGCCCGACGTCCCCTGGGTCACGATCGTCCACAACGACCCGGTCAACCTCATGAGCTACGTGACGTACGTCTTCCAGACGTACTTCGGCTATCCCAAGGACAAGGCCACCAAGCTCATGCTCGACGTCCACCACAAGGGCCGGGCGGTCGTCTCCAGCGGGAGCCGCGAGGAGATGGAACGCGATGTGCAGGCCATGCACGGATACGGTCTGTGGGCCACCCTCCAGCAGGACCGGAAGTAGCGACCACCGCTGATGCCAGGAACCTTCGAACCGCTCCCGGGCGGCGGCGCCGCCGTCGCACTCGACGACGTCGAGATCTCGATCATCCGGTCACTGGCCGTCCAGCTCCTGGAGCTGATCGGCCCCGGACCCGGCGGCGACACCCCCGACGACCCGCTCGCCGAACTCTTCGCCGACGGCCCCAGCGAGCCGCCCGCCGACCCCGTGCTGCGCCGGCTCTTCCCGGACGCCTACGGCGACCCCGAGGGCACCCCCGGCCCCGAGGAGGCCGAGGAGCAGCGCGCGCACTCCGCCGAGTTCCGCCGCTACACCGAGAACGACCTGCGTGCCGGCAAGCGGGACAACGCCCTCGCGGTGATCCGCACCCTGGACGGGCTCAGCTCCTCCGGTGACGGCGGCGCGGTGCTGAAGCTGACCCCCGAGGACTCCCGGCAGTGGCTCAGCGCCCTCAACGACCTGCGGCTGGCGATCGGTTCACGGCTGGACATCATCGACGAGGACGACACCGACCTGCTCTACCGGCTCCCCGACGACGACCCCCGCAAGCCGATGGTGATGGCCTACCTCTGGCTGGGCGGACTCCAGGAGACCCTGGTCGCCACCCTGCTGCCCTGAACCGGTTCCGCAGGCCCCCGAAGGGCCCCGCGGAGGATCTGGCACGCCTCACGGGCGCCCCTTTCCGGGGCGCCCGTGTTCGCTCAGCGGACGCTCAAATCCGGATAACGATCGCGTCACCCTCCCGGCGTGCTGTGCCCCTTTTGTGTCCCCTTTGCCCTCTTCTCCCTGTGTCATGCGCCACAGCGTGCCAGGACGATCAATCCTGCCGCCGTGATAAATCTTCACGACCGCCCGGCGAACACCACCCTTGTTCCGCCCGGGTGCGCCACTCACCGGCAGATCGCCGGTCAGGCACAACGCTCCATTCAATCCGGGGGGATCGAGAACCGGTCCGTGGCCGACAAAAGGCCCGGTCCGGCGTGGAGAAAGGCGCACGAACACATGACCTCCGCTCAGGTCGACACGGAGAAGGCTCCGGAAGAGGGCTACGAGCGCGGCCTCGGCAGCCGCCAGGTCCAGATGATCGCCATCGGCGGCGCCATCGGCGTCGGCCTCTTCCTCGGCGCCGGGGCGAACATCGCCAAGGCCGGCCCCAGCCTCATCCTCATGTACGCCCTCGCCGGCGTCATCATCTTCTTCATCATGCGGGCGCTCGGTGAGCTGCTCCTGTACCGCCCCGTCTCGGGCTCCTTCGCGGAGTACTCCCGCGAATTCCTCGGCCCGTTCTTCGGCTACTTCACCGGCTGGACGTACTGGCTGATGTGGGTCGTCACCGGCATGGCCGAACTCACGGCCGCCGCGATCTACGTCAACTACTGGTTCCCGCAGGTCCCGCAATGGGTCACGGCCCTGGTCTTCCTGCTGGTGCTCTTCGCCGCGAACCTCATCTCGGTGAAACTCTTCGGCGAGATCGAGTTCTGGTTCTCGATGGTCAAGGTGACCGCGCTGATCGGCATGATCGTCATCGGCCTCGGCGTCCTCACCTTCGGCTTCAGCTCCGCCGGTGACACCGCCGCCGTCTCCAACCTCTGGGCCTTCGACGGCTTCTTCCCCAAGGGCATCGGCTCCTCCCTGATGACCCTCCAGGGCGTCATGTTCGCCTACCTCGCCGTCGAACTCGTCGGCGTCACCGCGGGCGAGTCCGAGAACCCCGAGAAGACCCTCCCCAAGGCCATCAACACCCTGCCCTGGCGGATCGCCCTCTTCTACGTCGGCGCCCTCACCGTCATCCTCTGCGTCGTCAAGTGGACCGAGTTCGCCGAGGGCGTCAGCCCCTTCGTGAAGGCCTTCGCCGTCATCGGCATCCCGGCCGGCGCCGGCATCGTCAACTTCGTCGTCCTCACCGCCGCCCTGTCCTCCTGCAACTCGGGCATGTACTCCACCGGTCGCATGCTGCGCACGCTGGCCGACAACGGCGAGGCCCCCAAGGTCTTCAGCAGGCTGTCCACCACCAAGACGCCCGCGCTCGGCATCGGCATCTCGGTCGTCTTCATGGGCATCGGCGTCGTCCTGAACTACGTCGTCCCCGAGAAGGCCTTCGGCTACGTCGTCTCCGTCGCCACCGCCGCCGGCATCTGGACGTGGCTCATGATCCTCATCAGCCACGTCCGCTACCGCCGCGCGGTCGACGCCGGGCGCCTGCCCGCCTCCTCCTTCCCCGCCCCCGGCGGCGCGAAGTGCAGCTGGGTCGCCATCGTCTTCCTGCTCTTCGTCACCGGCCTCATCGCCTACGACGCCGACTCCCGTATCTGCCTGTACGTCATGGCGGGCTGGGCGGCGGCGCTGGGCGCGGGCTGGCTCGTGCTGAAGTCCCGCAACCCCGAGGTCACGCAGCGGCGCGAGCCGGAGTTCGAGAAGGTCGGCTAGAGGCTTCGCTGGAGGGTGCAGGCTTCGGCTGCGGCGCCGTCGTGGCTGGTCGCGCAGTTCCCCGCGCCCCTGGGGACGTTGCAGTTGTCCGGCATTTGGGCCGCCCCGTACCACTCTTCGGTACGGGGCGGCCCTCTGTCTATCCTGCTCGCATGCTGACCATCACCCAGGCCCTCGTCGACCAGATCGTCGCGCACGCGCGCAAGGACCATCCCGACGAGGCGTGCGGCGTCATCGCCGGGCCGGCCGGGAGCGACCGGCCCGAGCGCTTCATCCCCATGCTGAACGCCGCCATGTCGCCCACCTTCTACGAGTTCGACTCCGGCGACCTGCTCAAGCTCTACCGCGAGATGGACGACCGCGACGAGGAGCCGGTGGTCATCTACCACTCCCACACCGCGACCGAGGCCCACCCCTCCCGCACCGACATCACCTACGCCAACGAACCCGGCGCCCACTACGTCCTGGTCTCCACCGCCGACACCGACGGCCTCGGCGAGTTCCAGTTCCGCTCCTTCCGCATCCTGGAGGGCGAGGTCACCGAGGAAGAGGTCGCGATCGTGGAGACGTACTGAGCTGCGTTTCTCGCAGCTTGGACGGAATCCGTCCGAAGGGTGAGATCACACTCCAGGAGCCGGTCCGGGAATCGATACGATGACCCCATGGTTCTTCTCGACGTGAGCGACAGGGCGCCGGGCACGCTGCTCGTTGCGCGGCTGCACGTCGACCTGTGCAGGCTGAACAGCGCCATCTGTTGACCGTCCCGCTGTAGCCGTACGGCCGCGCTGCCGCGGCGCGCCGTCGCCGCGCGCCCACCGAGACCAGACCCTTTTTCCGACAGGAGCCCCTTGCCATGGCCATCGAGGTCCGCATCCCCACCATCCTCCGCACGTACACCGACGGTCAGAAGGCGGTGGAGGGCTCCGGGGACACCCTCGCCGACCTGTTCACCGACCTGGAGACCCGCCATGCGGGCATCCAGGCCCGCATCGTGGACGGCGAGCAGCTGCGCCGCTTCGTCAACGTCTACCTGAACGACGAGGACGTCCGCTTCCTCGACGGCATCAACACCAAGCTCACCGACGGCGACAGCGTCACGATCCTGCCGGCCGTGGCCGGCGGCATGGTCTGATCCGAATGCGCTACGACTCCCCGCTGGCCGCGGTGGGCAACACCCCTCTGGTGCGCCTGCCGCGGCTGTCGCCGTCCGCCGACGTCCGCATCTGGGCCAAGCTGGAGGACCGCAACCCCACCGGCTCGGTCAAGGACCGGCCCGCCCTGCACATGATCGAGCAGGCGGAGAAGGACGGCCGGCTCACCCCCGGCTGCACCATCCTGGAACCCACCAGCGGCAACACCGGCATCTCGCTGGCCATGGCCGCCAAGCTCAAGGGCTACCGCATCGTGTGCGTGATGCCCGAGAACACCTCCCAGGAACGCCGGGACCTGCTCGCCATGTGGGGCGCGGAGATCATCTCCTCCCCGGCCGCCGGCGGCTCCAACACCGCCGTACGCGTCGCCAAGGAACTCTCCGCCGAGCATCCCGACTGGGTGATGCTCTACCAGTACGGCAACCCGGACAACGCCGGCGCCCACTACGCGACGACCGGCCCGGAGATCCTCGCCGACCTCCCCTCGGTCACCCACTTCGTGGCCGGTCTCGGCACCACCGGCACCCTCATGGGCGTCGGCCGCTACCTGCGCGAGCACAAGCCCGACGTCAAGATCGTCGCCGCCGAACCGCGCTACGACGACCTCGTCTACGGGCTGCGCAACCTCGACGAGGGCTTCGTCCCGGAGCTGTACGACGCCTCCGTCCTCACCACCCGCTTCTCCGTCGGCTCCGCCGACGCGGTCACCCGCACCCGCGAGCTGCTCCAGCAGGAGGGCATCTTCGCCGGCGTCTCCACCGGCGCCGCCCTGCACGCGGCGATCGGCGTCGGCCGCAAGGCCGTGACCGCCGGCGAGAGCGCCGACATCGTCTTCGTCGTCGCCGACGGCGGCTGGAAGTACCTCTCCACCGGCGTCTACACCGCCGCCACCACCGAGGAAGCGATCGAGACCCTGCACGGCCAGCTCTGGGCCTGACCCGCCCGGGGCGTTCCAGGGCCCTTTCGACGGGCCCTAACCGGTGAGGTGCCGGACCTGGTCCCACAGGACCGGGTCCACCACGCCGACCTTCCGGCGGAAGTCCCACACCGGAACCTCGCGCAGCTCGTCCGTCTCCAGGAAGCTCGCCCGCCCCTGCGAATCGCCGACCGCCCCCGGCGGCAGGGGGATCACCCCGGCCCGCTCGTCGTGATAGCGGCTGGTGATCTTGGCGACGCGCACCCGCTTCCCCCGTACCGCCAGCACCAGACACGGCCGGTCCTTCGCACCGGGCCGGTCCTCGAACGGCACACTCGCCCACCAGATCTCCGTGGGCCGCGGCCGCACCGCCGCCCGACGCCTGGTCCACCGCCCGTAGGACCTGCGCCCCCAGCCGTCCACGAGCGCGGCGACCAGCGCCAACAGCACCACCGCCGCGAGCGCCAGCCACCAGGACGTGTCCATACGACGACGTTACCGGCGCGCACTCGACGGCGCGCGCCCTCTCGCACACCTCACGCGCCCCGCTACCAGCCGAACCGGTGACACCACAGGTGAGTTCCCCCACAACAGCCCTTGGCGGAGGAGCGACCCGACGTTTCGCGCCTTACGCTCGACGCACCGCACGAGCCCCGTCGCCCCCCATCATCCGGATTTCCCGCCAGCGGAGGTTTCTGCTTCATGAAGCTCACCGTCGTCGGCTGCTCGGGGTCGTTCCCGTCCGCGGAATCGGCCTGCTCGAGCTACCTCGTAGAGGCCGACGGCTTCCGGCTGCTCCTCGACATGGGCAACGGCGCCCTGGGCGAGCTGCAGCGCCACTGCGGTCTCTACGACCTCGACGCGATCTTCCTGAGTCATCTGCACGCCGACCACTGCATCGACATGTGCGCGTACTTCGTCGCCCGCTACTACCGGCACGACGGCGGCCGCTGCGCCCCGATACCGGTCTACGGACCCGAGGGCACCGAGCACCGGCTCACCACCGCCTACGCCGACACCCCCTCCGCCTCCTCGATGAGCGAGGTCTTCGACTTCCACACGGTCAAGCCGTCCACCTTCGAGGTCGGACCCTTCACCGTGCACACCGAACGGGTCGCCCACCCGGTGGAGGCGTACGGCATCCGCGTCGAGCACGGCGGGAAGTCCCTGGCGTACTCCGGGGACACCGGCGTCACCCCCGCGCTCGACGAACTCGCCCGTGACACCGACCTGTTCCTGTGCGAGGCGGCCTTCACGCACGGCAAGGAGAACATCCCCGACCTCCACCTCAACGGCCGCGAGGCCGGGGAGACGGCGGCCCGGGCAGGCGCCCGCCGGCTGGTGCTGACCCACGTCCCGCCGTGGACCGACCCGCAGATCAACCTGGCCGACGCGCGCGAGGTCTACGACGGTCCGGTGGAACTGGCGGCGCCGAGGACTACGTACGAGATCTGAGGTCCGGCGCAGGACATGGCGAGGCCCCCCGGAGGAGATCCGGGGGGCCTCGTCGTCGTGGTCAGGAGGGGCTCACGCCTTGGTGAGGTCCTCGACCTCCTCCTCGGGCTCGCGGCCCGGGGTGGGGAGGTTGAACTTGGCGATCGCGAAGCGGAAGACCGCGTAGTAGACCGCCGCGAAGACCAGACCGATCGGGATGATCAGCCAGGGCTTGGTGGCCAGGCTCCAGTTGAGCCCGTAGTCGATGGCACCCGCGGAGAAGGTGAAGCCCGCGTGGACGCCGAGCGCCCAGGTGATCGCCATGGACAGCGCCGTCAGCACCGCGTGGATCACGTACAGCAGCGGCGCGATGAACATGAAGGAGAACTCGATCGGCTCGGTCACACCGGTCACGAAGGACGTCAGCGCGAGCGAGACCATCATGCCCATCACGGCCTTGCGGCGCTCGGGGCGGGCGGCGTGCGCGATCGCGATCGCGGCGGCCGGCAGACCGAACATCATGATCGGGAAGAAGCCCGACATGAACTGACCGGCGTCCGGGTCACCGGCGAAGAAGCGGTTCAGGTCACCGTGGACGACCTCGCCGGCGGCGTTGGTGAAGTCACCGATCTGGAACCAGGAGACGGTGTTCACGAACTGGTGCATGCCGATCGGGATCAGCGCACGGTTGATCAGACCGAACAGACCGGCGCCCGCGGCGCCCAGACCGGTGATCCACTCGCCGGCGTCGGAGATGACCCCGCCGATCGGCTCCCAGACCAGACCGAACAGCACGCCCATGGCGGTGCCGACGAAGGCCATGATGATCGGGACGAGCCGGCGGCCGTTGAAGAAGCCGAGCCAGTCCACCAGCTTCTTGCGGTGGTAGCGCTGCCACAGCACCGCGGACAGCAGACCCATCAGGATGCCGCCGAGGACACCGGGGTTGTTGTACGTCGCGGCTATGTCCGCGCCGGCCTGGACCTTGGCCTCGGTGACCGGGAACGCCTTCAGGACGTTGCTGTAGACCAGGAAGCCGACCAGCGCGGCCAGCGCGGTGGAGCCGTCCGCCTTCTTGGCGAAGCCGATCGCGACACCGATGCAGAACAGCAGCGGCAGGTTGTCGAAGATCGCGCCACCGGCCGTGGCGAAGACCGCCGTGACCTTGTCGGGCAGGTTCAGCTTCTCCTGGACGTCGGCCTGGCCGAGACGGAGCAGAATGCCCGCCGCCGGAAGTACGGCGATCGGCAGCTGGAGGCTGCGGCCGACCTTCTGCAGGCCCTGGAACAGGCCGGATCCCCACTTCTTCGTGGGGGCCGCCGATGCGGTGGCGGTGCTCATAGACTTCCTCCATCGGGTGGTGGTCTACACCACTCAGTGGTGTAGACCTGTTGTACACGATGAAGAGCGCATAAGGAACCCGCGATTCCGTTGCCGGAACCGCGGGTTGCCCAACCGTTATTCGCGAGTGAAAGGTCAGACCTTTGTCACGTCCTCGACCTCGTCCTCCGGCTCCCGGCCGGGCGTCTTCAGATCGAACTTCGTGATCGCGAACCGGAAGATCACGTAGTACACGACCGCGAAGACCAGACCGATCGGAATGATCAGCCACGGCTTCGTCGCCAGGTTCCAGTTGATGACGTAGTCGATGAGACCGGCCGAGAAGCTGAAGCCGTCGTGCACCCCGAGCCCCCACGTCACCGCCATCGACACACCCGTCAGCACCGCGTGCACCGCGTACAGCAACGGCGCGATGAACAGGAACGAGTACTCGATCGGCTCGGTGATGCCCGTGACGAACGACGTCAGCGCCACCGAGAGCATCAGACCCCCGACCTCCTTGCGCCGATGCGGCTTCGCGCAGTGCGTGATCGCCAACGCCGCCGCCGGCAGCGCGAACATCATGATCGGGAAGAAGCCCGAGGTGAACTGACCCGCGTCCGGGTCACCCGCCAGGAACATGTTGATGTCACCGTGCACCTCGGTGCCGTCCGGCTTCACGTACGTCCCGAACTGGAACCAGATGGGCACGTTCAGGAACTGGTGCAGACCGATCACCAGCAGCGCCCGGTTCGCCACACCGAAGATGCCCGCACCCCACGAACCGGCGTCGCTCAGCCAGTCGCTGAAGTTCTCCAGCCCGTCACCGATCGGCGGCCAGATCCACAGGCACAGTGCCGCGAACCCGATCGCCACGAACGCCATGATGATCGGCACCAGTCGGCGCCCGTTGAAGAAGCCCAGCCAGTCCACCAGCTTGGTCCGGTGGTACCGCTGCCAGAAGAACGCCGCCAGCAGCCCGATCACGATGCCGCCGAACACCCCCGGGTTCTGGTACGAGAAGCCCGCCGCCGTGTCCTCGGCCGGCGCCAGGCACCCCACATTGATGATCGCCACGGAGTCCGGCGGACAGTCCTCGGGGAACTGACGCAGCACGTTGTAGTAGACGAGGAAGCCCGCCACCGCCGCCAGCGCCGTCGAACCGTCCGCCTTCTTCGCCATGCCGATCGCCACACCGATGCAGAACAGCATCGGCAGCCCCAGCGAACCGTCCAGCAGCGCGCCACCGGCACCCGCCATCACCTTGGACACGTTCGTCCAGCCCAGCCCGTCGTCCCCGAACACATCCGGCTGACCCAGCCGGTTGAGGATGCCCGCGGCCGGCAGCACCGCGATCGGCAACTGAAGGCTTCGCCCCATCTTCTGCAGGCCCTGGAACAGACTGTTCCAGCGCATCCGCGCGGGGCTCACCGCGTCGTCGGCACTCATCAGGACCCCTTCGCTGGAAGCGGGTTTGGCGACCGTCCGTCAGGTGGTGTAGACCAGTCGCGGACGGTTCCGCTGTCGTGATCGCCATCATTCGGCACACACGGCATGACCGCTCGCAAAGTTGGGCCAACTGTGGGTTACTGCGACAAAGCGGTTCGGATCAGGGAGAAAGAACATGGCCAGCAAGGCTGAGAAGATCGTCGCCGGACTCGGTGGCATCGAGAACATCGAAGAAGTCGAAGGCTGCATCACCCGCCTGCGCACCGAAGTCCGCGACGCCTCCCTCGTCGACGACGCCGCCCTCAAGGCCGCCGGCGCCCACGGAGTCGTCAAGATGGGCACCGCCGTCCAGGTCGTCATCGGCACCGACGCCGACCCCATCGCCGGCGAGATCGAAGACATGATGTGAACCCACCCCGGTTCACATGAAAGGGGCCCCTCCCCCTACCGGGAGGGGCCCCTTCCATATCTCCCGCTACGCTCGGACCCATGTCTCGAATCGACGGCCGCACCCCCGAACAGCTCCGCCCCGTCACCATCGAACGCGGCTGGAGCAAGCACGCCGAAGGCTCCGTCCTCGTCTCCTTCGGCGACACCAAGGTCTTCTGCACCGCCTCCGTCACCGAAGGCGTCCCCCGCTGGCGCAAAGGCAGCGGCGAAGGCTGGGTCACCGCCGAATACTCCATGCTCCCCCGCGCCACCAACACCCGCGGCGACCGCGAATCCGTCCGAGGCAAGATCGGCGGCCGCACCCACGAGATCAGCCGCCTCATCGGCCGCTCCCTGCGCGCCGTCATCGACTACAAAGCCCTCGGCGAGAACACGATCGTCCTCGACTGCGACGTCCTCCAGGCCGACGGCGGCACCCGCACCGCCGCCATCACCGGCGCCTACGTCGCCCTCGCCGACGCCATCACCTGGGCCCAGGGCCGCAAACTCATCAAAGCCGGACGCCAACCCCTCACCGGCACCGTCTCCGCCGTCTCCGTCGGCATCGTCGCCGGAATCCCCCTCCTCGACCTCCGCTACGAAGAAGACGTCAAGGCCGACACCGACATGAACGTCGTCTGCACCGGCGACGGCCGCTTCGTCGAGGTCCAGGGCACCGCCGAAGCCGAACCCTTCGCCCGCGACGAACTCAACTCCCTTCTCGACCTCGCCGTTTCGGGCTGCACGGAACTCGCTGTCATCCAGCGCACCGCACTTGATACCGTCCTCGAAAAGTAAAGGACGCACCAAGACAGGCGTCCGGCACGGGCAACCACGCCGACCGCCCCCGCGTCACTAGGGGTACGGGCGTACGACACACCGTCGTACGCCCGGCCAGGCACGGGGGCCTGTGGAAGGCCTGAGCACGGGAGGGACACCAGCATGGGCGCGAGCCGACGCCGTCGGAGCCATGCCACCATCGTCGCCACGGTGGCAGCCATAGCACTGACCACCGGACTGACCACCGGCTGCGACGCCGTCAGCAAGGCCCTGGACTGCGTCCAGACCGCCGAAGCCGTCGCGGACAGCGTCACCGACCTCCAGCAAGCCGTCGAGAACGCCGGCAACGACTGGACCCAGGTCGACGAATCCCTCGCCTCCATCGACGAGAACCTCGGCGAGATCGGCGACAAGACCGACAACGCCGACGTCGAGAAGGCAGTCGACGACCTCGCCGCCGCCGTCGAAAACGTCCGCACCGCCATCGAGAACGGCGACGAGACCCCCGACCTCACCCCCGTCACCGACGCCGCCGGCGAACTGACCAAGGTCTGCACCCCCTGATACTGGACGCATGACCCGCCTGATCCTCGCCACGCGCAACGCCGGAAAGATCACCGAGCTGAAGGCCATCCTCGCCGACGCAGGTCTGCCCCACGACCTCGTCGGCGCGGACGCCTACCCCGACATCCCCGACGTCCGCGAAACCGGAGTCACGTTCGCCGAGAACGCCCTCCTCAAGGCCCACGCCCTCGCCCGGGCCACCGGCCTCCCCGCGGTCGCCGACGACTCCGGCCTCTGCGTCGACGTCCTCAACGGCGCCCCCGGCATCTTCTCCGCCCGCTGGGCCGGCCGCCACGGCGACGACCGCGCCAACCTCGACCTGCTGCTCGCCCAACTCGGCGACATCGCCGAGGAACACCGCGCCGCCCACTTCGCCTGCGCCGCGGCCCTCGCCCTCCCCGACGGCACGGAACGCGTCGTCGAGGGCCAACTCCGCGGCACCCTGCGCACGGCCCCGTCCGGCACGAACGGCTTCGGCTACGACCCGATCCTCCAGCCCGACGGCGACACCCGCACCTGCGCGGAGCTGTCGGCGCAGGAGAAGAACGCGATCAGCCACCGCGGCAAGGCCTTCAGGGCCCTGGTACCGGTGGTTCGGGAGCTGTTGGGCTGAGGGACGGCAGAGGGGCCGCCAGGTCGGGCGGCCCCTCTTTCTTCATGTGTGCGGTCGGTGGGACTCGAACCCACACGGGATTTCTCCCACGGGCACCTAAAGCCCGCGCGTATCGCCTATTTCGCCACGACCGCCCCAAATCGGACATCATGCCCGAGTGGTCATGTTCAGTGTACGGGTCGAGCCGACCGCGCGATGATGGGTCCCCTCGTCTTTCGACGGCACCATGTCTCCGCCGACGCATGACAGTTGGAACGCGGGTGCTGCGGAGTCCGCCGGCCGTTGTCGCGCGGTGCGGCTCCGCCCGGCGACCTTCTCGTCGCCCGCATGGGCCAACAGACCGATGGTCGGAGCACCGCGTCCGGAGTGTGAGGACGGCCCGCGCCCGAGTGCCGGGGCGGGCCGATTCCGTGGGGAGGGGCGGATCAGATGGCCAGGTCCTTGATGATCTTGGCTACGTGGCCCGTCGCTCGGACGTTGTAGAGGGCGCGTTCGATCTTGCCCTCCTCGTCGACGACGATCGTGGAGCGGATCACGCCCAGGTAGGTCTTGCCGTAGTTCTTCTTCTCGCCGTAGGCGCCGTAGGACTCGGTCACCGTCTTTTCGGGGTCGGCCAGCAGGGTGACCTTCAGGGACTCCTTCTCGCGGAACTTCGCGAGCTTCTCGGGGGCGTCGGGGGAGATGCCGATGACGTCGTACCCGGCGCCGGCCAGGAGGTCCAGGTTGTCGGTGAAGTCGCAGGCCTGCTTGGTGCAGCCGGGGGTAAGCGCCGCGGGGTAGAAGTAGACGATCACCTTGCGGCCCTTGTGGTCCGCGAGGGAGACGTCGTTGCCGTCGGCGTCGGGGAGGGTGAAGGCGGGGGCCACGTCCCCGGGCTGGAGTCGCTCGCTCATCCCGACAGCGTAACGGGGGGTCCTGACAGTGCGGCGGCGCGCGGAACTGACAGACTGTCCGGAACAGCATCAGTGGACTACGGAGGCCGTACGGTGGCGGAAACGTCGGACACCAGAACCCCGGCGCAGATCGAGGCGGACATCAAGCGCCGCCGCGAGGCGCTGGCCGAGACGCTCGACGAGATCGGGGTGCGGGTCCACCCGAAGACCATCGTCGGTGATGTGAAGGCCAAGGTCGCCTCCAACGTCGATCACACCCTGGGCCGTGCCTACGTCCAGGTCAATCGGGTCGTCAGTGATGTGAAGGCGCAGTTCGTGGACGAGGAGGGCGCGCCGCGTCTGGAGCGGGTGGTGCCGGTGGCGCTGCTCGTGGTGGGTGTGGTGGGGCTGCTGGCGGTGGGGACGCGGCGCCGCGGGCGCTGACCCGGCTGCGTACGGTCGTGTCGAGGGCAGGTAGGTTCGGGTTGTGAGCGTCAAGAGAAGTGACACCCCCCAGCACGACAAGCTGCCGATCCGGATGCTGCACGACCGGGTTCTGGTGCGGCAGGACGCCAGTGAGGGCGAGCGGCGTTCGGGCGGCGGGATCCTGATTCCGGCGACGGCGGCGGTCGGTCGTCGGCTGGCCTGGGCCGATGTGGTCGCGGTGGGTCAGAACGTGCGTACGGTCGAGCCGGGGGACCGGGTGTTGTTCGATCCGGAGGACCGGGCCGAGGTGGAGGTGCGGGGCGTGGCCTATGTGCTGATGCGTGAGCGCGATCTGCACGCGGTGGCCGCGGACCGGTTCGAGGGGTCCGAGGACTCGACGGGGCTGTATCTGTAGGGCTGTGGTGTGCCTCTGGATCAGAGGCTGGAAGGGGCTGGTGACCGTGGTCACCAGCCTCTTTTGGCGTTTCTTTGCTAGGTTTGAAGGCAACCCCGACGAGACGCGCCGTACCGGGACAAGGACAAGACGACGCACCGCCGTCAGTTCTGTCGCCGGCCCTGTCGCAGGGCCTGTCTCTCGGAGGTGTCTGTCGTGGCCTGGGTGCTGCTGGTGATCGCTGGTCTGCTCGAGGTGGGCTGGTCGATCGGGATGAAGTACACCGACGGGTTCACCCGTCTGGTGCCCAGCCTGTTCACGGGTGCCGGGATCGTCGCGAGCATGCTGTTGCTGTCGTACGCGGCGCGTTCGCTGCCGATCGGTACGGCCTACGGGGTGTGGGTCGGGATCGGGGCCGCCGGTGCGGCGGTGGTGGGGATGGTGGCGTTGGGGGAGCCGGCGACGGCCGCGCGGATCTTCTTCGTCTGTCTGCTGCTGGTGGCCGTGGTGGGTCTGAAGGCGACCAGCGGGCACTGAGCGGCCGCTGCCCCCGGTGGGGTCAGTCGTCCCTGCGGGTGCCGGTCAGGGGGCCTTCGGTCGTTCCCACGATGGTGCCGCCGGTGGTGCCGCCGTCGGTGGTGGTCTCACCGGTGGTGCCGCCGTCGGTGGTGCCTCCGGTCGTCGTCTCGCCGGTCGTGCCGTCGGTGGTGCCTCCGTCGGTGGTGGTGCCGCCGTCCGTGGTGCCTCCGTCGGTGGTGCCGCCCGTCTGGCCCTGTGTCTGGCCCTCGGCGGCGCCCGGGGTGGGGTCGGCGGTCTCGTCGCCGCCGGTGGTGGAGCCCTCCTCGTCCTGGTCGCCGGTGTCGGGGCCGGTGGTGGGCTCGCTGGGCGGCTGCTGGACGACGTCGGCGCCTTCCTGGATCTCCAGGTCGAAGTCGCTGACGGGTTCGCCCTTGAGGGCGTCCTTGGTGTACTGCGCCCAGATCTGGGTGGGTGCTCCGCCGCCGTTGATGCGGGGCAGGCCCATCACGCCGTACAGGGACTTGTGTTCGGCGGTGACCGGGTCCTGGCCCATCACCGCGACGACGGTGGCGAGTTCGGGTGTGTAGCCGGCGAACCAGGCGGCCTGGTCCTTCTCCGCGGTGCCGGTCTTGCCGGCGACGGGGCGGCCGGCGGCCTGGGCGGCGGTGGCGGTGCCGGACTCGACGACGCTCTGCAGCACCGAGGTGGTGGTGTCGGCGGCGGCCCGGGTGACGACCTGGGAGGTTTTGCGTTCGGGCAGGTCGATGACGTCGGCGCCGTCCTTGGTGACGCGTTCGATCATGGTGTACGTGCCGTGCTTGCCGTGGTTGGCGAGGGTGGCGTAGGCCTCGGCCATGTCGAGGACGCTGGCGGTGGCGGTGCCCAGGGCGATGGAGGGGTAGGGCTGGAGGTCGGGGGTGTCGGTGGGCAGGCCCAGGTCGACGGCGGTGTCCCGGACCTTCTCGGGGCCGACGTCGACGGCCATCTGCGCGTACACGGAGTTGACCGACTTGTCGGTGGCCTCGCGGACGGTGATGTCGCCGTAGGAGACGTAGTCCTCGTTCTCGGGGCCGTAGGTCTCGCCCGTCCAGCCCTGTACGGGGCGTTCGTTGGTGCCGTCGTAGTAGGTGTTCGGGGTGATGGTGACGCCGTCCTGGGTGGTGGAGTCGTTCTCGACGGCGGAGGTGAACACGAACGGTTTGAAGGTGGAGCCGACCTGGAAGTCGCGGCGGGTGGCGTTGGGGGTGTACTGCTTGACGTAGTCGATGCCGTTGTACATCGCCACGACCTTGCCGGTCCTGGGGTCGACGGAGGCGCCGCCGGCGCGGACGTAGGTGTCGACCTTGCGGGACTTGGGGTCGAGCTTGTCCATCAGCTGTTCGTCGACTGCTTTGACGAAGGCGTTCTGGCGGTCGCGTTCGAGGGTGGTGGTGATGCGGTAGCCGCCGGCCTCCAGCTGCTCCTCGTCGACGATCTTGTTGGCGATGAGGTGGTCCTGGACGATGCGCACGATGTAGCCGCGCTGTCCGGACAGGCTGGTGGAGACGGTCCCTTCCTTCGGCACGGGGAACTTCAGGCCGGTCCGGTCGGACTCCGGGAGCCAGCCTTCCTTGACCATGCCGTCCAGGACGTAGTTCCAACGGGCCTGTGCCGCGGCCTTGTTCTCGGGGCGGGCGATGACGTCGTACTCGCTGGGCGCGTTGAGCAGGGCGGCGAGGTAGGCGCCCTGGGCGGCGGTGAGTTCGGTGGCGTCGATGCCGTAGTAGGCCTGGGCGGCGGCCTGGATGCCGTAGGCGTTGCGGCCGAAGTAGCTGGTGTTGAGGTAGCCCTCCAGGATCTGGTCCTTGGACTCCGTGCGGTCCAGCTTGACGGAGATGAAGAACTCCTTCACCTTGCGGGTGACGGTCTGTTCCTGGGCGAGGTAGTAGTTCTTCACGTACTGCTGGGTGATGGTGGAGCCGGACTGCTTGCCCTTGCCGGTGGCGGTGTTCCAGCCGGCGCGCAGCATGGCCTTGGGGTCGATGGCGGACTCGCTGTAGAAGTCGCGGTCCTCGGCGGCCAGTACGGCGTTGCGGGCGTCCTTGGAGATCTGGGCGAGGTTGACGTTCTCGCGGTTGACCTCGCCGTCGCGGGCGAGGACGGTGCCGTCGGCGTAGAGGTAGACGTTGCTCTGTTTGGTGGCGAGCGCGTTGGCGGGCGGGATCTTGACCATGGAGTAGCCGAGGAAGAAGAGTCCGGCGAGGAGTGCGGCGCCGATCACGAAGGTGCCGAGCAGCATGCGCCAGGTGGGGAGGAGCCGGCGCCAGCCGGTTCGCTTCGGCCGCTTGGGCTTCTTCCCCTCCGGGTGCTCGGTTGTCGGTGCCCAGCCTTCGGTCGGCTGCTGCGGCTGCGGCTCGTCACTCATGTCGTGCACGGACTCCTGTTTGTCGTCATACGTTCCCGTACGACCTGTACGCGTTCTGCGCCCCCTGTTGAAGACTCTCGCACCAAGCGTTCCGTTCCCGGATCACGGCACGCTTCGGGTGGCGAAAATGCGTGGCGTGGGTCACCACCTGCGCGTAGGCTCCTGCGCTTTGGTGTGCGTCGGGCCGGGGAGGGGTGGGGTTTTGGGTTCCGGACGGTTGTACGCGGCCGTCGCGGCGGGGGGATTCAGACGGTACGCGACGTATCGGGTGGCCACGGCCGCCGGGGTGTTCACCAACACGGTCTTCGGGGTGATCCTGGTGTACACGTATCTCGCCCTGTGGGACGAGAGACCACACCTCGGGGGGTACGACCAGACGCAGGCGGTCACCTATGCGTGGCTGGGTCAGGCGCTGTACTCGACGCTGGCGATCCAGGGCGGCGGCGTGGAGAAGGAGTTGATGGGGCGGATCCGCACGGGGGAGATCGCGGTCGATCTGTACCGGCCGGTTGATCTTCAACTGTGGTGGTTTTCGCAGGACTTGGGCCGTTCGTTGTTCCAGCTCCTGGGCCGGGGGGTGGTGCCGTTCGCGTTCGGTGCGGTGTTCTTCCCGATGGCGTTGCCCTCGGAGGCGGTGACGTGGGCGGCGTTTCTGGTGGCGGTGGTGCTGGCGATGGCCGTGAGTTTCGGGATCCGCTATCTGGTCGCGTTGAGCATGTTCTGGCTGATGGACGACCGGGGTGCGAACCAGACGCTGATGATCCTGGGGATCTTCTGCTCGGGCATGGTGCTGCCGTTGAACGCGTTCCCGGAGCCGTTCGGGGACGTCGTGGGGGCGTTGCCGTGGGCGGCACAGTTGCAGATGCCGGCGGATGTGCTGATGGGGGAGGTGTCCGTCGGTTACGCGTTCGCGTTCCAGGCGGGTTGGGCGGTGGTGCTGCTGGCGGCGGGGCGGTTGTTGCAGGGGGCGGCGACGCGGCGGGTGGTGGTGCAGGGTGGCTGAGGTGTCGCGGCTCGCCGAGGGGGTGCGGGCGTACGGGCTGATCGCGGGGATGTGGATCCGTTCGACGACGGCGTACCGGACGTCGTTCGCGCTGACGGTGGTCGGCAACCTGTTGATCACGGGGCTGGACTTCGTGGCGATCCTGTTGATGTTCTCGCAGGTCGACGCGTTGGGCGGGTGGACGCTGGCGGAGGTGGCGCTGCTGTACGGGCTGGCGGCGACGTCGTTCGGGCTGGCGGATCTGCTGCTCGGTTCGATGGATGTGCTGGGCGGCCGGATCCGGGACGGTTCCTTCGACGTGCTGCTGGTGCGTCCGGTTCCTGTGCTGGCGCAGGTCGGCGCGGACCAGTTCGCGTTGCGGCGGCTGGGCCGGATCACGCAGGGGCTGCTGGTGCTGGGGTGGGCGCTGTGGGCCGTGGATGTCGAGTGGTCCTTGGCGAAGGTGCTGCTGGTGCCGGTGATGGTGGTGTGCGGTGGGTTGATCTTCGGTGCGGTGTTCGTGGCGGGGGCGGCGTTCCAGTTCGCGGCGCAGGACGCGGCGGAGGTGCAGAACGCGTTCACGTACGGCGGCAACACGCTGTTGCAGTATCCGCCGACGGTGTTCGGGACGGGGCTGGTGCGCGGGGTGACGTTCGTGCTGCCGCTGGCGTTCGTGAACTGGGTGCCCGCCGCGTATGTGCTGGGGCGGCCGTATCCGCTGGGGCTGCCGGATTGGGCGGCGTTCATGTCGCCGGTGGTGGCGGGCGGGTTCTGTCTGCTGGCGGGGCTGGCGTGGCGGTCGGGGTTGCGGGCCTATCGGAGTACGGGGAGTTGAGGGTGGAGCGGGACCGGGGCGCGGAGGGTCGAGGGTGCGTGTTCATCGAGGTGGACGGGGTCGAGAAGGTCTTCGACGTGCGCCGCAGGACCGGGTTCATGAAGCGGGAGCGGCGCCAGGTGAGGGCGGTCGACTCCATCTCGTTCACGGTGGCGCGCGGTGAGATGGTCGGGTACATCGGTCCGAACGGTGCGGGCAAGTCGACGACGATCAAGATGCTGACGGGGATCCTGACGCCCAGCGGTGGGCGGTTGCGGGTCGCGGGGATCGATCCGACGCGGGAGCGGACGCGGCTGGCGCACCGGATCGGGGTGGTGTTCGGGCAGCGGACCACGCTGTGGTGGGATCTGCCGCTGATCGACTCCTACCGGCTGATGCACCGCATGTACCGGATTCCGCAGACGCGTTACCGGGAGAATCTCGACCGGTGCGTGGAACTGCTGGAGCTGGGTGACCTGTTGGAGGTTCCGGTCCGGCAGTTGTCGCTGGGGCAGCGGATGCGCGGGGACATCGCGGCGGCGCTGCTGCACGATCCGGAGGTCCTCTACCTGGACGAGCCGACGATCGGTCTGGACGTCATCTCGAAGGCGAAGGTGCGGGAGTTCCTGCGGGAGTTGAACGCCGAGCGCGGTACGACGGTGCTGCTGACGACGCACGATCTGCAGGACATCGAGCAGTTGTGTTCCCGGGTGATGGTCATCGACCACGGGCGGATGGTGTACGACGGCGCTCTGGCGGGGCTGCACGAGTCGGGGGGCAGTGAGCGGATCCTGGTGGTGGATCTGGAGCGGGAGCTGCCGCCGGTCGATCCGGGCCCGGGGGCCAGGGTGGTGAGGGTGGAGGGGCCGCGGCAGTGGCTGGCGTTCCCGGCGGGGGAGCCGGCGGCGGGGCTGGTGGCGCGGATCGCGGAGCGCTATCCGCTGGTGGACCTGTCGGTGCGGGAGCCGGACATCGAGACGGTGATCGCGCGTATGTATGCCGACCGGGCCATCGCGTAGTGCCGGACGGGGAGAACTCGTAGGCTGATTGCATGACGGACGAACTCCCCGACCTCCGGGCCTCCGACGCCGACCGTGAGCGAGTTGCCGAGATCCTGCGGGAAGCCGTGGCCGAGGGCCGGCTCGACATGGAGGAGTTCGAGGAGCGGCTGGACGCGACGTACAAGGCGCGCACCTACGGGGAGTTGACCCCGATCACCCGTGACCTGCCCGTGGGTTCACCGGTGGACCTGGTCAAGAGGCCGGAGCCGGACGGGAGTTGGGCGGGGCGCATCACGGGTGGCGAGGAGTCCTCGCAGTGGGGCGTGGCCGTCATGTCCGGGTTCGAACGCAAGGGGCAGTGGACGGTGCCGCACCGGTTCACCGGCTTCGTGTTCTGGGGCGGTGGGCAACTCGACCTGCGGGAGGCGAACTTCGTCGACCGCGAGGTCGTCATCAACTGTGTGGCGATCATGGGCGGTATCGATGTGATCGTGCCGCCCGGTGTCGAGGTCGTGGTCCGCGGTATCGGGATCATGGGCGGGTTCGACCAGCGCGAGGAAGGTGTTCCGGGGGAGCCCGGCGCGCCCCGGGTGATCATCACCGGCTTCGCGTTCTGGGGCGGGGTGGGGGTGCAGCGCAAGGCCACCCGCGCGGAGCGGCAGCGGCTGCGCGAGGAGCGCCGCCAGGAGAAGCTGGACCGCAAGGCGGCCCGCCGGGCCCTGGACGGGCACGGGCTGGGGCATGGGCGGCGGTCGGAGGACTGAGGGTTCGCGGGCGGCGACGGGCGTACGGTCCGTCGCCGCCGGGCTCACGGCTCGGCGGGGGCAGGTCCGGCTGCGTCGGGCGCGCCGCCGGGGTCAGAGTTCCGCGGGGGCCGCGCCCTTGAGGGTCTTCAGGTCGATGGAGTTCGCCATCTGCTCGTAGCCGAGGTCGCTGGGGTGGAGGTGGTCCCCGGAGTCGTACTCGGCGCGGAACCTGCGGGGGTTGTAGGGGTCGCGCAGCGCCTTGTCGAAGTCGGCGACCGCGTCGAAGACCTTGCCGTCCCTGATCTCGGCGTTGATCCGCTGGCGTACCGCCTCGCGCTCCGCGGTGTAGCCGCGGTGGCCCTGGAACGGCATCAGTGTCGCGCCGATCACCTTCAGCCCGCGTGCGTGGGCCTGGTCGACGAGGGTGCGCAGGCCGTCGAGGATGCGCTCGGGGTCGGCGAGTTCGGGGTTGCGCAGGATGTCGTTGACGCCCAGGTCGATGACGACGACCTTGACGTTGGTGCGGCTGAGGACGTCGCGCCGGAAGCGGTCGAGGCCGCTGGGGTTGTCCGCCGGGCGGCCGAGCCCGCCGTCCAGGACGCGGTTGCCGCTGATGCCCTGGTTGACGACGCTGTAGCGGGGCAGGTCCTGCCCGGACTCCACGGCCGTGCGCAGCCGTTGCGAAAGGACGTCCGTCCAGCGGAGGTTGGCGCCCTCGGTGGAGGAGATCCCGTCGGTGAGGGAGTCGCCGAGGGCGACCACCGTGCCGTCGGAGTCCTTGCTGAGCACGTCCAGCGCGGTGAGGTAGCGCCAGTAGGCCACCTGCTCGGTGTACGCCGTGCCCGTCACGTCCTCGGTGCGGTCGCCGCGGGCGAGGTAGGAGATCTGGCGGGCGTGCGGGTGGTAGGTGACCGGTCCGGACGGGGTCGGGGAGTACGTGGTGACCAGGACGTCCGCGTCGGCCGGGACGGTGATGCGGACGGCGTCGCTCATGGCCTGCCCGCCCGGCGGGACGACCACGGTGGTGTTGCCGCCGTTGAAGGTGAGCCGACGCATGGTGCGGGTCACCGCGGCCGCGGTGCCGTCCCCGGCGGCGACGGCCAGCGAGGCGTGCGTGATGGTCAGCGGGGCCTGGCCGTAGAGGTTGGACAGCGTGATCCGGGCACTCGTACCGCCGACCCAGGTGTGCACGACGTTGCGGACCGAGCGGCCCGCGAGGCCCTCCGTCTCGGTGCCCGGCTCCGCCCCGGCCGGCGAGGCCGACCAGGCGCCGACCCAGGTGCCGGTGGACACCGGTGCCGCCTGGTTGCGCGGGGTGTTGCCCTCGCGCACCGCGGACGGGCCGCCGCTGCCGTCGTCCGCGGCGACTCCCATGTAGATCGCGGCGGACATGCCCAGGATCAGGGCGACGATGGCGGAAAGCAGGGCATAACCGTGACGCCTGGTCATGCGGTGCGTGTCTCCTCGGGCGATGGGAGCCCCGAGGCTCCGATGTGATCACCTCATGATGCGTCATGAGGACAGGGGGACGTGAACGGACCCCCCATTGGGCCGTGGAGTTCCCCAGTGTGCTCCCCCTCCCGGTTCAGACGTCGGGAACTCTCGTTTCGTTCCAGGAGTCGGTCAGGAAGGGACAATGTGTACGGGGATCGTGAACGGGTGGAGCGGATGGAACGATCGAATTCAGGCGAAACGGGATCTTCGGGGCCGTCGGGTGTGCCGGGCCCTGAGTCGGCGTCGTCGGGCGTGGAGTCGGGTCTCTCGGAGTCGGACTCGGACTCGGAGTCGTCGGGTGTGGGGGAGCATGCCCGGCGCGGCACCTCGGCCAATCGGGCCGGCGTCCCGGCGTCGGCCGTCCGTGCGATGACGACGTTCAGCGAGGCCGACGAGGAGAAGCAGCGCGGCGTACGCCGGATGAAGCTCACCGCGACCGGCCTGCTGCTCTTCGTCGCCGTGGTGTACGTCCTGGCCAAATGGGCGTCGAACGAGGGCGCCGGTGCCTGGGCGGGCTACGTCGCCGCGGCCGCGGAGGCCGGCATGGTCGGCGCGCTGGCCGACTGGTTCGCCGTCACCGCCCTGTTCCGGCACCCCCTCGGCATCCCGATCCCGCACACCGCGATCATCCCCACCAAGAAGGACCAGCTCGGTGTCTCGCTGGGCGAGTTCGTCGGCGAGAACTTCCTCTCCGAGGACGTCGTACGGCAGCGGCTGCGGTCCGTCGGGATCGGCAGCAGGCTCGGCGCGTGGCTGGCCGAGCCGGAGCACGCCGACCGGGTGACGGCGGAGCTGTCGGCGGCGCTGCGGGGCGCGCTGACCGTGCTGCGGGACTCCGACGTGCAGGCCGTGGTCGGCGAGGCGATCACCCGGCGGGCGGACGCGCAGGAGATCGCGCCCGGCATCGGCAAGATGCTGGAGAAGGTGGTCGCGGACGGCGGCCACAAGCGCGTCGTCGACCTCGTCGTCGCCCGCGCCCACGACTGGCTCGTCCTCCACGACGAGCAGGTCATGGTCGCCGTGCAGGGCGGGGCGCCGGGCTGGACGCCCCGCTTCGTCGACAAGCGGGTCGGTGAGCGCGTCTACAAGGAGCTGCTGCGCTTCGTCACCGAGATGCGCGACATGCCCTCGCACCCGGCCCGCGGCGCCCTCGACCGCTTCCTCGGCGACTTCGCCTCCGACCTGCAGTCCGACACCGAGACCCGGGCGCGCGTGGAGCGGCTCAAGGGCGAGGTGCTCGGGCGGGGCGAGGTCCAGGACCTGATCGCGTCCGCGTGGACGGCCGTACGGTCGATGATCGTGTCGGCGGCGGAGGACGAGCGCAGCGAACTGCGGCTGCGGGTCCGGGCCTCGCTGCTGTCGCTGGGCGCCCGGATGGCCGTCGACGCAAGGCTCCAGGGCAAGGTCGACAGCTGGGTGGAGGGTGCGGCGGTGTACGTCGTGACGACGTACCGCAAGGAGATCACCTCCCTGATCACGGACACCGTGGCGGGCTGGGACGCCGAGCACACCACGAAGAAGATCGAGGCCCATATCGGCCGCGACCTGCAGTTCATCCGGATCAACGGCACGGTGGTGGGGTCGCTGGCGGGGCTGGTGATCTATACGGTCTCGCGGGCGCTGGGGGCGTAGCGCAGGGGCGGGCGCGGGGGTGACGCGGGTCACGTCGGCGGGTGTCACAGGGGGCGGGGCCCTCTCGTCATAGGGGCGTGGGCACGCACGCCCGACGGCTTTGACGCAGAGGAGTCCGCCATGGAAGCCCGTATGAACCTCTTCGAGAACCCGGTCCTGAGCACGTTCTTCCGGCACGTCAACGCGGCCGCCAAGGTGCTGGGCGACTCGACGCTGCCGCCCGCGACGCTGGAACTGGTGAAGATCCGCGCCAGCCAGATCAACGGCTGCGGCTACTGCACCGACATGCACACCAAGGACGCCGCGGCGGCCGGGGAGAGCGCCCAGCGTCTGCATCTGGTGGCGGTCTGGCGCGAGGCCACGGTCTTCACGGAGGCGGAGCGCGCCGCGCTGGAACTGACCGAGCAGGCCACCCGGATCGCGGACGCGGCGGGCGGGGTCCCGGACGAGGTCTGGGAGAACGCGGCCAAGCACTACGACGAGGAGCAGCTGGGGGCGCTGGTGGGGATCATCGCGGTGATGAACACGTACAACCGGGTCAACGTGTTGCTTCGGCAGCCGGCGGGGGATTACGTGGTGGGCATGTTCGGCTGAGTTTGCGGGGCCGGGGCCTGGCGCCCGGGACCTGGGGGCTGGGGCCGCCGGGGGTGAGGTCCCCCCGGTCGGCCTCAGCCCGCGTGGTGGTCGCCGTCAGCCCGCTCTGCGCTCGGCCTCAGCCGGCGTTGCGGTCGGCGACGGCCCAGGACGCGAGGGCGACGGCGCCGGCCACGCCGACGACGGCCGGCCAGGCGCCGACCTTCTTGGCCAGCGGGTGGGACCCGGCGAAGGCGGCGACGTACGCCGCGGTCAGCGCGCCCGCGGCCGGACCGCCGGCCCGCTGCCGCCACTGCTGCGCCGCGGCCGCCCCGGCGGCGGCGAGCACCGCTCCGCCGAGCGGCCGCTTCTTCGTCCACCGGGCCACGCCGTACCCGCCGACCAGCCCGCCGGCCGCGATCACCGCGCTGGGAATCCTCGCCATGTCTGCCTGCCTCCTGCCGTCGCGCGCCGAGGGGCGCGCGGGGTGCGACTGTCGGGCACGAGGCTAGTCGGCGCGCTCGACGCCCGGTCGAGGACCCCTGAAGGCGGGCGCGGCGGGCGCGGCGGGTGCGAAGGCGTGTTCGAAGCTCCGCGCCGAGGCGGCTGCGAAGCCGCCGCGGACCCCGTACACGAGGCCCTGTGACGGTGGCACCGTGCCGGAGGGTGCAGGATGGGGGTATGACTACCAAGGTCTACTTCGACATCACCATCAACGACGAGCCCGCCGGGCGCATCAACTTCAACCTCTTCGAGGACGTGGTCCCGAAGACGGCGGAGAACTTCCGCGCCCTCGCCACGGGCGAGAAGGGCTTCGGCTACGCCGGGTCCTCCTTCCACCGTGTCATCCCCGCCTTCATGCTCCAGGGCGGCGACTTCACCGCCGGCAACGGCACGGGCGGCAAGAGCATCTACGGCGAGAAGTTCGCCGACGAGAACTTCAAGCTCAAGCACGACCGCCCGGGCCTGCTCTCCATGGCCAACGCGGGCCCGAACACCAACGGCTCGCAGTTCTTCATCACGACGATCGTGACGGGCTGGCTGGACAACAAGCACGTGGTCTTCGGCGAGGTCGCCGACGAGGACAGCATGAAGCTCGTGAAGAAGATCGAGGCACTCGGCTCCGACAGCGGCCGGACCTCCGCGAAGATCACCATCGCGGCGTCGGGTCAGCTCTGACGAGCGGTATGTGACGTCGACGGCCGGGGTGCGCACCAGCACCCCGGCCTTCTTCGCTCCCGGCCGGGCCGGGCCGGACCGGGGCGTGGGCGGCACGGGACGGACGCCGGTCGAGCGCCCTCAGTGACCCTGCCCCACTGATTTCCGGAAGGGTCCCCGCACGACCCCTCCTATGAAGATTTGCCAGGGCCCGCGGCGCGAAGTGAGCACCGGACCGCTCGCTGCCTTGGAGTCGCGCACGAGTACGTGGTCGTCGCTCACCGCACACTCGACACACTCACCCCCGGCGCCATTGCTGTACGACGAGCTGAACCACTCGGGGGCGTTGCGTTCGCCGGACGCTGCACTGCTCACCTTGAGTATTCCTCCAAGATCGATTCGATCAACCGGGGGGAGCGCTGAGGGCTGAGGGCCGCTGCCCGAAGCCCGTCGAACGCCCGGGTGTACTCACGGACATGATGCTCGCCCTCCAAGTACACGGCGTCGGTGATGCCGTCCCGGTACACGATGTCCGGGTCCTCCGGGGCGGGGAAGCCCAGCATGGTGAACGAGCCGGTGACCGGGTAGGTGCCCGAGTCGAAGGGCAGAACCTGCAAGGTCACCCGGGGCAACTCGGCGCATCGAAGGACGCGTTCCAACTGATCCCGCATGACCGCGCGGTCACCGATGACATGGCGCAGTGCGCCCTCGCCCACGATGAACCAGGCGTCCGGGGCGTCGGGTCGGGCGAGGATCGTCTGACGCTCCATGCGCACGTGCACCGCGCGGGCGATGTCCTCCGTGCGCATGTGGGCGCCGGCCGTGTGGAGTTCGCCGGCGTAGGACTCCGTCTGCAACAGGCCGGGAATCACCTCGCACTGGTACTGGCGGAGCGTGGTGGCGTCCTGTTCCAGACCGACGTAGACGTTGAACCACTCCGGGACACCGGTGCCGTGCACCTGCCACCAGCCGCGCACCTTGGCCTGGCGGGCCAGCGACTTGAGGAACTCGCGCAACTCGTCGCTGGTGTCGTAGAAGCGGCACAGCGCGTCGATGTCCGAGGACTGGACCCGACCACTGCCCGTCTCCATCCGGTTCACCTTCGAGCCACTCCAGTCCAGAGCCTCACCGACCTGGGCGCACGTCAGTGAACTCCCCTCGCGGAGCTTCTTGAGCTCGATCGACAGACGCCGGCGACGGGCCGTCGGTGACTCGGCCATCCCAACCCTCTTTCACATAGCGGACGTTCAGTCTTGCGCCGAGGGTGGTTGAAACCAATCACTCATAAGTGGGAATCCCGACCTGCACATTGCAAGACGGGATGCGCATTCGTCACTCTGGGTATGCGCGGCACCTCATCGTGGGAGCGCGCTATGCCGCGTAGTTGCTGTCCGGAGTCGCTGCGACGAGAGGAGTCTTGTGACTCATCAAGCGTGCATGTCGCGAAGGCCCTGGGAGTTGGCCTTCGCCGCCGAACCTCACGAAGTGGCCGCACTGCGCCGTGTCCTACGACTGCACCTGGGCATCTGGGGACTGCACGGCACCCTCGACGCGGCCCAGTTGTGCATGACCGAGCTCGTCACCAACGTCATCACCCACACCGGTCACGGCACACCGGCCACCCTGGCGGTCTCGATGAGCGGTACGTACCTCCGCATCGAGGTGCACGACCCCGACACACGTGCGCTGCCTACCCTCCTCGACGCGGCACCCGAGGCGGAGTGCGGCAGAGGGATGGCACTGGTGAACGCGGTCGCCGACCGCTGGGGTGTCCTGCTGCGCCCCGACCGGAAGATCACCTGGTGCGAGCTGGCGACCGGGCTCTCCGCGTCGACCGGCCATGTGGACACACCTGGGGTGTCGCGTGCCGACATGCTGCTCCGAGCCCATGCGGAGGCGAATCACCCGCCTCGGACACGATCGAACCGACTCGACTCACGTGTGGAAGAAGGCGCAGTGGTGAAGGCCATTGCCGACCTTCTCCACTGGCTCCGAGCACACGGCCACGACGTGGACGACGTGTTGGATCGCGCACAGACTCACTTCGAGGCGGAAGCGGGTGGTGCGACAGTGCTTGGCTGGCCGGAGAAGACCACCGAGTGAGGCGGTCTTCGCCTTTCAAGTGGCTCGGCAATCGTTTTTGTTGATCCCGACCGCCTTCAAATGTCTTTGAGTATGATCGCTCTCTGGGGTTGATTGATCAATTGATCAAGGGGGCGGAAACCGTGGTCGATCGAAGAGAGGACTTCGGCGTCTGGTTGGAGCGACAGCTCCAAATAAGGCAGATGACGCAGACGGCGCTTGCGGACGCCCTCGAGGTCACTCCGGCGGCCGTGTCCGCCTGGATCACGGGGCGGGCCGAGCCGCGCGAGGACAGGAAGAGGGCGGTGGCGGTCGTGCTCGGCCTGGAGGAGGAGGCCGCTCTGCGTCGTGCCGCGGGAGTCGCCGGAGCGTCGTCCCTGAAGTGGCATCATCGGCCCGCGCATGCGGACGGCGGGCGGGAGTTCGGGAACGCGGCCGCCTTCGCCTTCGACGCCGATGTCGCCGTGCTCGCCCGCGAGGCCACGCAGAACAGCCTTGACGAGCAGAACGACCCTAATCGGCCCGTGCGCGTTCGGTACACGCTCGACGAACTCTCGGGCGAGCACCGCAGAGCCTTTCTGGACGCACTCCAATGGGAAGCAATCGAGCCCCACTTCGAGGCTGCCGCCAGTCAGCGACACAAAGTGGGCAGGGTCATCGCCGAAGGGCTGCGCGAGATGCGCGAGTCCGACTCGCTGCTGCTCCTGCGGGTGGACGACTACAACTGCACGGGGCTGACCGGCGCCGACCACGGGGACGACAGCAAATTCGCCGCTGTCCTGCGCGACCAACTCAACAGCCACAAGGGAACCGGAACGGCGGGCGGCTCGTACGGCCTGGGAAAGATCACGCTCTGGGCCACGAGTCGCCTCGGCCTCGTCCTGGTCAACAGCACCCTTTCCACCCCGTACCAGGGGCGTACCGAGCGTCGTCTCTACGGTCGTCTCGAACTGCCCTGGCACGAAGGACCGGAGGGCG
This sequence comes from Streptomyces sp. NPDC000983, assembly GCF_040299205.1. Classification (NCBI taxonomy): domain Bacteria; kingdom Bacillati; phylum Actinomycetota; class Actinomycetes; order Kitasatosporales; family Streptomycetaceae; genus Streptomyces; species Streptomyces sp. NPDC000983. The sequence goes on along the minus strand of NZ_JBEPBM010000005.1, from coordinate 297,423 downwards.
CCTGCGCAGGCCTTGCCGCGTTCGGGGAGACGGAGACGCAGCCGGGACGCGAAGGCACGGCTCGATCATGGTGGGCCGACGAGGAGACGGTCCAATCCCTCCGCCTGAAACGTGAGAACCGTGATCCCGGCACGTCCTTCCTGATCGTCGGTGCGCATGACGCCGCGGGCGACGCACAGAGCCTTCAGGAGATGCACGAGAAGCTGGTCAAAGCGCTCGCGGACAACTTCTGGGCCGCGATGACCTCCGGACGGGACAGCAGCCCCGTACTGGAGGCGTCGGTCACCACACTGCGCAACGGACGGGTCGTCATCCCCGAGCAGCGGGTCGATCCCGCCGACCATCAACCCGCTCGTACACGCGCGCTCAGAGCCTTTCTCAACGGTGAGGCGGTCGAGCAGCGGACGGACACCACGCAGGTCGCCATGGCACACGTGTCGCTCCGCGTGCCACCGGAGAAGGGCGAGGGCCGCGGCGCCACGAATACGGAGCACAGAGCGGTTCTGCTGGTGACAGCGGCGGACGACAACGACCGGGAGCCGAATCGCCTTGTCTGCATGCGAGGGAACCGCATGACCGTCATGACGCGTCGTGTGACCGACCTGCCCCTGAGCACGGATGCCTTTCAGGCGGTCCTCCTCGCCGGCAGGGCGACGGGATCGGGCGGTCGGGACGCCGAACTGGCGGAGCGATTCCTGCGAGCCGCCGAGCCCCCGGAGCACAACGACTGGACCAGGACCGAGGATCTCGTCACCACGTACGCCCGTGGCGCCCGTCAGCGCATCGAGGACTTCCGCAAAGAAATGACCACCGCGGTCCGGACGCTCGTCGGTCGTCGAGAGGTGCGGAACACGGGTGGGCCCGCGGTGCTCAGGGAGCTGCTGCGGATCGACGCCCCCGGCGCCGCACGTCGGCCGGAGAGGCATCCCGTCGTGCGTCATGTGGAGGGGGAGGTCGACGCACGCGGCGCGTGGAACGTGAGGGTCGAGGTGAAGTTGCCGAGGAGGGCGGATCCCTGGTCGCTGACACCGGTGGCCAAGTTCGACGTGCGCTCGGGAGGCAGGCCCGTCGTCGCCTGGGCCGAACTCATCGCGGGCGAGAACTGCCGAGTCGAGGACGGCACGCTGTACTTCGAGCCCGGAGCCGGCAGCGCCTCCTTCAGCGGTGTGACGGACGTGACCGGTCACCCCGTGACAGGACGTATGGCCCGACTGATCGTGGATCTGCAGAAGACGAAGGGAGGCACGGCGTGAACATCGTCTTTCCCTACAGCACCCTGGCCGGAGACGTCGCCCTCGAGGTCACGTCCGCCCGACTCGACGGCCGTGCCCTTCCGCTGACGATGATCTCGCGAGACCAGAGAGTGGTGGCCCTGCACGAGGCCGAGCGGTCCGTATGGGACGAGGCCCGCCTCGACATCCGGGCGACGCTGCCGGAGCGGGAACTCGCGGGGGGCACCTGGACGGACGTCGCCTGTCTCGCGGTGCTGACGGAGTCCGCGACAAATGCTCGGACCGTGGAGAGGCTGGCTCCCACGGACCGAGGCGGGTGGGGCGGCAGCCTCGTGTTCGCCCGGGACGCCCACCACACGCGGGCCGCGCTCACGGTCGTCGTGGTTGCCACGGTCGACGGAGAAGCAGGCAGAGTGATCGGCACCGCGGACGAGGCGTGGTCCGTCGAACTCAACGAGCGTGCCCCCACCCGCAAGCAGGAACTGAACGTCCACGAGGTGGACTTCCGGTCCGGACCCCTCGAATGGCTGCAGCAGTTCCAGGACGCTCCGTGGGTCGTGGAGACGAGTGGTGACATGCCCACCGTCCATCTGAACACCGGATTCGAAGGGCTCACCGAGTTCCTGAGCGGTGGCGGCAGTGCCGTCGAGAAGGGCGTGCGCGGCATGCTGGCGGCTCAGATCGCCACCGAGGCATGGACGGCCATGTTCCACGCCGCCGTCGGCGACCTGGAATGGGACGACGACGGGTCGCCGCAGTGGCCCGCCGGGTGGAAGGACGGAGTGCTGCGCTCCATGCTGGCCGACGTCCTGCCCGAACTGTCGGCGAGCGACGCCCTCGTGGAGATCCACCTTCGCCGCAAGGAAGGTGGCTGGCAGGAGTTGCAGCCCCGCATCCAGTACGCGGCCGCCAAGCGGGCGAAGGCTCCCAGAAACATCGGCAACGGGCTGCGGGCGATGAGCCGGGCAATGGAGGGCGACCAGCTGTGAACCGTGCTTCCATGGACCTCCCCGAGCAGATGGCCCGGCTGTCGGACATCGCCGCTTCCAAGCACCTCACCCACGGGGTTCTCTCGGGGAGCGAACTCCCACCACGAGTGGCTCTCGTAAGAGCGAGCCGGTCGATCGAGCCAACCGCGGCGCGCTGGAACGTACTCCCCGTGCGGCAACTGATCGACGCGGCGGCGCGCCGGCACCGGGACGATCGTGCGGCGGCCGATGCCTGGCTGGCTCCGAGGCTGCACGCGAGCCTCAGGATGACGCGGCGAGAAGCGGCGGATTCCGGGCTCTGGAACTTTCTCGCCCTGGTCGTGGCCCCTGACTACGTTCTCTGGCGACACAAGGGGCACACCAAGGAGGGCGAGCGGGCGACGGCCGACCGCTTCGTCGGTGTGCACTACAAACAGACCTTCGCCCGTCTGTGGTGGGCCGCCGAGATGTTCAGGGACGGAGACGACTACGAGCCCGTCCGAGTCGCCTGCGGCAACCAGGACGTCCTGAACACCATCCTTCGCCTGGAGGTCATCGACCACCGGCCGACGGCTCGAGCCGTGGTGCGACTGCTGGAGAAGGGCGTTGTCAGCACGGGTCGTGAGGTGAACGGACTGGCCACGGCGATCAACACCGCGGCGAGCACTCTCCTGTACGACGTGCTCGCACCCGACGAGGGTCCGGACGCCGGGGCACGACGGTACTGGACGGACGAGGCCGAGAACGCGGGCCCGGTGCCCCTGGACAACCTGCCCACCGGTCCTGACGACGGCCGGATTCCATCCGAATCGGTGGACGCCCTGGTCCGTCGTTTCGCGGAACTCTTCACCGAGGCTCCGATTCGAGGGCGGGAGAAGGAGCAGCCGATACCGGCCGTGCCGAGTCGGGGCGTCAGCCTCGACAAGCCGTACTCACCTTCTTAGGCGCTTGTGGATGGCCTGGGCCAACGAACGGCCCAGGCCGACCGGAACCGCGTTGCCGATCTGTCGAGCAATCTGGATTTTGCTTCCGTACCACTGAAAATCGGCTGGAAAGCCTTGGATCAACGCGGCTTCGTAGTGAGTGATCGGCCGGTTGCTCCTCGGATGGAGATAGCGCCCCTTCTCGGGCTTGTAGAACTCGGTGCGGATCGTCACGGACGGGCGATCGAAGTGCATGCGTCCCATGACGTCCCCGGAACCGCTGTTGTGCCGGTCCCAGCTCGGGGTCGACAGATAGGTGTCGACCCCCTCGATCACTTCCCACTTGTTTCTCAGGTCGTGACGGTTTCCACCCGGGGGAATGGCCCTGTAGCGCGCTCTCGACAGAGCCGTGGGACTGCGCCCGATGTGAAGTTCGGTGGTCTTGAACGGACCGGGCAGCACGACGCCCAGCGGTTTGTCGGTACTGTCCGGGAGATCGAGCTGCGGTGCGTCCTTCGGCGTGAGGGCGAAGACCTCAGGGCCGACCGGGACCCAGGGCAGGAGCTCGCAGGACGAACCTTCCGGCTCGTCGAGGCCGGGTTGGGCGGGGCCGCCGTCACGGGAGTGCGAAGGCCGTGGATGCTCCAGCGGTTCCCCGATGTCATTGCGGGTCGCGATGACGATGGCTCGCCTTCGCGCCTGAGGGACGCCGTAGTCCGCGGAGTTCAATACCTTCCAACGAAGGGTGTAGTTGGCCAGCGGACCGCCCTCCGCGGTGGCCCCCTTCAGGCCGGCGAACTCCTGGGAGGTCAAGAAGCGGTCCACGTTCTCCAGAACGAAGATCTTGGGCTGTATGTCCTTGACCACTCGCACGTACTCCACCCACAGGCGGTTACGTGGATCGTCGGCCTTCGGCTTCTCGGGGTTGTTCCGGTGGAGTCCGGAGAAGCCCTGGCACGGCGGCCCGCCCATGATCACGTCGACCTTGCCCGCGTACGGCTTCGCATCCCACAGCGCGATGTCCACATTGGCGACGTGCGAGCCACCGAAATTTGCCGCGTACGTGGCTGCCGCCGCCTCGTCGAACTCGACCGCGGCGATGGATCGGAACGGCGAGGAACCAGGGCCGTCGGGCTCGTAGGCGCGAAATCCCGCCGAGAATCCGCCGGCCCCGGAGAACAGATCGACCACGGTGATCGACGATTCGGCCGGAACGGCACCGGCTGCGGGGTCGGACGGGAGGCTGGCCATGGGATGAGAGTTTAGGCGATCAAGCAGAAGGCGGAGGGCACTCCCGCGGCGCCGGGGGTGGGGCGATCAGCGTCCGTCGCGGCGACTGTTCCCCGATCATCTGCGCGGCGACCTGCGCAGTGCCTCGGCGATCCGGTGCCCCAGAGCGGCCGCGACCGGTGGTGGCGTCGTCTGACTGATCTGTCGGTAGGCGGAGGTCTTCCGGCCGGCGATCTTCCAGTCCGGAGCGAAGCCCTGGAGCAGAGCCACCTGGTCGACCGTGAGGCGCGGGAGACCGAAGCGGGGCTCGATCTCGTGATTCAGCCGGAAGTCCGGTCCAGGTGCGGTGTCGGCGATGCTTCCGCCGTAGACGCCCCACCGGGCCCAGATGGACTTCGCTCGACTGGCGCCAAGGTCGGCGCCTCCGCGCCCGGTGGCGCCGCCCATGATCAGCGGTGCGGGCTCGCAGGCGCGTTCGGCCCACTCCGCTGCCTCTGGCCACCCTCGGGAGGCCATGGACTCCAGCAAGGTCTCCCCGAGGGTCGGGCATCGTGTCGCGGTCGGGTCGGGCCATACGAAGCAGGCCAGATCCTCCGGATGCATGGCGATCATGAAGCCGTGCGCTCGATGCTGTGGAACTCCGAAGTCCGTTGCCGTGAGCACGCCCGAGGTCATCCGGTAGCCGAGGTCCTCCACCGCCTCCCGCACCTTCTGCCGCTCGGCCTCGAACTTGTCGGCCCGGACGAAGGTCGGGATGTTCTCGATGAGGAGCACGCGCGGGCGCACGAAGGATGCCATGTCGAGGACCGCCTGCAAGGTGTCCCGTTTGTCCACCGTGGCGAGTTGCTTGCCCGCGATCGTGTAGGGGGAACGGGGCAGACCGCAGCTCAGCACGTCGGCGTGGTCCAGTGGCGCGTGATCCAGTGGCTCCAGGCGCTTCAGGTCGGCTTGGACGGTGTACCAGTGGGGCCGGTTGCCGGAGATCGTGCCGCAGCTGTCGGCGTCGATGTCGATCGCCGCCGTCACCTCGAAGCCGGCTTCCTCGAGACCCAGAGCCTGGCCCCCCACTCCCGCGCAGAGGTCGATCACGGTGAATCGGTGTTCCTGCATACGTCTGTGTCCCCCGCCCCCTGCGCACGACCGACCGCGCAGTTCTCAGGGTAGGGCGACGAGCGGGTTCGCGAGGTCCTGCGGGGCGCAACCGGGGGCGGCGCACCCCGCAGGACGATTGATTCAGGTCAGGAGGGATCGGGCCCCGTCCTGGTGATGATCGCGTCTGGGGAGGAGTCGATCGTGGTGAAGAGCACGGCCTTGCCGTCACGGCCGTGGGCGGAGGCCGGCGCCACGAAGGAGAACGCCATCACCAGCTTGCCCGGATCGATCGCGCCGGAACCCGCCATCTCCTCCCGGTGTCGTCGTTCGACGATCGGATAGAGCACCACGGCCCCTCGCCGCTCCGCGACGTACCGTTCCGTCGCGGCATCGCCGCTCGCCGGGAGCGCGCCCGCGATGCGGTACGCGGTGGCCGTGTGCTTGGGATCCCGAATGGCGCCGAACAGCGGACCCCGCCGCCTGTCACGCGCGAACCACGAGAGGGGGCGACTCGATGTGCCGATCGTGAGCTTCTTGTTCCCTGTCGCGTGCTGAGGGGCGAGCACGATCCAGTCGTCGACCGCCGGCCGAGACGATCCGCAGATCTCTTCGAGATAGGCGAGATGAGGTTCGAACTGTGACGGCACCCCCCACTTCAGCGAGCGGACCAGGGTGAGGAAGTCGTCCGCGGTGAGTCGGCCGGTCAGCGCGGCGAACCGATGGGTCGCGTCGGAGTGCGCGTACGAGAAATCGGTCGGTGTCGACGACAGGGATTCGAGCACGGGCAACCACAGACCGGTGTTGTGGCGGAGCGCGGGAGCGTTCTCGGGGTAGGCAGTGGGTTCCTCCCACTGCCCCGGCGACCTCTTGTTGACGAGTCGCGCGTTGAACATCTTGTTGCGGCTGGTTGGCGGCAGCCACGACAGGTGCTGGGAGACGAGTGGCGGCACCTGGGCGGGCGTCACCTGCGGTCTGCCGTCGACGAGCTTCGCGTACTGTTGGAGTTCGCGGCGGAAGGTCTCCTCGTCACGACAGATCGCCTCGAACGCCTCGTAGAGGTCGACCTCCTTGGCACCCATGGTCTCCTGGCGACCGAGGTACAGGCGTACCAGGTCCCGGTAGCCCCTGCGGAAGCCGAACCAGCGGCCCATCTGCATCAGCGTCGAGGCGTTGTTCGTGCGGCGCCGGTAGTAGGTGACGGTGAGTCCCTCGACGGTGAAGCCGCGGGCGAGCTTCTGGCCGCCGATGAGGATCTTCCAGATGGACCGCTTGTCGAAGTCCGCCTCGCCCGTCTCGATGTCTTTGTCACCGTTGACGACGATGATCGGCTGGTCGTCCCCGCCGATCCGCATCGCGGCGGCTCCGATGTGCCGTGCGAGGTCGTCGTACGTCTCGGGGACGGCGTGTCCGTCGGCACGCTCGCGGGAGACCGGCAGGAGGTCGGACTCGAACAGCTTCCGCAGCCTTTCGTGGCCGGCCGCTCCCGTGTAACCGGCGTCCCACCACAGCTTCGTGACCTGACCCAGCAGCTCGCGGTGCGCCAAGGTGCGGACGGATTCGTGGATGAGCATCGTGTGGTGCTGGAAGTACCGGTGGCCCAGGCCGTTCTCCTCGCGATAGAGCTTCATCGCGGCGGAGAGCACGAACATGTCCATGGCCTGCTGCAGGGCGGTGTCGTCCTCCTCGTCCGTGAGGACGACGTCGCGTACGTGCGCCTTCTCGTTCGAGTTGGCGAACGTCCGCTCCTCGTAGGGGATCACGGAGTCCAGGTCGTGGAAGTCCTGCACCCCCATGTATCCGTCAGGGCGTGGCAGCGACACGATGAAGTCCTTCGGGAAGATGTCCTCCGTGTCGCTGGGGTCGACGAAGACGTTCGCGAAGGGCGTGGCGGTGTACCCGACGTACTGGGCCCGCGGCAGCATGTGCAGGAGTTCCGAGATCTTCTGGTTGATGGCCGTGCGCTCGGAGTCGGGCTTGCTCAGGTTGGCCGTGTTCACCGAAGCCTCGTCGGACTCGTCGTCGATGATGAGCACCGGGATCTCGGAGAGCGGTGTCTTGATCTTGTTGAGGTCCTGGACCAGCTTGGTGAGGACCGTCTTGTTCTTCTTGACGACCATCAGGCGTGCCGAGGAACGGTGCAGGTTCTGCGGGTGGTGGAGCGGGAGCGCGGGCTCCCGCTTCTCGAACTCGAGAGCGACGATCCCCTGGAGGAGGCTCTTGTAGTCGTTGTCCCTGGTCGTCATACGGACGATGTCGAAGGCGCCGAGAGTCGAGGGAAGCCCCTTGTGGGAGAGGAACTTGCCCTGAGACCAGGCGGGGTCGTCCGCGTAGTCGGACTCGTACTGGGCCGCTCCGCGCAGGATGTTCTCGCGCCCCACCAGTTCCATGTCCAGGCGGCGCTGCGTCTGGGCACGAAGGAGGTTGAGCGTGCCGCCGAGCACGATGACCAGGCGATAGCCGGCGTCCACCGCCTTGGCGATGACACCGGTGAAGTTGGCGGTCTTTCCGGACTGCACGTATCCGACGACCAGTCCCTTGGACTGGTAGGCGGCCTCGTCGGTCGGATTCGCCAGCCGCTCGACGACATGGTCCGAGGCGGTGTCCAGCGCGGCGACCGCGGTCTCGGGCCACCCCTTGTCCTCCAGCAGGCGCCGGTAGGCGGGCCAGTACCAACTGCGCCCCTGCTGCGACTGAGGTGTGTACCAGGGCTCGAAATCATTGCTGATGACCACGTCACCGGCCTCGTGCGGCACCGGTACCAAGGAGGTCAGCAGCCGGCGGGTCTCCTCCCGCAGCCCCAGTAGCTCGAACACCTCGCTTCGACGTTCCTCGGTGCGCGGCTCCGTGTGTGACCAGACGGGCCCTTCCGCGTAGTCCCACTGGGTCAGCTGCTTGCGCCACAGCACCACCAGTTGGTCCGTGGAGTGCGAGGCGTCGAGCGCGCGCTGGAAGTCCGCCTCGTCGGCCAGGGACTCAGCCTCGGGTCCCTCGTCCTCCGCCTGGTAGGCGAGCGCGCGCTGAAGGTTCTTGGGACGGTTGGCCTGCATTCCTCCGAGGGCCGATCTGTGGAGCGTGATGCGCACGATGTCGTCGTTGTTCATGGAGAGCGTTCCTCGAGGCTTCTTAGGGGAGGCGGAAGTCAGCCAGTACGGAGGGGGGTTCGAGGGTCGGGTCGAGGCCGGTGACGTCGATCGTGTACTGGACGTCGGTGACGCGATCCCGTGCCGAGTCCGAGAACGACGAGGTGTCCAGGCGAGGCAACGACGGAGCGTCGAGTACCGTCGGCTCCGACCGAGGTGTCCAGCGTTCGTCGTCGGGGATGTCCTCCGTCCAACCCGATGCCGCCAGTTGCCGGTCCAGACGGTTCAGCGAAGCGGGTGCTTGCTCCGCCACGGCCGCGCGTACGGCTCGGACGCACTCGGACAGGGTTCGTCCGTTGGCGCCGCCCCGGGTGAGCTGAACGGAGACGAACCACAGCGGACGTCCGGGGGCGGAGTCGAGCTGACCGATGCCGTGTACGGTGTGCCGCCGCCGTTCCGCCGCCGTCGTCTTCACCTCCAGGTCGTAGTCCGGCAGACCGAAGTCGTGCTCCTCGCCGTCCGGACCGGTCCATGACTCGACGGCCGTCTCCCAACCGTGCTCGCCGGCGACGCAGCGCATTGTCGCCAGTTCCCCCAACAGGCCGAGACGTTTCTGCGCACTCAGGCCGCGGGGGCGACTCAGCAGCGCGTTCCAAGCGCGTACGGTTTCCTCGAATGCCTGGTCAAGGGTGCGGCCGTGCGTCACGATGCGGTCGGCGACCGCGGTCAACAAGTCGTGGAAGTCGCGCATCAGCGTGACTTGGGTGGTGCTGATGCGTGCCAGTCGCTTGCCCGTCCGATCCGCGATCTGTTCGATGCGGATCGTGGGCAACGAGGAGCGGGGCGGCCGGTGGCGTCGGTCCAGTTCCACATGCAGTGCTATGTCCCGGCCTCCGTGGCCGACGACGTACGAGACCTCAGGACGGACCGAGCGTGGTGAGAGGGGGAAGGTCGTGGCCTGTCCCTTGCCGAGGAAGTACTCGACCTCGGTCCACGCGACATGGGGGCCTTCAGTCATCGTCCGCCACCTTGTCGAGTTCGGCCCGGGCGGCAGAGACCAGGATCGACTGCCACAACAGGAGGTTGTCCTTCTCTCGGCTGCCGCTGTACTCCTTCTCGAAGACCTGGTTCAGGAGGATGTAGAGCAGGGACTTCAGCAGCGGGGCGTCGTTGAGACCGCCGCGGCGACCTCCCAGGATGGCCGTCCGGTAGTGCTGGTTGAGGGTGATGGTGCGGATGCCTCGATCGATGTCGAAGAAGAGGCTGTTGTCCAGTTTCTGCCAGCGGACGGAGATCGGCTCCTCGTGCGGAATCGTGGGGAGTTCGTCGGCGATCGTCTCGCGCACGGTGGGGTCGAATCCCTTGCCCGGGGGGATCACGGCCTTGCGTGTGGTGCCTGCCCGCTTTCGCGCGTCGCGATAGACGCCGTCCGCCTCGGTCAGGTAGTCGAGGAAGGTGCGCCCGCCGGAGTCGGCGGCACTCTCCAGGGCGGCCGAGAACTCGGGCGAGGCATCGACACCTGCCTTCTTCACGGTGAGCCGGAATACGTCGCCGGTCGTGCCGGGCAGATCGATGGCGACGCGCGCCAGGGAGAGGTGCTGTTCGGGCTGCCGGAAGTTGTTCCACCCTCCCGCCTGGACCAGGCGGTTGTGCCGGTAGAAGTAGAAGCCCTGACGTTCGGTGACGGGACCGACGGCCTTGTACTCGTCGAGGTTCGACTTCGGCGTCCACACATGTGCCGAGAGCGACACGTCTCCCACCGAGGGCAGCGTCGCCAGGAATCGGCGCGGGTACTCGGGGTGGCCACTGACCGGGTAGCCGAACGGGTCCAGGGGCTCGACGCCGAAGTCCAGGTAGACGGTGCCCGTTCGTACGTCCTCGACGGCGATCGTGATGTTGAAGTCGGGCCGTGCCAGGAACCGATGCAGGTACAGACCCAGGTGAAGGCCGAGCTTGTTGATGGTGCGTTGCAGGTAGCGGTCGGTCTGGCCACCCCCGCCGTGCTTCGGGAAGTCCTTGACGCCGTCCCAACGGATGACGGTGCCCTGCCAGACGATGGGGCGCTCCGCGTACCGGTCGACGAGCGTCTGGGCGTACGACGGGTCCACGATGTCGCATTCGAATCCGGCGACGGCTCGCTCCATCAGCCAGCGGCGCCCCGTGGCACGCGTGCGCTTGGTGGTGCTGACGACGGTCACTGAGGAGGCATGACTGAGGGAGGCGGACTTCAGACCCGTGCCGAACATACCGAGTGCGTTCTCGGCGTAGTCGCGCCGACCACCGACGGTCATCGCGATGTCCAGTTCCTCGTCCGTCATGCCCTTGCCGTCGTCGACCACGAGGAGGCTGACGAGTTGATCGCCGTCCCGGAGGAAGTGGATCACCACGTCCTTCGCTCCGGCGTCGATGGAGTTGTCGACGAGGTCGGCGATGGCTACCTCGAAGCCGTAGCCCTGGCTGCTCAGGGCCTCCATGTAGCGCGCGTCGGGGGGAAGGTGCTTGCTGCCGGCAGTGGGAACTTCGAATTGCCAGTCGGTGGTCATCTACTCGCCTCGAGGTGCAGCTGATTAAGTGCGATCAATGGTGACCCTATTGGCCGCGTCGGACAACGGGCGGTCGGTCCGGATCCGGCTCGACCGCAAGGTCACGGGCGAGCGTTCGGCCTGCCCCGGTCGCCGGCGGCGAGCTGCCGCGCAGCCGCCACGGACCGGGCGACCGAGTCGGGGCTCTCGTGCTCCCAGAAGCGCAGGACCGTCCAGCCCGCCGCCTCCAAGTGCCGGGTCGTCTCGCTGTCGCGGGCCATGTTCCGATCGAGCTTGTTGCGCCACCACTCCGCGTTGGACTTCGGTTGCGTCGCGTGCTGAGGGCAGCCGTGCCAGAAGCAGCCGTCCATGAAGACCGCGATCTTGGTTTTGGGGAAGACGACATCGATCGTGCGGCGGGGCATGCCGGGTACCGGCACGTTCACCCGGTATCGCAGTCCTGCGGCGTGCAACAGACGTCGAACCGCGACCTCGGGGGCCGTGTCGCGGGAACTCTGCTTGCTCATCCGCGCGGAGACGGCGGGGGAGGAGGGGACGGCATGGGACACGCCTCCAATTCTGCCGGCGCGCGGGGGCGTGGGTCTCGCGTACGAGAAGGCCGCTCCGGGCGCCCTCCGCCGTCGCGCGCCCCTCCATCCCCGCTGCTTTCATGGACCCATGACCAGCAAAAGCGTCACAGCGGAGCGTCGGATCGCCGCGCCCCGGGGCACCGTGTGGGCCGCGCTCACCGATCTGCCGGGTATGGAGCGGGTCCTGAGTGGGGTCACCAAGGTCGAGGTGCTGTCGGGCGAGGGGTTCGGGGTCGGGACGCGGTGGCGGGAGACGCGGCGGATGTTCGGGAAGGACGCCACCGAGGAGATGTGGGTGACCCGGTGCGAGGCGCCCGAGGGGTATGCGGTCGAGGCCGAGTCGTACGGCTCCCACTACGTGTCGGCGTGGGAGCTGCGGGCGGACGGGCCCGAGACGACGACCGTGCGGATGACGTTCTCCGCGTCGCCCACCGGGGGCGGCATCATGAACGTGCTAGCCAAGGTGCTGGGGCCGGTCGGCGCCCGCGCGGTGCGCAAGGCCATCGAGAAGGACCTCGATGACGTGGCGGCGGCCGTCGAGGGGCGGGGCGGCAGCTGACCGGGGCGGGGGCTGACCGGGGCGCGCCCCGGTCAGGGGTGGGCCCAACCGCCCCCCCCAGCTCCCGGTGGCCCCCGCCGCCCCCGCTCGCCCTACTCCGCCCCGTGGCACTCCCCGTACCCCCGCCCCGAGCCGCACCAGCACGCCGTGCCGCGCTGGGGTGGCCACTCCGCCGCCCTGCCTCGGGCCGCGAGCGTGGTCGCGTACTGGGGGAGGAGCGAGGTGTCGCCCGGGGAGGCGCCCTCCGAGGCGGCGAACGCCTCATAGGAGGGGACCGTGCCCGTGACGATGCCGAGGTTCGGGGTGCCGGAGGAGGACAGCTCCCGCAGCGATGCCTCTATCGTCGCGAGGTGGGTGTCGTGGGACGGGTACTCCTCGGCCAGCGGCGGGTACGCCTCCAGCAGTTCCGCCAGTTCGGTCGCCGGCCAGTGCAGGACCGCCACCGGGAAGGGCCGGGAGAGCGCCTCGCGGTACGCGCCCAGCTCCGCCCGCAGACGGGAGATCTCCGCCGCCAGCTCCACCGGGTTGTCCGAGCCCAGGGACCAGACCCGCTTGGGGTCGTGGAGTTCGTCGAGGGAGACGCCCGAGGTGGGGGAGGACTGGGTGAGGTGGACGCTGTCCGCGAGGGTGTCCCAGTCGTCGTGCGGCGCGCCCTGCATACGGCGCACCCGGTGGCGGCCGTAGAGGAGCGGGTGGGTCGGGTACGGGGGTTCGGCGCCGTCGGCCAGCAGCAGCCGTACGCCCTGCGTGAAGGTCTCCTGCGCCGCCTGGAGCTCGTCGTGGGCCTCCAGGGCCTCGGCCACGATCACCCAGGGGGCCGGGTCGCGGGGGGCCGCCGCGCGGACGCCGTCGATGATCGCCCGGGCCTCCGCCTCGTGGCCGTACTCCCACAGGTTCGCGGCCTTCAGGGCCCGCACCAGACAGGGGTCCTCCAGCGAGCCCGCCGAGGACAGCAGGCGGTCGTAGAGCGTGGACGCGGCGGGGCGGTCGCCGGAGAGTTCCAGATGGGCCGCGGCCTGGAGCAGCAGGGCTTCGGCGTCCTCGGGATACAGTCCGGCGGTCCGCTCCAGGCGTGCCGCTTCGGCGGTGTGGTCGACGTTCTCGGCAGGCGTGTCGGGGCGCATGGGTGACACCGTACTGCGGGGGCCCGGCGAGCGTGAGATACGTGCAGGCCAGGCCCTGCGCGTACAGGCGCGCGTTCCTAGATCGTCACCCCGTCCACATGCAGCGTCTGCACCGCGCCCGCCGCGAACGGCACGCTCACCGACTTCCCCGTCAGATAGGTGTCGTTGTACGCGCGGTACATGTCCCCGCCGCCCGTGACCGTGTTCCAGCGCGGGACCAGGCCGCCGGAGCCGCCGGTCACCGTGGTGAAGCGGGACAGGTCGAAGGTGAGGGTCTGCGCCGTCGTCGCGGTGTTCACGGCGACCAGCACCAGCCGGCGGGCGGTCGCGTCGTAGGCGGCGGCCGCGTAGCTCACACCCGTGTCGAGGACGGTCATTCCGGGGCGGATGTGCCGGCTGAACTGGGCCATCACGTAGTACTTCGGCTGCACGGTCGTCGGCTGGAGGGTGTTCGCGTCGTACGCGATCATCGCCCAGCCCGTCGAGGGGTCCATCACCTGCCAGTAGCACCAGGCGGTGGGGTGCAGCCAGCGGAAGTCGTAGCAGAGGTTGCGGGCCATGCTCAGGCCGGTGCCGTCGCTGTCGCCGGTCTCGGAGTTCCACAGCTTCTTGCCCGACGTCGTCACCACGTCCGTGTACAGCAGGTCCCGGCGGCCGCCCGTGCCCTGGTAGCCGTGCACGTTGACCTGCGCCACCAGCGCCTTCGTCGAGGCGCCGAAGGAGGCCCAGGTGCTGCGCGCGGTGTCGTAGTTCGTCTCGTCCGAGGCGGAGATGCGTACGCCCGTCAGGCCGCGCCTGTCCAACTCGCTGCGCATGTACGGGAGTACGGCCGCCTGTACGGCCGGGTCGAGGTGGCAGCCCTCCTGGGTGCCGGTGGCGGTCCACCAACTGGACGCCGGTTCGTTGAAGGGGTCCACGGTCGCGAAGTTCACGCCCCAGTTCGTTCGCGCGTACAGGGCGACCGCGGCCAGGTGGGAGGCGTGCTGGCGGTAGTTCCAGGTCTGGAGGTTGTTGCCGCCGCCCGCGGCGCCGGACGGGTTGTGGTTGGAACACATCCACCACATCGGGGAGTTGGCGAACAGCTCGGTCACGGCCCCGCGCTGCACCGCCTTCACCAGCATCGCCCGCTGGGCCGCGTCCGCGGTCCAGTCCCAGGCGGCGGACGCCGGGTCCTCGTTGGACCAGTCCTGCCAGTAGCCCTCGATCTGCTTGAAGGCGGGGATGTTCGGCGACTCGGCCATCGTCTCGCCGTTCACGCTGTTCCAGCTGCACGCGCCCAGGTTGTAGCGGGCGATGTTCAGGCCGAGACCGGGAAGTGAAGTGCCTTTGTAGGTAACCGACTTGGTGGTGAAGAACAGGTCGGCGAAGTCGTCGCGGGCGCCGAAGACGTTGCCCCACCAGGCCAGGGAGGTCCCCCAGCCCTCCCAGGTGCCGTACCTGGTACCGGGGTTGACGGCGATGGTCGCGTCCGCGTGCGCGGTGCCCGTGGCCAGGGCGCCGCCCAGGACCGCTCCGCCCGTCGCCGCCAGCAGAGTTCTGCGTCGGATCATGACTGCTCCACCTCCTGAGTGCCTGTCCCGTACATGCCATCAGGAGCATCGGGGGGTGGAGTGGAGCTTGTCGAGGGGCGCGACCATGATTTCTGAACCCTTTCTAAAACCTATGTACGAAGTCTCGAACGCCCGCCACGAGTCTGGTGACTTGGGGGAGTTGCGCCTATCGTTCGGGCCCCGCGCAGCACCGGGACGACGACGGTGAAGGAGGCGTACGTGATGCGCCGACCCCGGGTCGTCCGAACCCACGCCGCCTTCGCCGGGCGACCCCGCGTCGTCCGAACCCACGCCGCCTTCGCCGGGCGACCCCGCGTCGTCCGGACCCACGCCGCCTTCGCCGGCCGACCCCGCGTCGTCCGGCACGCCGACCGTCGGCGGCGGGCCCTCGGCCGCCGTCTGCTGTGGACCGGCGGCGAACTCCTCGTCACCGTCGGACTCGTCCTGCTGCTCCTCGTCGTCCACCAGCTCTGGTGGACCAACCGCGAGGCGAAGGCGGAGGCCGGGCGTGGAGTGGCCGCGCTGGAGCGGGAGTGGGGCGACGGGTCCTCGGCCGGTGAACCGACCGGCGACCCGGCGGACGAGCCGGAGCCGGTGGCGTCCGCCGTGCCGTCCCCACCCCGCGAGGGCCCGCCGCCCACACCGAAGGCCCAGGAGCCCCCGGAGGCCCGCGCCTACGCCATCCTCTCCGTCCCCGCCCTCGGCCTCCGCGTCCCCGTCGCCGAGGGCGTCAGCAGGGGCGGGGTCCTCGACCGGGGGTACGCCGGCCACTACCCGCGGACCCAGCAGCCCGGCCGGCCCGGCAACTTCGCCCTCGCCGGGCACCGCAACACCCACGGCGAGCCCTTCCGGCGGCTCGACCGGCTCGGCGAAGGCGACGAGATCGTCGTGGAGACGCAGAGCGCGGTGTACACCTACACCGTCGACCAGACCCTCGCGCGGACCTCCGCGCGGGACACCGGGGTCATCCGGCCCGTCCCCCGCAGCCTCGTCCACCCCGGGCGCGGCTACCGCGAGGCCGGCTCGTACATCACCCTCACCACCTGCACCCCCGAGTTCACCTCCCGGTACCGGCTGGTGGTGTGGGGGACGCTCACCTCGACGCGACCGCGTTGAGGTATAACGGACGAACAGGAGTCCGGAACAGGGGAGGGGGCAACGCGATGGTCACACTCGCGCGCTGGCCCGTTCTGCGGCCCGTCCTCGTCCTCCTCGCCCTCGTCCTCGACGTCCTGCTGCTGGAATCCGGCGGCCTCTTCGCGACCGTCGCCCTGGCCGCGACCGCCGCGGCCGGCACCGCGCTCACCGTCTGCACGCTGATCGCCGCCCGCTCCGCGCCCGCCGTACCGCCCACCCGGGTCCGCACGGCCATCCGCGACCGGGCCCGCCGTACCGCCTTCCTCCCGCAGCGCGACCCCGACGCCAGGGGCCGCACCCGTCCCCGGGCCCCCGGACACGCCCTCCCGGCGACCGCCGCGTAGGGCCGCACGGCTTCCACCCCTTGCCCGGCCCCGCGCGGGTCGTCATGCCGCTGTCTCCTCATCCGGCACGACGAGACCCCCGGAGGGCTCACCCATGTCCGTTTTCGCACGCCTTGTCGAGCAGCTCGCCGAGCTGCTCCAGCCGCTCTTCCACGGCTCGGCGGCCGCCGCCGCGATCGTCCTGTTCACCGCGCTCGTACGGCTGCTCGTGCATCCCCTCTCCCGCGCCGCCGCCCGCGGCCAGAAGGCCCGCACCGCCCTCCAGCCGCAGATCGCCGAACTGCGCCGCAAGCACACGAAGAACCCCGAGCGGCTCCAGCGGGCCGTGCTGGAACTGCACACCGAGCACAAGGTGTCGCCGCTCGCGGGATGCCTGCCCGGACTGCTCCAGGCGCCCGCCTTCTTCCTGCTCTACCACCTCTTCTCCAGCGCCGAGATCGGCGGTCGCGCCAATGAACTCCTCGCCCACGAGCTGTTCACCGCGCCCCTCGGCGGCCGCCTGACCGACGCGCTCGCCGTGGGCGGTGCGGCCGGGGTGGTGTACCTGGGGCTGTTCGCCCTCGTCCTCGGGGTCGCCCTGTTCAACTACCGCCGCAGCAGGGCGGCCCTGGCCGACTCCGTGCCGCTGGACACCCCGGGCGCCGGCACCGTCGCCGGGCTGATGCCGTTCGTCTCCTTCTTCACACTGGTCACCGTGGCCGTCGTCCCGCTCGCGGCCGCGCTGTACGTGGTCACCAGCTCGACCTGGAGCGCCGTGGAGCGGGCCGCGCTCTACCGCTGACCCGAGGTCCAGTACGTGAACCGGGTCTTGCGGACTGGACCTCGAGCTTGGAGGATCGGCCAAGTCCGCCGCTGGCCGCACACACCGGCGGGCGCCCCGCGATCGAGGGAGACTGTGACCATGAAGCTGCTGCGAGTCGGTACGGCGGGAGCGGAGCGGCCCGCGCTGCTCGACGCCGACGGGGTCCTGCGCGATCTGTCGGGTGTCGTGCCGGACATCGACGGCGCGCTCCTCGCCGACGACGAGGCGCTCGCACGGATCCGCGCGAGCGCCGGTGGCCTGCCGGTCCTGGACGCGACCGGGCTGCGCGTGGGACCGCCGCTGGCGCGGATCGGCAAGATCGTGTGCATCGGGCTGAACTACCACGACCACGCCCGGGAGACGGGCGCCGAGCCGCCCTCCGAGCCCGTCGTCTTCTTCAAGGCCCCGGACACCGTCGTGGGCCCGCACGACACGGTGCTCGTCCCGCGCGGCTCGGTGAAGACCGACTGGGAGGTCGAGCTGGCCGTAGTCATCGGGCGCACGGCCCGCTACGTCGAGTCGGCCGAGGCGGCGCTCGGACATGTCGCCGGGTACGCCGTGGCGCACGACGTGTCGGAGCGGGAGTTCCAGATCGAGCGCGGCGGGACCTGGGACAAGGGGAAGAACTGCGAGACGTTCAACCCGCTGGGCCCCTGGCTGGTGACCGCCGACGAGGTGCCCGACCCGCAGGCCCTGCGGCTGCGGCTGTGGGTCAACGGCGAACAGAAGCAGGACGGCACGACCGCCGAGCAGATCTTCCCGGTCGGCGAAGTCGTCCGCTACGTCAGCCAGTTCATGACCCTGTACCCGGGGGACGTCATCAACACCGGCACGCCCGCGGGCGTCGCCCTCGGGCAGCCGGAGCCGAAGCCGTTCCTGCGGGCCGGTGACGTGGTCGAGCTGGAGATCGACGGACTCGGGCGCCAGCGCCAGGAGTTCAAGGACGCCTGAGCCGAACGCCCGGCGGGCGGCGCCGGGTTCAGGAGCGGAAGGACGCCTGGACGGCCGGGGCCCGGCCCTCGTCGGCCCGGTGGCGGTGCAGAGCCGCCGCCAGGCCGATCAGTACGGTGCCGACCACGACGTGCAGCGCGCTGTTCAGCAGGGAGTCGGGCAGCGCGGTCACGAAGGCGAACGGCGGGATGACCACGGCGTACGCCCAGGCCGGCACCCTCGGCAGCACCCCGGCCCGTACCATCGCCGCCCCGAACAGGGCGCAGCCCAGGGCGAAGAGGGCCGCCGAGCCGAACAGCGCGGCCACGGTGGGACCGGTCAGGGTCTCCTCCACGACGTCCTCGTCGAAGAGGAACAGCACGAGGTTCCCGGCGTAGGCGGCCCCGCCGAACAGGCCGAGGCCGATCAGGTTCACGGTGAAGGCGACGGCCCCGAACCGGCCGGCCGCCGCGCTCTGCCGCAGATGCACCCCGACGAGCAGGGGCAGCGCGAACGCGGGGGCGAGGGCCAGCAGGAAGCTGGTCGCGGCGGTCTCGCCGGTGAACGCCTCGACCAGTCCGGGCAGCGCGATCAGCAGCCCGGACACGGCTCCGCACAGGGCGGCGGCGGGAACGGCGGGGGTGGTGCTGGACATGGGGACCTCCTCGGGCAGGGAACGGGTGACGGGCCGGGGGGCAGGAGCCACGGACGGCGGCCCCGTCGGGAACGCGCACTGCGGCCCTGTCGGGAACGCGCACTGCGGCCCTGTCGGGAACGCGCACTGCGGCCCTGTCGGGAACGCGGACGACGACCCCCGCCGGAACGGCGGACGACGCCCCGCCCCGGCAGCGGACGACGCCCCCGCCGGAACCACGGACCACCCCCGGCGCCGAAAACGTAGGCGCCGACCCGTCCCCCCGGGCAGGTGCGGAGCGTCCGCTCCCGCCGCCGGAGGTCACGGCACGGCGAGGCCGTTCGGCATGTGCCGTCCGGCACCCCCGGCCGTGCCCCGCGGCCACACTCCGCGCGCATCCGGACCGCAGCCCGCGCGGGCTGGCTAGCCTGGCCGCAGCGGGAGAAGGGGGGCGCGCATGGGTGAGTACGTGGCGGTGCGCTGGGTGGCGCCGGTGCTCTACGGCGCCGTACTGGCCGCGGGCGCGGCGGCCGTCGCACTCGGGGACGGCGAGGGCACGGCGGGCCCGGCGCCATGGCGCACGGCCGGCTTCGTCGGGGCGCTCGCCGCGCTGCTGGCCCTGGAGGCGTGCCGATGGGGCAGGCTGCCGCTGCTGGTGGCACGCGGCGCGCTGATCGCGGCCGTGGTGCTGCTCGACCCCTCCGGACTGGCCCAGGTCCTCGTCGTACTGCTGCCGTTCACCGCCTGGTTCGCCTACGGCCGCCGGGCCGCACTGGTCCTCGCCGGACTGTGCCTGGCCGCCCCGCTCGCCGCCAACTCCCTTACCGTGCCCGGCTGGTACCGCGACACCGAGCGGGTGTCGGACCTGCTGATGCTCGTCGTCGGCCTGGTGCTGGCGCTCGCCATGGCCGCGGTGGCCGTGGGCGAGCAGCGGTCCCGGCGGGCGCTGGAGGAGTACGCGGCGCGGGTGGCCGAACTGTCGGCGGAGGCCGAGCGCAACCGGCTGGCCCGGGACATCCACGACAGTCTCGGCCACCATCTCACCGCCATGTCGGTGCAGTTGGAGATGGCCGCCGAGTTCCGCTCCCTCGACCCCGACGCCGCCCGGCGGGCACTGTCCGAGGCCCGCCGCTCGGTGACGCTCGCGCTGGCCGACGTACGGCAGTCGGTGCGCACGCTGCGGGAGGGCGCGGCACGGGCCTCCCTCGCCGACGAGTTGGCCGCACTGGCCGACGGGGGCCCACCGAGGGTCGCGGTCGAGGTCAGCGGCGCGGAGGAGGGGTACGGTACGGCGGAGCTGAGCGCGCTGTTCCGGGCCGCGCAGGAGGGGGTCACCAACGCCCGCCGCCATGCCGGTGCCTCGGAGGTCGGCGTGCGGCTGACGCTGGGGGAGACGGGGGCGAGGCTGGTCGTGGCCGACGACGGGTGCGGGTTCCGGCCGGAGGCGGCACGGGCCGCGGGCACCGGCCTCGGACTGCTGGGGATGCGCGAGCGCGTCCAACTCCTCGCGGGGGACGTCGAGGTGGACAGCGCGCCCGGCGCGGGGACCCGGGTGACGGTGACGGTGCCGCGGGGAGGTGCGGGCGGATGAACGACGCGGAGGCTCCGGCCGTACGGGTGCTGGTCGTGGACGACCAGCGGCTGATCCGGGACGGGATCGCCGCACTGCTGTCCGTCCGGCCGGGCATCGAGGTCGTCGGCACGGCCGTCGACGGCCGGGACGCGGTGGACAAGACGCTACGGCTGCGGCCGGACGTCGTGCTGATGGACGTACGGATGCCCGAACTGGACGGCGTCGGGGCGGTCGCCGTCCTGCGCGCCCGCGCCCCGGAGTGCCGGGTGGTGATGCTGACGACGTTCGACGACGAGGAGTACGTCGTCCAGGCGCTGCGGGCGGGCGCCGCGGGCTATCTGCTGAAGGACCTGCCGGCGGCCGAACTCGCGCAGGCCGTCCGGCTGGCACACGCGGGCGTCACCCAGCTCGACGCCACCGTCACCCGCCACCTCACGGCCGCCGTCGGCACCCCCGAGGGACCCCCGCCCGAGCGGCCGGGCACTCCCGCCGTACCGCTCAGTCCCCGCGAGGTCGACATCCTGCGGCTGGTGGCGCGCGGGCACACCAACCGGGAGATCGGCGCCCGCCTGCACCTGAGCGAGGGCACGGTCAAGAACCACGTCTCCCGCATCCTCGGCCGCCTGGCCCTGCGCGACCGCACCCAGGCGGCACTCCGGGCCAGGGACCTCGGACTGCTCTAGGCGTCCTTGGAGAGGAACTCCTCCAGCGCCGCCACCACGAACCGGTGGTCCTCCAGCTGCGGCAGCCCGCTGACCGTGATCGCGCCGATCACGCCGACCCCCTCCACGGTGAGCGGGAACGAGCCGCCGTGGGCCGCGTAGGTGTCGGGGTCGAGGCGCGCGGACTCCTCGAAGGTCGTGCCCTTGGCCCGGGCGCGGGCGCCGACCAGGTACGACGAGGACTGGTAGCGCTCCACCACCCGGCGCTTGCGGGCGATCCAGGCGTCGTTGTCGGGCGTGGCGCCCGGCAGCGCGGCGTGGAAGAGCTGCTGCCCGGCCCGGTGGATGTCGACGGCGACCGGGGCCTGCCGCTCACGGGCCATCTCCACCAGGAGCGAGCCGAGCCGCCAGGCGTCGTCGGGGGTGAACTCCCGGAAGACCAGGCGGCGTTCCTGCGCCTGGAGCTCCTCCAGGGTCGGGGTGATCTCCGGGGTGAACTTCGGGGTGATCCCGTTGTTGTGCGTCACAGCGCCACCACCACTCCGTCGCGGGCCGAACGGCGGGCCGCCTCCAGTACGTCGAGGGCGGCGGCCGCCTCCAGGGCGGACACCGGGTTGGTGTCGCCGCTGGTGATGGCCCTGGCCACGGCCGCATAGTACGCGGGGTAGTCGCCCGGCAGGGTCGGTTCGGGGCGGCCCTCACCGGTCAGCGGGGACTCCCCGGCACCCACGCGGCCCCACAGCGACTCGGGCTCGGTGCCCCAGCCGGCGCCGGGCAGCTCGCCCTCGCGCAGCGCCGCCTCCTGGGGGTCGAGGCCGTGCTTGACGTAGCCCGCCTTGGAGCCGAGCACCCGGAAGCGGGGGCCGAGCTGCGCGGTGGTGGCGGAGACGTAGAGGTGAGAGCGGACACCGCCGGTGTGGGTGAGGGCGATGAAGGTGTCGTCGTCGGTCTCGGCGCCCGGGCGGCGGACGTTGGACTCGGCGTAGACGGAGGCGACGGGGCCGAACAGGACGAGGGCCTGGTCGACGACGTGGCTGCCGAGGTCGTAGAGGAGGCCGCCGATCTCCGCCGGGTCGCCGGACTCGCGCCAGCCGCCCTTGAGCTGGGGCCGCCAGCGCTCGAAGCGGGACTCGAACCGGTAGACGTCGCCCAGCTCGCCCGCGTCGATCAGCTTGCGCAGCGTGAGGAAGTCGTTGTCCCAGCGGCGGTTCTGGAAGACCGACAGCAGCAGTCCGCGCTCCTCGGCGAGGGCCGCGAGGTCACGGGCCTCGGTGGCGGTGCCGGCGACCGGCTTGTCCACGACCACCGGCAGACCGGCCTTCAGGGCGGCGGTGGCCAGCGGGACGTGCGTCCGGTTCGGGGAGGCGACGACGATCAGGTCGAGCTCGTCGGCGCGGGCGAAGAGCTCGTCGGCGGTCGCGGCGACCCGGACGTCCGGGTGCGCGGCGCGGGCCTGCTCCTGCCGTTCCGGGTTGGCGGTGACGACCGTGTCGAGGACCAGGCCCTCGGTGGCGGCGATCAGCGGGGCGTGGAAGACGGAGCCGGCGAGGCCGTAGCCGATCAGGCCGGTGCGGAGGGGGGTGCCAGTCATGCTCCTACTTTCGCAACGCTGTTGCGAAAGTGCAAGCGGAGGGCAGAATGGGGGGCGTGAGCGGTGTAAAGGGAATCAGTGGCGCGGCGGGGGTGAACCTCCCGGTGCTGCGCGGCCACAACGACGCGCTCGTCCTGGACCTGCTGCGGGCGGCCGGGCCGGACGGGATCAGCCGGCTGGAGGTGGCCGAGCGGATCGGCCTGACCCCGCAGGCCGTCAGCAAGATCACCGCGCGGCTGCGGGCGGACGGACTCGCGGCCGAGGCGGGCCGGCGGGCCTCCACCGGCGGCAAGCCGCGGACGGCGCTGCGCCTGGTGCCCGAGGCCGGGCACGCCGTGGGCGTGCACCTGGACCGGGACGCGCTGCGGGCGGTCCTGGTGGACCTGACCGGGACCGTGGTGGCCGAGCGGTCCGCCCCGCTGGACCTCGGCGCGGGCAAGCCGGCCGTGGTGGCGGGCGTGGTCGGCGAGGTCGAAGCGCTGGTCGCCGGCCGGCCGCTGGGCACCCTGCTCGGCGTGGGCGTCGGCCTGCCCGGACCGCTCGACCACGCCCGGGGCGTCCTGCACCGGGTCACCGGATTCCCCGACTGGGACGGCTTCCCGCTGCGCGCGGAGCTGGAGCGGGCGCTCGAAGCGCCGGTGGTGGTCGACAAGGACACCAACGCCGCCGCCCTCGGACTCGCGGCCGGCGGGGTGGGCGAGTCCTTCGCCTATCTGCACTTCGGGGCGGGACTCGGCGGCGGACTGGTGCTCGGCGGAGTCGTGCACCGCGGGACGCGCACCGGGGCGGGGGAGTTCGGGCACCAGATCCTCCAGCTCGACGGCCCCCCGTGCCACTGCGGCAACCGGGGCTGCGTGGAGGCCCTGTGCCTGGCCGCCGTGGGCCGGGGGGACTTCGAGGAGGCGGCCCGCGTGCTCGGCACCGGCGCCGCCAATCTCGTCGCGCTGCTGGACATCGACGTGGTGCTGCTGGGCGGCCGTACGGTCACGGCCCGGCCGGAGTGCTTCGTGGGCGGCGCGGCGGCCGTACTGGAGGAGCGCGGCCGGCGGACCGGCGACCAGGCCGTGCCGGTGCGGCTGGCCCCCGGCGCCGGACGGGAGGTCGCGGAGGGCGCCGCCCAGCTGCTGCTGGCACCTTTGTTCGGCAGGGGCGAGGGATAGACGCGGGGCCGCACTGGGACGCTGGGCCCGCGCTGGGACGCGGGGCCCGCACTGAGGCGTGGGGTCCGGCCCCCACGGCGGGCGCCCGGGGGACCCGTACTCCACGGCCGCGGGGCGCCCGCGGGACCCGGACCCCACGGCCGCGACGCGCCCGGCTGCTCTGATCGAGGGGACTTCTCCGGCCGTCCGGAATGGCTTCCCCGGACCACCCGCCCCCTCCGGCATGGTCATGTGTTCATGCGACCGTATGCACCCGCGTCCCTGCTCCTCGGCCTCGCGCTGCTCGGTGTACCGGGCGCCGCCGCGCACGCCGCGGGACCGGGCGGCGCCTGTACCGGCTCCGACGGCCGGTCCTTCCCGTTAAGCACCGAGATCCGCGGCGGCCCCGGCACCTACGAGGCCGGCGGCGGATACGGCACCTGGTACCTCGACCTCACCAACGAGACCGGCCTGACCTGCCGCGACGTCCACCCCGTCGTCGTCCTCGTCGACGAGCGGCGCGCCCTGGAACCCGACCAGCCGCAACTGGAGTTCTACGCCGGCGGCCGCGCCCACCCGGTCCGCTTCGAGACCACCGACGAGGACGAACTCGTCGGCGCCTTCGAGGGGTTCCCCGGATTCACCGTCGGCCCCCGCGAGACCGTCAGCGTGAAGGTCCGGCTCGCCCTGACCTCCGACACCGCGCCCAACCGCGTCACCGTCAACGCCGCCGTCGTCCAGCGCCACGACGACGACGGCGACTGGATCGGCCAGTCCGGCGACTACCGCTTCGGCATCGGCACCGAGCCCGCCGCCACGGGCCCCGCCACCTCCGCGCCCCGCCCCACCTCCCCCACGGACCCCGCCGCCACGGGCCCCGCCGCCACGGGCCCCGCCGCCACGGACCCCGCGGCCTCCGCCGGACCCACCCCGCCGCCCCTCGGCTTCGCCGCGGAACTGGCCTCCACCGGCACCTCCCGCACGACGCTCGTGGCCGGCGCCGCCGCCCTGCTCACCGCGGCCGGCGGCACACTGCTGGTCCTGCGGAGGCGCCGCTGAACCGACCGGACCCCCGGGCGCCGAGCCCCGAAGCGGACCGGCCGGGGCGAGGCGGTCCTCCCGGCCGGTCCGCTTCGGGGATCGACGGGGTCAAGGTCAGCACTTCCTGACTAGGGTGAGGGCGTCGGTACGCCGTGGTTCCGGCGCCCCAGCTCATCCCGTACGTACGCCTGGAGTCCGCACATGGCAGACCGCAAGCCCATCGAGTCGTGGCTCACCGACATGGACGGTGTCCTGATCCACGAGGGCGTTCCGATTCCCGGTGCCGACGCGTTCCTGAAGAAGCTGCGCGAATCCGGCAAGCCGTTCCTGGTGCTGACCAACAACTCCATCTACACGCCGCGCGACCTGCACGCCCGGCTGCGCCGCATGGGCCTGGACGTGCCGATCGAGGCGATCTGGACCTCGGCCCTGGCCACCGCCCAGTTCCTCGACGACCAGCGGCCCGGCGGCTCGGCGTACGTGATCGGCGAGGCCGGACTGACCACGGCCCTGCACGACATCGGCTACATCCTCACCGACCACGAGCCCGACTACGTCGTCCTCGGAGAGACCCGCACCTACTCCTTCGAGGCGATGACCAAGGCCGTCCGGCTGATCAACAACGGCGCCCGCTTCATCGCCACCAACCCCGACGAGACCGGCCCCTCCACCGAGGGCCCGCTCCCCGCCACCGGCGCCGTGGCCGCCCTGATCACCAAGGCGACCGGCAAGCTGCCCTACTTCGCGGGTAAGCCCAACCCCCTGATGATGCGCACCGGACTGAACGCGATCGGCGCCCACTCCGAGACCAGCGCCATGATCGGCGACCGGATGGACACCGACGTGCTGGCCGGCATCGAGGCCGGGATGCGGACCTACCTGGTGCTCACCGGACTGACCCGGCCCGAGCAGGTGGAGAACTTCCCCTACCGGCCCTCCCGGATCGTCGACTCCATCGCCGACCTGGTCGAACGGATCTGAAAACCCCCGCGGGCCGAACAGCACCCGGACGGAGCAGCCGGGCCCCGCTGAGGATGCGGGGCCCGTCACCCAGGAGGACGCTCCAGGTAACTGGAGGTTCACGATGGGCTCACTCAAAGTCACTCTCTGTACAGGGCTGATCGCCGCCTTCGCGGCACTCGGACCGGCCGCACAGGCGGCCGACGGCGGCGGCCTCTCCGTCAACCCCGCCTCGCCCGCCCCGGGCGGCGACGTGGCGCTGCGCATGACGGGCTGCAAGGAAAAGACGGCGAGTGCCGTCTCCGCGGCCTTCGTCAGCGACGTCAAGCTCACCGTCACCGACGGCGAGGGCACCCTCGTCGGCGAGAGCCGCATCCGGTCCTCACTGGAGATCGGCGCCTACGACATCACCGTCACCTGCGGGGACGCCCGGCACAAGATGTCGCTCCCGGTCGGCCACACCCCCTCCGCCCCCGCCTCACCGGTCGCCCCGGTGAAGGCCGGCGGCGGTGGTTCCGCCGTCGGGCTCGCCGCCGAGGAGGACCGCCCGGCCGGCGGCCCCGGCATCACGCACGCCGTGGTCGGCCTGGCCCTGGCCTCGGTCGCGGCGACCGCGGTGGCGCTCAGAAGCGCCCGCCGGAGACGCGGAGCGGCCTGACCGTGTCCGGCCACGACCGCGTCTCCTTCTCGGGGCGGGTGGTGACGGTCACCGCCTGGGCGCTGCTGCTGCTCGGGCTGTGGCTGTGGGGCCGAGAGGTCACCGGCATCACCCCCGGCGCGTCCGCGCCCACCACCGGCGACATGGCGGCGGTGGGCCGCCCGCCCGGCGGTGAACTGCCGCCCCCCGCACGCCCCCTGGGCGAGGCCCGCCCCCAGCGCCTGGACATACCCGGCATCGCCGTGCAGGCGCCCGTGGTGGCCCGCGGCCTCGACCCGGAGGGCGCCGTCGACCCGCCTCCGTTCGACCAGCCCGGCGTCGTCGGCTGGTACGCCGCCGGCGCGACACCCGGCGCCACCGGGGCCGCGCTGCTGGTGGGGCACGTCGACACCGAGACCCGGCCCGCCGTCTTCTACCGGATCAGCGCGCTGAAGCCGGGCGAGACGGTCCGGGTGATCCGCGACGACGGACGGGTCGCCGAGTTCACCGTCGACGACGTCCAGGTCCTCGACCGGGCCGGCTTCGACGCCCGCCGCGCCTACGCCGCCCGTGAACCGGGCCGCGCCGAACTGCGGCTGATCACCTGCGGCGGCACCTTCGACCGGGCCAGCAACAGCTACACGGCGAACGTCGTGGTCTCGGCCTACCTCACCGGAACGGGACTGTGACGGCCACCCGGCCCGGTCGGCGACCCGCTCCCCCTGGAGCCGCCGACCGGGCCGGTCCTCGACCGCGCGCGCCCGGACCGCGGGAGTGGTCCGGCGCCAGGCGCGGGAGGCCTGGGACGACCGTCGCGAAGGGCGGAAGGGCCGGGGGCCGTCCCGTACGACTGTAGAACGGATGTGCGCCGCGGCCCAGGGTCGACGGACCGCCCCGCGCCCGACCCCCGCGGTGTAACAGCTCACGGACAAGCGCCGGACCGATCTCGTGTGCCCCAGGACAGGTATGTCAGGATTGAGACTTGGCACGCTGCACCCGAGGGGGAGTTGGATGTACGGCAGCAGGGGGGCCCGCACGGGGGCGTCCGCGATGGCGCTGGGGGCGGCGCTGCTGATCGCGGGATGCTCGGACGGCGGAGACGGTGGGGACGGCGAGCCGGACGGCGCCGGCGCCGGTATCACCCAGCAGCCCAAGGAGGTCGACCCGTTCTGGGTCAACCCCGAGGGCAACGCGGCACAGCAGGTGGCCGCCTACGAGAAGGCCGGCAAGGACGGCGAGGCCCAGCAGATCCGCAAGATCGCCGAGCAGCCGACCGGCGAGTGGATCGGCCCGGAGAACCCGGAGGACGAGGCCCGCGGCTACACCGAGGCCGCGGACAAGGCGGGCCGTACGGCCCTGCTGGTCCTCTACAACATCCCGCACCGCGACTGCGGCCAGTACTCGCAGGGCGGCGCCGCCGACGGCAACGCCTACCGCGACTGGATCGACGGCGTGGCCCGGGGCATCGGCGACCGGGCGGCGACCGTCGTCCTCGAACCGGACGCGGTCCTGCACCTGGTGGACGGCTGCACACCGGACGAGTTCCACGAGGAGCGCTACGACCTGCTCAAGGGCGCCATCGAGAAGCTGAAGTCCCTGGAGAACACCAAGGTCTACCTGGACGCGGGCAACGCCGGCTGGGGCAGCCCCGACCAGATCTTCGAGCCGCTGCGATGGGCCGGCATCGAGCAGGCGGACGGCTTCTCGGTGAACGTGTCGAACTTCTACACCACCGAGAACTCCATCGCGTACGGCAAGGGCCTGTCGGCGAAGGTGGGCGACAAGCCCTTCGTCATCGACACCAGCCGCAACGGCAACGGCCCCTACGAGGAGGGCGACGCCGGCGAGCGCTGGTGCAACCCGCCGGGCCGGGCCCTGGGCGAGACGCCGACCACGAAGACCAAGGACCCGGCGGTGGACGCCTACGTCTGGGTCAAGCGCCCCGGCGAGTCGGACGGCGAGTGCAAGGGCGGCCCGAAGGCCGGCCAGTGGTGGCCGGAGTACGCGCTGGGCCTGGCCAAGGCCTCGAAGTAGCCCCCAGCGGAAAATCCCCGCGCCCCCTCGGAGGAGGGGGCGCGGGGATTCGTTTCTCCAGCGGCGGGCGGCGCGATCCCTAGGGGACCTGCACCCACTGTGCCTCCGAGGGCACACCCTGGTCGTCGACGACGAACAGCATGTACCAGCCGGACTGGACGAGGTTCTTGTTCTTCGGCACGGTCACCTTCACCTTGTCGCCCTCGGTGGTGAAGTCCAGCGCGATGGACCGCTGGTCCACGTCCGTGACGTGCGTGGCCGCGCTGGGCCGGATCAGCCGCACCTTCTTGATCGAGGAGGCGTGCTGCGAGGTGAACGTCCCCGACCCGCCCCGCTCGATGGTCTTCGTCCCCTCGCCCAGCGAGGGCCGCGACCCCTGGTAGAGGTAGGGCGGGGTGTAGATCTCGATGCGCTGCTCGAACTCGCCCGGCTTGGTGTTGGCCTTGTCGGCGTACAGGGAGTCGGAGCCGAAGAACATCACCCGTCCGTCGGGCAGCAGGATCGAACCGGAGTGGTAGTTCCGGCCCACCAGCGGGTCCGCGACCTGGTCGAGGGTGTTCTTCGAGGCGTCGTAGATCCGGGCCTGGAGGATGTTGGAGTCGCCGCGGCCCCGGTAGTCCTCGGAACCGCCCGAGATCAGCACGCTGTCGTCGGGCAGCACGGACGCCTGCGGGTAGCGGGTGCCCTTCTCCATCGAGGGCCCGTCCACGAACTCGGGGCTGTCCGCCTTGAGATCGATGATCCGCGTCTTCTCGCTGGACAGCTCGGACTCGCCGACGCCGCCACCACCGATGACCATGTACTTCTCGTCCTGCGCCGGAGGCAGCAGCACGGTGCCGGAGGTCTCCAGCCGGTCGGCGTCACTGAGCCCGCGCAGCTTGGTGAACTTGTTGGTGTCGACGTCCCAGACACCCGGGTCACGCCCGACGTCGTCCGGCCCGTAGCCCGCGTTGGAGCCCGAGTAGAAGATCTTCCCGTTCTGCATCAGGAACAGCGCCGGATACGTGGGGAACTGGCGGACCTTCTCCGTGTACGTCCACTTCTTGGTCTCGGGGTCGAAGACCTCGTTCTTGCCCGGCACCAACTGCCCGATGTCGTCGAGCCCGGAGACGCTGAGGATCTTGCCGTCGCTCAGCGTCGTGAGCGTCGGGTACCAGCGGGCCTCCTTCATCGGGTCGACCTTGATGTACTTCTCGGCGACCGGGTCGAACTCGAAGGCGTCCCGGATGCCCTGGAAGTCCTTCTTGTCCAGCGCGAGCTTCTGCGCGATGCCGTAGGTGTTGCGCGCGTCGGCCCCGTTCAGGCCCTGCACCCGGTAGTTGTCCTCGGTGCCGGTCTCGTACTTGCGGCCGCTCTTCTGCGCCTCGACGTAGATCCGGCCGAGGCCGGGGTCGTTGCGCAGGAACTCGCCGGTGGCCTCGTCGAAGACCTTCTTCGCGCGCGGCACCAGCACCGGGTCCTTGGAGACGAACGTCTTGCCGTTCTCCTTGCCGGTGAACTTGGTTCCCGCGGGCAGCGTGATCGGCTTGTCCGGGTTCTCGTTGTGGACGATCATCAGGCCGCCGGCCTTGGTGACATCGCCCTTGAGCTTCTCGTACCGCTTGGTGCCGCCGGCGATCAGCAGATTGCCGTTCGCCAGCTGGGTGTGGCCCGTGCAGAACAGGTCGCTCGGCGTGTCCACCTTCTTGATCGTGCCCTTGACCGGGTCCCAGATCCGGGTGTCGAACCTCTTCGCGTCGAAGTTCTCCTGGTCGTTGCCCGAACCCGCGACGAGCAGCACCTTGCCGGTGCGCAGCAGCGCCGCGTGGATGGTGTTCTGCCGGTACTCCTCCGGGAAATCGATGATCTCCCAGTGACCGTTGTCGGCTTTGTACTCCGGTCGGTTGATCTGGTACTGGTGGTATTTCTCGGTACCGAAGCGGTAGAGCCACGGACCGTTCATCCCGGCCAGCGCGAGCACCACCGCCGTGCCTATCGCGAGTCGACGGACACGGCGGCGGCCGGCCTGGTCTTTCATTCCTTACGTCCCCCAAGTCCACCAAGGGCGATCTGCATGGTCTGGTCGGTGCCGCCGCCCTGCGGGGCGGCCCAACTCGGCTTGTGCTGCGGATTGTGGTGCGGGCCGGACTGCGCGGGCAGCGGCTGCGCCTGGTACGCCGGTGCGGGCGCGCCCGACTCCGGCTCGGCCGGTGCGGCCGGCTTCTTGCGCTCCTGACGCAGCATGTGCCGCCAGGCGAAGATCGGGGTGGCGGTGATCAGCATGGCGAAGGTCGCCCAGATGACCATCGCGGGGTGCGCGTGCCCGTAGACGAAGCCCACCGCGATCGACGCGCCGAAGATGAGGATGAAGTACCAGTGGTAGCGGAAGGTCCCGAACCACCGGTCGGGGCTGGCCGAGTCGCCCTTGGGCGTCACCACGAACTTGCTCTTGCGGCGCAGCGCGGAGTCGATCAGCGCCTTGGCGTACAGCGGCGCCGACAGCGCGGACATCACCATGCCGGCGACACCGCCGGAGCCCTCGGGCTCGTGCGGCGAGACGTTGTGGCGGCGGTTCCAGACGTACAGGCCGATCTGGAGCGCGGAGGCGTTGCCGTAGAGCATCAGCCAGATGGTCGGGTCGATGTCGACACCCGAGGCGCCCAGGCCCAGGAACAGGGCGCAGCTCAGCGCCGCGAGGATCCAGTTGAGGGCGGACATCGGGTAGAAGATGATCATCATCGTGTAGTTGAAGAGCTTGCTCGGCGGGAGCGAGTACCAGCCCTTCCAGTACTGCTTGAGGATCGTCTCGTACGTCCCTCGCGACCAGCGCATCTGCTGGGTGAAGAAGTCCGTCCAGGCGCTGGGGCCCTCGCCGACGGCGAGCACGTCGGGGGTGTACACCGAGCGCCACTTCTTGCCCGTCGCCGGGTTCTTGTGGCGGTGGATCTCGAACCCGGTCGCCATGTCCTCGGTGATCGAGTCGTACAGACCGCCGATCTGCTTCAGCGCCGAGATCCGCACCGCGTTGGAGGTGCCCACGAACATCGGGGAGCCGTACTTGTTGCCGGCGCGCTGGATCAGGGCGTGGAAGAGGAACTGCTGGGACTCGGCGGCCTTGGTGACGAAGTTGTCGTAGTTGCCGTAGACCTGCGGGCCGATGACGAAGCCGACGTTCGGGTCGCGGAAGAAGCCGAGCATGCGCTCCAGGTAGTTGGGGAGCGGCACGTGGTCGGTGTCGACGGAGGCGAAGTAGTCGTAGTTGTCGCCGTGCGCGTCCAGCCAGGCGTTGTAGTTGCCGTGCTTGGTCTTGGCGCGGTGCGGGCCCTTGGGCTGGTTCCACTTGGCGATGCCCTTGCGGGAGAAGTGGTGCACGCCGAGCCGGGCGCACACCTCCTTGACCTCCGGGTCGTCGCCCTCGTCGAGCAGCCAGACGTGCAGCAGGCCCCGGTGGCGCAGCTTGACCGCCGCCTCCAGGGTCTTGGTCACCATCTCCAGCGGTTCCTTGCCGGGGACGAAGGAGGTCAGGAAGGCGACCCTCGTGCCGGTCTCGGGCACCACCGGGATCGGGTCGCGGGCGACCAGGGTGGCGTGCGCGTTGGACAGGACGTTCATGCAGCGGAAGAACTCGATCAGACCGATCGAGACGAGCATCACGACGTCGAGCGTGGGCAGGAAGTCGTAGGCCGGGTAGTCGCGCTCGGTCCAGTGCTCCGGCTGGAGCAGCCAGGCCAGCAGCACCAGCGAGAGCAGCGGCGCGGCGGCGAGCATCAGGGCGACCCGTATGCGGTGCGGCTCCTGGGAGATCAGCGAGCGGTACTGCACCCGGTACGGCTTGTTCGGATCGGGCTGCGTGAGGGGACCGGCCAGCCGGCTGTAGTGCTCGTAGTCGTATTTCGGCAGCGTCTTCTTGATCCGCCGGAATGCCCCCGTCCGATGGGTGGGCACTCTGAGTTGAGTGGTTTCGGACGGGTCGGAGTTCGGCCGGGCGCCCGTCGGCGTCGACGTCATGAGTCATCCCCCCACACGCAGGTCACCGCGTGTCTGTCGGTTCGTTCGTCTGCTTCGGTCCCCCTCGACCTTCACAGACGTATCAGTGGTGGGTCACCGTCACCACGTCTTCAGCTTCATAGACATGGAACCGCGACCTTCCGGTTGCATGATGCCCCCCTCGGCATCCGTTCGTGAACGGGGTCCCTCTCCCCGTCGAACGGCAACCGTTTTCCTCGCCCCCCAACTGCCGCGCACCGGCGACAGCTTGAAGAACCAGGGTTCTACGGTGTTCAGCATGATCGCAAGATAGGAAACGCGGTGTTTACCGGTCATACGCGTTCATTGTGGCGCCTGTGGGGGTTCCGTGTGCCGGTTGTGGAAACCCTGCCCGGATATACGGAAAGCCCCTCGCGTCCACGAGGGGCTTCCCGGTCCGTGCGTCGCCGGGGACCCGCACCGCGGCGTCGCGCGGAACTTGCCCCAAATGCGAAGGCCCCCCGCATCCGCGAAGGACCTCCACTGTCGTGCGCCGCCAGGGACTCGAACCCCGGACCCGCTGATTAAGAGTCAGCTGCTCTAACCAACTGAGCTAGCGGCGCGTGCTGACATCGAGAACTGTACCGGACCTCCGGGGGTGCTCCGGACCACCCTGCTCCCGCTCCGGGCCCGGTCAGCGGGGTGCCGTACATCATTCGGACCGTCAGCATGCGCGTCCCCGGGAGAGTTGAGAAACTGTCGAATGTGTACACACACGGACATTTCCATCCGGAATGTGAGGGGCACCGCATGGGGACTCCGGTCTTCGAGGAAATCGATCCCGCGAGCGACTGCGACTGTCCCGGATGCGTCCACTGGCGTCGGGTCCTGCCGCACTCCGCGGCGGGCCGCACGGGCGCCCACCCGGCCCACCGGACGGTGATCGTGGCGGCCGCCGCCGCGGCGCTCGGCGCCGGACACGCCGCACCGGCGCTGGCCGCCCCCCAGGCCCCGCAGCCCCCGCGGGTCCCGGCGCTGCCGAGCCCGCCCGCGGCCGAGGAGCCCGAGACGCCGCAGGGGAGCAAGGCCCCGCTGCACGGCCCCGGCGGGGTGCCGGCCGAGCCCGCCAAGGCGCCGAGCACCACCCGGGCGGAGATCATCAACCGGGCCAAGCTGTGGGTGGCGGCGAAGGTGCCGTACAGCATGTCGCGGTACTGGACGGACGGGTACCGGCAGGACTGCTCGGGGTTCGTCTCGATGGCCTGGAACCTGCCCGGCAACGAGTGGACCGGCTCGCTCGGCCAGTACGGCGTGCGCATCCCCAAGGAGGACCTCCAGCCCGGCGACATCCTGCTCTTCCACAACCCCGCGGACCCCGAGAAGGGGTCGCACGTCGTGATCTTCGGCGGCTGGACCGACTACACCCACACCTACTACGTCGCCTACGAGCAGACCCGCCCCACCGCCCGCAAGCAGTCCACCCCGTACACCTACTGGAGCTACTCCGACCGCTACGTCCCCTACCGGTACAAGGGACTCGCGGGCGGCGCGGCGGGCAGCACCCCGGACACCCCGGACACCGAGGAGCCCGCCGAGCCGGACTCGAAGGCCTTCCCGGGCCTGGCGTACTTCGGGGCGGGGGCCAACAACAAGCACGTGACCCGGCTCGGGCAGATGCTGGTCGAGCGCGGGGCGGCCCGCTTCTACTCCTCGGGGCCCGGCCCGCGCTGGTCGGAGTCGGACCGGAGGGCCACCCAGGCGTTCCAGCGGGCCCAGGGCTGGCGGGGGCAGGAAGCGGACGGGCTGCCGGGGCCGCACACCTGGACGCTGCTGGTCACCGGCAAGGGCAAGGACATCACCGCGGGCGCGGCCGGACCGTCCGCGCCGCCCTCCTCGCACGGGGTGCCCGGCTACCCGGGGCGGTCGGCCTTCCGGCCCGGCGCGAACAACGCCTCGGTGACGCTGCTCGGCGGGCAGCTCATGAAGAAAGGATTCGGCAAGTACTACACGACCGGTCCCGGGCCGCGCTGGAGCGAGGCGGACCGCCGCAACGTCGAGGCCTTCCAGCGCGCCCAGGGGTGGCGGGGCGGCGCGGCGGACGGCTACCCGGGTCCGGAGACCTGGCGGCGGCTCTTCTCCTGAGCCGTACGCGATCCCCCTGTTGTGACGCATCTGGCGCGGAGGCTGGAGGCACCCATGACCACGACCGCTTCACCGACACCGGAGTCCCGGGGACCGGCACGCCCGGCCCGGCTGATCCAGAACGAGGTGACCACCGAGATCCCCGTCCACCTGCTCTTCCGTGACGAACCCGACCCGGTCTCCGTCCCCCTGAAGCCCGCGGTCGTCAGCCGCCGGCAGGGGACGGGGGAGCAGCCGCGGCTGCGCCGCCCGGCCGGGCCCGCGCGGGTGGTCCCCGAGGTGGACCCCGACCTCGCCGAGCGGCCCGCGCGGGTGCTGCCCGGCTCGGCGGGCGTGCTCGCCGGGAGCTGCGGCCTGGCCGGCTGCGCGGTCACCTCCTGGTGGGCG
The DNA here is from genome assembly GCF_040299205.1 of Streptomyces sp. NPDC000983. Taxonomy (NCBI): domain Bacteria; kingdom Bacillati; phylum Actinomycetota; class Actinomycetes; order Kitasatosporales; family Streptomycetaceae; genus Streptomyces; species Streptomyces sp. NPDC000983. Next base: position 262,595 of record NZ_JBEPBM010000005.1, on the reverse strand, counting down.
GGCGCGCTCCCGCCGCTCGCCCTGGAGGCGCTCCGGCTGCCCGCGTACGCCGGGGCCGGCCTCGGCCCCGCGCAGTGGGCCGCCTACGCCGGGGCCGGCGCCCTCGGCCTGGTCGGCTTCGGCGGGCTCGCCCGGGGCCGGACCGGACGGGCCTGGGTGCTGGGCCTGTTCGGCCGGTACCGCGGGACCGTCCGGCGCACCGGACTGATGTGGGTCAACCCGCTGCTGCTGCGCCGCCGGGTGGACGTACGGCTGCGGCACTGGCGCAGCGAGCCGATGCCCGCCGCCGACGCCGCCGGGGTGGCGCTGCGGGTGGTGGTGCTCGCGGTGTGGCGGGTGCGGGACACCGCCCGGGCGACCCTGGGCGTCGAGGACCACGAGGCGTATCTGCGCGAGTGCGTGGAGGCGGCGCTGGCCCGGGTGCCGGTGGAGGCGCCGGGGTCGGGGCGCGGCGGTGTCGAGGCGGCGGGGGAGGCGCTGACCCGGCTGGTCGCCGCCGAGGCCGCCGCCATCGGCGTCGAGGTGTTCTCGGTGCAGCCGGTCCGGGTGGAGTACGCGCCCGAGGTCGCCGCCGCCATGCACCGGCGCCGGATCGCCGCGCTGGACGCCCAGCACCGGGCCTCGGTGCTCACCTCGGTGGTGGACTCGGTGGAGGACACCGTCACCCGGCTGACCGTGCGGGGCCTCGTCGAACTCGACGACTACGAGCGCAAGGCGCTGGTGAAGGACCTGACGGTGGCGTTCTGCTCGGGGCGCGGGGAATCGGGTACGTGATTGGTATGGACATGTTCAACTAACGCCCATACGCTCGAACTTGGTCTAGACCTACTCTGCACGGCTCACGGAACATCCCCCACGTACCAGGAGCGGCAGTATGCGCAGAAAGACCAAGTTGTCTGCTGCCATGGTCGGCCTCGCCACCACCGGAGCCCTCGTGCTCTCGTCCGGCGGGGCCAGCGGCCACGGCTACACCGATCTCCCCATCAGCAGGCAGAAGCTCTGTCAGAACGGCACCGTGACCAACTGCGGCAACATCCAGTGGGAGCCGCAGAGCGTCGAGGGGCCCAAGGGCTTCCCGGGCTCCGGCCCGGCCGACGGGCAGATATGCAACGCGGGGCTGGGGCAGTTCAGCCAGCTCAGCGCCCCGCGCACACCGTCGGGCGCCGCCTGGCCGGCGACGCGGGTGACGGGCGGTCAGAGCTACACGTTCCGCTGGCAGTTCACCGCCATGCACGCCACGACCGACTTCAAGTACTACATCACCAAGCCGGGCTGGAACCAGAACCACAACCTGGCCCGGTCCGACCTCAACCTCACCCCGTTCCTGACGGTGCCGTACAACGGTCAGCGGCCGCCGTCCACCCTCTCGCACAGTGGCACGGTGCCGTCCGGGCTCAGCGGACGGCATGTGATCGTGGCGGTGTGGACCGTCGCCGACACCACCAACGCGTTCTACGCCTGCTCGGACGTCACGTTCTGAGCACCCCCCGCGGGTGGGTTCCCCGTACACCGGCCCGACCGGCCGGTGTACGGGGAACCGGCATGGCCATCTGACGATCCGTCAACTACTGTGCGCGGCCATGGAGTCCACGAGCTTCGCCGAACTCGTAGCCGCGCGCTGGGACGACCACCGACCGGGGCTGTGGTGCGCGGACGGCACGCTGACCCAGCACGAGACGGCCGCCGGCTGCGCCGCCCGCGCGGCCCTGCTCTCCGACCTGCTGCCGCCCGGCACCGAGCCCCACCTCGGCGTGCTGCTCGACAACACCCCGGAGTACCCGCTCTGGCTCGGCGCCGCCGCCCTCGCCCGCGCGGCCGTCGCCGGGATCAACCCCACCCGCAGAGGCCCGGAACTGGCCCGGGACATCCTGCACACCGAGTGCCGCGTCCTGGTCACCGAACCGGCCCATCTGCCGCTGCTGACGGGCCTGGACCTGCCCGGGGTACGCGTCCTGGTCACCGGCTCCGACGAGTACGCGGACCTCCTCGCGCCGTACGCGGACGCCCGCCCCGACCCCTCCCGCGCCACCCCGCGCGACCGGCTGCTCCTCTACTTCACCTCCGGCTCCACCGGCGCCCCCAAGGCCGCGATCTGCACCCAGGGCCGGCTGGCCGCCGCCGGACGGGCCCTCGCCCTGCGGTTCGGCACCGGGCCCGACGACGTCCACTACCTCTGCATGCCGATGTTCCACGGCAACGCCGTGATCGCCGGCTGGGCCCCCGCGCTCGCGGCCGGGGCGGGCGTCGCCCTGCGGCGCCGGTTCTCGGCCTCCGGGTTCCTGCCGGACGTACGGGCCTGCGGAGCGACGTACTTCACCTACGTGGGCCGGGCGGTCCAGTACCTGCTGGCCACCGAGGCCCGGCCGGACGACCGGGACCACCCGCTGCGGCTCGGCTTCGGCACCGAGGCGGGGACGGCGGACGCGGCGGCCTTCGAGCGCCGGTTCGGGGTGCGGCTGGTGGAGGGGTACGGGTCCTCGGAGGGCGGCGCGGCCGTCCAGTGGTCGCCCGGGACACCGGCCGGGGCGGTGGGGCGGGCGACGCCCCAGCTCGTCGTACTGGACCCCGAGTCGGGGCGGGAGCGGGCGGCGGCGCGCTTCGACGCGGGCGGGCGGCTGCTGAACGGTGACGAGGCGATCGGGGAGCTGGTGAACCGGGGGCCGAACCCGTTCGAGGGGTACTGGCGCAATCCGGAGGCGGAGGCCGAGCGGCGGCGGGACGGTGCGTACTGGACCGGGGACCTGTTCTGCCGGGACGCCGACGGCTACCTCTACTTCGCCGGGCGGGCCGACGACCGGCTGCGGGTCGACGGGGAGAACCTGGCCGCCGCGATGATCGAGAACATCCTCGCCCGGTACGAGGGCGCCCGCGCCGTCGCCGTGTACGCGGTGCCGGACCCGGTGACCGGCGACCAGGTGATGGCGGCCCTCGCCGGCGACTTCGACCCGCTGACGTTCACCGCCTTCCTGCGGTCCCAGCCGGACCTGGGCACCAAGATGGCCCCCCGCTTCATCCGCCTGACCCCCCGAATGCCGGTCACCGCCACCAACAAGATCCACCGAGCCCTGCTGAGACGAGAGGGAGTGCACTGCCCGGACCCGGTCTGGTGGCACCCGCCGGGCGAACCGGGCTACCGCCGCCTGACGCGAGAGGAGGCGGAAGGGCCTCTCGTCACGACGAGAGGCCCTTCATCTGTGCACCGCCAGGGACTCGAACCCCGGACCCGCTGATGCTGCATTTCCCGGGGGCCAACCCCCGGACCCCCGGCAGGTCTCGCGGTGCTGCACGGGCTCGGTGTGAAACGCGAAGGCCCTCCGCTTGCACGGAGGGCCTTCGTTGCTGTGCGCCGCCAGGGACTCGAACCCCGGACCCGCTGATTAAGAGTCAGCTGCTCTAACCAACTGAGCTAGCGGCGCATGACTCACGTCGGCTGCGGGATCTGGTGTCTCGCGGCTGACGACAGAGAAAATACTACCTGGTCCGACGGGGTGCTCCGAACCAAGGTCGGACGGACCCACCCAGGGGCGCGGGGAACTGCGCGACCAGCCCCCACCGGCCCGCACCCGAGGAGCGAGACCTAGATCGCCAACGACAGCAGCACCGGCGCCGCGTTCCGGTTCAACGCGTCCGCCGCCTGCTTCAGCCGATGCGCGTGCTCCACCGGCAGGGACAGCGCCAGACACCCCACGGACGCCCCCGCCGTGATCGGCACGGCGGCGCACACCGTGCCCACCGCGTACTCCTGGAGGTCCAGCACCGGCACCGTCGGCGGCTGGGCCTCCAGCCGGGAGAGCAGCAGCTTGTCGCTGGTGATGGTCCGCGAGGTCAGCCGCGCCATCTTGTGCCGGGCGAGATGGTCGCGCCGGCCGTTGTGGTCGAGCTGGGTGAGCAGACTCTTGCCGACCGCCGTGGCATGCGCCGAGTAGCGGAAGTCCACCCACTCGTTGACCGCCGGCGCGGCCGGACTGTCGGCGTACTGGGTGACCTTCACCTCGCCGTCGACGTACCGGCTGATGTAGACCGCCGCGCCGACCGAGTCCCGCAGTCGGTCCAGGGTGCGCTGGAGCTTCTCCCGCAGCGCGTCCTCACCGTCCCGCGCCGAGCCCAGGCGGGTGAGCGCCTCGCCGGTGACGTACGCGCCGTCGGCGCCCTGCTCGACGTACCCCTCGCGGCGCAGCATCCTCAGCAGGCCGGTCAGGCGCTCGGGGCTGAGGGTGGTGTGCCGGGCGAGTTCGGTGTCGGTGATCCCGGTGCTGTGCCGCGCCACCGTCTCCAGGACGCGCAGGGCGTCCTGGGCGGAGTGGTACGGCGCGGTCGGCTCGTGCTTCAGCGCCACGGTTTCCCCCTGCGCTCGCTCGGTCGCACTATTACTGGGCCGTAATCAGGTCGGCGAAACATCTCCACGATAACCGGCAAACGGCCTGTGGTGAGCGGGTGTTGACGAGAATGTGGCGCCCTCAGCAGGGACCCTGTCACTCTGGCATATGCCATAGGCATGCCACGGCGCCCGGACCTCGTGTGATGGAGGCTTCACTTCCCGTGGTCACAGGACCGCGCCGAGAAATTCCCGGGTCCGGTCGTGCTCCGGGTCGCTGAAGATCTTCTCCGGGGGACCCGTCTCGATGACCCGGCCGGAGTCGAACATCAGTACCTGGTCGGAGATGTCCCGGGCGAAGTTCATCTCGTGGGTCACACAGAGCATCGTGATGTCGGTGGAGCGGGCGATGTCCCTGAGCACGTCGAGGACGCCCGCCACCAGCTCCGGGTCGAGCGCCGAGGTGACCTCGTCCAGGAGGAGCACCTGCGGCCGCATGGCCAGGGCGCGGGCGATGGCCACCCGCTGCTGCTGGCCCCCGGAGAGCTGCGAGGGGTGCTTGTCGAGGTGCTCGGTGAGACCCACCAGCTCCAGGAGCTCGCGGGCCCGCTCCTCGGCCGCGTCCTTGGACAGGCCGAGCACGGTGACCGGCGCCTCGGTGATGTTCCGCAGCACCGTCATGTTCGGGAACAGGTTGAACTGCTGGAACACCATCCCGATCTTCTTGCGGACCTCGCGGACCTGCTTCTCCGGCGCGGGGAACAGCCGCTCCCCGTCGACGGTGATCGTGCCCTCGTCGGGCTTGATCAGCGTCATCAGCAGTCTGAGGATCGTGGTCTTGCCCGAGCCGGAGGGGCCGATCAGCGTGACGTGCCTGCCCGCTCGGACGGAGAAGTCGAGGCGGTCCAGCACGGTGTGGTCGCCGAACCGCTTGGTGACCTGCTCCAGCCGGATCAGCTCGCCGTTCACGGGCTCGTCGGCGGGGTCGGCGTCGGGACCGGGCTTGAGGTCAATGGACAAGGCGTCGCTCCAGGGCTCGCAGAAGAAGGGAGGCCAGATAGGAAATGACGATGAAGGCCACGCCGATCACCGTCAGCGGCTCGGTGAACTGGAACTGCTCCTGGGCGAACAGCCGTGCCTCGCCCAGCATGTCGAGGACGGTGATCGCCATCAGCAGCGGCGTGTCCTTGAGCATGGCGATCACGTAGTTGCCGAGCGCCGGCACCACCCGCCGGATCGCCTGCGGCAGGATCACCGCGGTCCAGGTCCGCCGCACGGGCAGGTTCAGCGCGGTCGCGGCCTCCCACTGGCCCGCCGGCACCGCCTCGATGCCGGCCCGGTAGACCTGCATCGTGTACGTCGAGTAGTGCAGCCCGATCGCGAAGACACCCGTGGTCAGCGCGGAGAAGGTGACTCCCCACTCGGGCAGCACGTAGAAGAGGAAGAACAGCTGCACCAGCAGCGGGGTGTTGCGCACGAACTCGGTGACCGCGCCCACCGGCCAGGTCACCCAGCGGGACGGCGTGCGCATCAGCAGCGCCCACACCAGACCCAGCGCGAAGGAGATCAGCGAGCCGAGCGCCAGCGCCTGCAACGTGACCAGCAGGCCGTCCCAGAACTGCGGCATGAAGTCCGAGACCGCGTTCCAGTCCCACGTCATGACACACCACCGCCCACCGGCTCCGCTACGACGATCTTCTTCTCCGGCCGCTTGCCGACCCCTGCCTTGAGCTTCTTCTCCAGACCCCGCATCACCCGGGTCAGCGCGAAGGCGATCACGAAGTAGACCAGCAGGATGTACGTGTAGATCTCCGCGCTCTCCTGGAGCGCCAGGCGCACCAGGTTGCCGCTGAAGGCGAGGTCGCCCATGCCCATCACCGACACCAGCGCGGTGCCCTTGAGCAGCTCGATCAGCAGGTTGGAGAAGGGCGGGACCATCTCCGGCACCGCCTGCGGCAGCAGGATCAGCCGCATCCGCTGCCAGGGCGTGAAGCTGAGCGCGATGCCGCCCTCCTGCTGCGCCGGGTCGACCGCGGTGAGCGCGCCGCGCACGATCTCCGAGCCGTAGGCGCCGTAGGTCAGGCCCAGGGCGAGGGTGCCCGCCCACAGGGGCACCAACTGCCAGCCGAAGGCGGGCGGCAGCACGAAGAACACCCAGAAGATCATCACCAGCGCGGAGGTCCCGCGGAACACCTCGGTGTAGAAGCCCGCGAGGAAGCGGACGATCCACAGCCGGTGGGTGCGGGCGATCCCGGCGACGAAGGCGACGGCCGTGGCCAGCAGCGCGCTCAGCACCAGCAGTTGGACCGTGACCCAGGCGCCCCTGAGCACCAGTTCCCAGAGTCCTGACGTCATCCGCCCGTCCCCCCGCCGCACAGCTCCTTCGCGGTCAGATCCGTCATCTCGGCCTCGGTGAATCCGAACGGCCTGAGAATGCGCAGGAGTTCACCGCTCTTCTTGAGCTTGTGCAGCTCGACGTTGAAGGCGTCCCGCAGCTTGGTCTCGGTCGGCCGGAACGCGAACGCGCCGCCGTCGACGTGCGGTTCGCCGTCCACGAGCGGCTTGAACGGCTCGATCGCCTCGGCCTTGGTGGACTTCTTCACCACCTCGCGGACGGTCACCGCGGTCCCGGCGAAGATGTCGGCGCGGCCCGCCTCCACCGCGTTCAGCCCCGCGACCTGGTCCGGCACGATCAGGATGTCGCTCTCGTCGTACCCGGCGTCGATCGCGTACTGGATGTCGGCGTACCCGGTCCCGGTCGAGAACCTGGCCTTCTTCTCCACCGCGTCCTGGTAGTTGCGCAGCCCCAGCGGGTTGCCCTTGCGCACGGCGAAGCAGTCCAGCATCTGGTAGTCGGGGTCGGCGAAGATGACCTGCTCGCAGCGCTCGGGATTGACGTACATCCCGGCCGCGACGACGTCGAACTGCTGGGAGTTGAGCCCGGGGATCAGCGAGCCGAACTCCGTCGGCACCGGCTGGACCCGGTCCACCCCGAGCCGCTTGAAGACGACCCTCGCCAATTCGGGTGCCTCGCCCGTCAGTTCACCGTTCCTGTCGATGTAGCCGAACGGGATCTCGCCCGCTATCCCGAGCCGTACGACACCCGCCGCGCGCAGCCGGTCGAGCAGGTCGCCGCCGTCCTCGGAGGAGGCGGTCGCCACCCGCGAGCAGCCTGCCGCACCCAGCGCGCCGAGCGCCGCCACCCCCGCGAGCAGCGTCCGACGGCTGGTTCTGTGTATGTGTTCTACGTGTTCCCGTGGTGGAGCCATGGCGGCGCGGCTACCCGAGCCGAACCGATGTATGCACCCTGTTCTCATGACTGATCGGTTCACCGGGGTCTCGCCGGTGAGGCGGGACATCCGCTGCACGGACCAGGGGGCGCACGGGCTCGGCGGGGGAGACGCTCAGCTTCCGCCGGCGGTGACCTGCCCCTGGTACAGCGCGTGCGCCGCCCGCAGCACCAGGTCGTCCCGGTGCCGGGCGGCCACCAGCTGAAGCCCCACCGGCAGCCCGTCGCCGTCCGTGCCGACCGGCACCGTCGCGGCGGGCTGCTGGGTCATGTTGAACGGGTACGTGAAGGGCGTCCACCCCGTCCAGCGGCGGTGCCCGGAGCCCTTGGGCACCTCGGCGCCCGCCTCGAACGCGGTGATCGGCAGGGTCGGGGTGACCAGCAGGTCGAAGGTGTCGTGGAAGCGGCCCATCCGGCGGCCCAGGTCCATCCGCACATCGACCGCGGCCAGGTAGTCGAGGGCGCTGTACCGGGCGCCGAGCGCGCGGATCTCCCGCAGCCCCGGGTCCAGTTCCACCAGCCGCCCGGCCCCGAGCCGCTGGGTCACCCGGGCCGCGCCGCTGAACCACAGGGTGTGGAAGGCGTCCACCGGGTCGCTGAGATCGGGGTCCCGCTCCTCGACATGGGCGCCGAGCCCGGCCAGCCGCTCCACCGCCCGCCGCACCACGGCCGCGACCGCCGGCCGCACCGCCACCTGACCCCCGAACGACGGCGAGTACGCCACCCGCAGCCCCCGCACCCCGCCGTCGAGCCCGTCGCTGAAGGAACCCGGAGCGGGCCCCAGCGCCGACCAGTCACGCGAGTCCGGCACCCCGATGACGTCCATCATCAGCGCCGCGTCCGCCGCGTCCCGGGTCATCGGCCCGACGTGCGACAGCGTCCCGAACGCGCTCGCCGGATACAGCGGCACCCGCCCGTACGTCGGCTTCAACGCGAAGATCCCGCAGAACGACGCCGGGATGCGGACGCTGCCGCCGCCGTCCGTACCGAGCGCGAGCGGACCCGCGCCGAGCGCCACGGCCGCCGCCGCGCCGCCGCTGGAACCGCCCGCCGTGCGCGCCGGGTCCAGCGGGTGCCGGGTCACACCGGTCAGCGGCGAGTCGGTGACGCCCTTCCAGCCGAACTCCGGGGTGGTGGTCTTGCCGAGGAAGACGGCGCCGTGCGCGCGCAGCCGGGCGACGGACGGCGCGTCCTCGTCCCAGGCACCCCCCTCCGGGACCGTCCGGGAGCCCTTGAGGGTGGGCGCGCCCCGCATCAGCAGGAGGTCCTTCACCGTGACCGGGACCCCGTCCAGCAGCCCGGCCGGCTCCCCGCGCCGCCACCGCTCGGCCGACTCCCGGGCCCGCGCCAGCGCCGGCTCCGCGGTGATCCGCACGAACGCGTTCACCTCCGGCTGGATCAGCTCCGCCCGCTCCAGCGCCGCACGCGTGGCCTCCACGGGGCTGAACGCCCCGGTGCGGTACCCGTCGAGGAGCTGTACGGCGGTCAGTCCGGTCAGGTCGGTCATACGCCCTCCAGCGAAGCGAAGTTCAGCGTCCCGGCACGTACCCGCGTTGCTTGTCGACGACGTTCGGCAGGGTTCTGCCCGCCGCCCAGCGCTCGTAGAACTCCACGAACTGGGCGGCCAGTTCGTCCCGCCAGCCGACCGTGTCGCCGCTCATGTGCGGGGACACGATCAGTCCCGGAAGCCGCCACAACGGGCTGTCAGGGGTGAGGGGTTCACGCTCGAACACATCGAGCGCGGCGCCCGCGATCCACCGCCTGGACAGCGCCTGGACGAGTGCCTCCTCCACCACGAGCTGCCCCCGCCCGACGTTGATGAACCGGGCGGAGGGCTGCATCACCCCGAACCGGCGGGCGTCGAACATGCCGCGCGTCGCCTCGGTGAGCGGCGCGGCGGCGATCACCCAGTCCGCGCGCGAGATCAGCCGGTCCAGGTCGCCGGGCCCGTGGATACCGGTCCGCGGCTCCCGCCCGACGACCGCGCAGGTCACCCCGAGGGCCTTCAGCGTCCCCGCGATCGCCCGCCCGATGGGCCCGGAGCCGACGACCGTGGCCCGGGTGCCGCGCAGCCGCCGCGACTCGCGGTGCCGCCAGGTCCGGTCGGCCTGGAGTTCGAGCGTGCGCGGCAGGTCCTTGGCCATGGCCAGCACCAGGGCGGCGACGTACTCGGCGATCGGCTCGTCGAAGACACCCCGCGCGTTGGTCACCACCGTGTCGGAGGCGGCGAGTTCGGGGCAGACGAGGTGATCGACGCCCGCGCTCGCGGTGTGCACCCAGCGCGGCCGGGGCCCCGCGCCGGGCCAGGCGTGCCGCACGGCGTGCGAGGTGAAGTCCCAGACCAGCAGGACGTCCGCGGACGGCAGCTTCTCGGCGAGCGTCGCCTCGTCCGCGTGCTCGATCCGCACCCGTCCGGTGAGCCTGCCGAGCCGGGGCGGGGGATCGGCGTCCAGGACGAGGAGCGTGGGGAGGGTCATGCCGTCCCTTCACCGGGGTGACCGGGCGTCTGACATGGGCGGATTGACCACGCTCGCACCCCAACCCACCTTCGTCAACACGGCCGGTGCGCACCCGGGGCGGTGTCCGCCACGGACGTCTCCCCTCCCGGCGGTCCGCGCCCTCGACTCCGCCCTCGACCGCGAACCGGGGCGCTGCCGGAGGCGCTGCCCCCTCCGCGCGCCGGGTGGCGCCGTACCCCGGGTCGCTGGCCGAGTACGTCGCCGAAGCGGGCGTCAGGGTGACGGGGTGTGCGTTCACGGGGCTGACGCGGCACATATGGAGGGTGCCGTACTGATCCCGAAACTGGAGGCGGAGCTGCGGATGCCGGTGATCTCGGCCGACCAGGTGACGATGTGGGCTGCCCCGCGCAGGCTGGGTACCCGGACGGTGGGGCCGTACCAGGCGCTGACCGATCCGGCCGCCCGCGGCACCGGCCCCGCACTTCCCGACATGGAACAGCAGCAGGAGGGCTCGACATGACAGCACTCGGATTCCTCTACCCGGGACACTCCGCCGAGGACGACTATCCACGCATCGAGCAGCTCCTGGGCAGCGACATCCGGCTGGACGTGGTGCACACGGACATCGGCGAGGACGCGCACCGGGTGGACGCGCTGCGCGAGATGGGCTCGCCCGAGCGGCTCGCCGCGGGCGTCGAGGAACTGCGCCTGACGGGCGCGGAGGCGGTGGTCTGGGCCTGCACCAGCGGCAGCTTCGTGCACGGCTGGGACGGCGCCCACGAGCAGGTGCGCACCCTGGCCCGTGCGGCGGGCATGCCGGCCTCCTCGACGTCCTTCGCCTTCGTGCACGCCACGGCCGAGCTGGGGGTGCGCCGGGTGGCGGTGGGCGCGACCTACCCCGACGACGTGGCGGACCTGTTCGCCGCGTTCCTGCGCACGGGCGGCACGGAGGTGGTGTCGGTCCGGGGCTCCGGGGTGAGCACCGCGGCCGAGGCCGGCGCGTGGACCGATGAACAGGTCCTGGAACTGGCCCGGCGAGCGGACCACGAGTCGGCGGACGCGATCCTGCTCCCCGACACGGCCCTGCACACGGTGGCCCTGATCCCCACCCTGGAAAAGGAACTGTCCAAGCCCGTCCTCACAGCGAACCAGGTAACGGTCTGGGAAGCCCTGCGCCTGACAGACCGCAGGGTAAACGCCCCCACCCTGGGCTCCCTCTTCACCAGGGAACCGATCATCCAGGCATAACCCCTGCCCTCAGCCCGCCCGGCGTTTGCGAACAAGGCCCGCTTCCTCCAGCCCGCCCGCCGCTTGACGACAAGGCCCGTCCCCCAGCCCACCCGCCGCTTGAGCACGAGGCCCGTCCCCTCCAGCCCGTCCGGCGTTTGAGGACGAGGCCCCTTCAGGCCCGAAGCGGGGGTCTGGGGGCGGCAGCCCCCAGGGACGGGACGGGAAGGGGCGGCGGGGGCGAGAAACCATGCAGCCGCCCCCGCCCCGGGGAATAAACCGGAGCCACCCTCCTGTTACCGCCCGGAGACCCACGCCGGCACGAACCAGGAGGCACGAACCGATGGCGGCAGACGAGATCCGGGGCGAGACACACGGCACCGCCCCCACCCCCCTCTCCGTACTCGACCTGGTCACCGTCGGCTCCGGCACCACCGCCACCGAAGCCCTGCGCACCAGCGCCACCCTCGCCCGCCAGGCGGAGTCACGAGGCTTCCACCGCTACTGGGTGGCCGAACACCACTCCATGCCCGGCGTGGCCTCCTCCTCCCCGGCCGTGATCCTCGCCCACCTCACCGCCCACACCACCCGCATCCGCCTCGGCTCCGGCGGAGTCATGCTCCCCAACCACGCCCCCCTGGTCATCGCGGAACAGTTCGGCACCCTGGAGGCCCTCGCCCCGGGCAGGATCGACCTGGGCCTGGGCCGAGCCCCCGGCACCGACGGCGCCACCGCCGCCGCCCTCCGCCGCACCGACCGCCTCGACGAGGGCGCCGACGACTTCCCCCAGCAGCTCGCCGAGCTCATCCGCTTCCTGGACGACGACTTCCCCGACGGCCACCCCTACCGCAGGATCCACGCCGTACCGGGCCCGGTCCAGGCGACGTCCCCCGGCGGCGTCCAGAGCCCGCACCGCCCACCGGTCTGGCTGCTCGGCTCCTCCGGCTTCAGCGCCCGCCTGGCCGGCACCCTCGGCCTGCCCTTCGCCTTCGCGCACCACTTCTCCGCGCACAACACCGTCCCGGCGCTCGACCTCTACCGCGAGTCCTTCCGGCCCTCGGAACTCCTCGACGCGCCCTACGCCGTCATCGGCGTCTCCGCCCTGGCCACCGACGACCCGAAGGAGGCCGCCCGCCAGGTCCGGGCCACCGGCCTGAACATGGTCCGGCTGCGCACCGGCCGCCCCGGCCTCTTCCCCAGCCCCGAGGAGACGCAGGCACACCGGTTCAGCGCCATGGAGGAGGAGTTCGTCGCCTCCTGGAGCGCCAACATCGTGCACGGCACCGCCGACGAGGTCCGCTCCGGCCTCGACGACCTGCACAAGCGCACCGGCGCCGACGAGCTGATGCTCACCTCGCACGCCCACCGCGGCGAACTGCGCCTGCGCTCCTACGAACTCGTCGCGGACGCCTACGGGTTGCCGACCGCCGCCTGAACCTCCGGCGAACGCAGCAGCTCGGAGATACGATCCGGCGCCACCGGCCGGGAGTACAGCCACCCCTGGCCGGTGTCGCAGCCGATCCGCCGCAGCCGGGACGCCTGCGCCGAGGTCTCCACGCACTCGGCGGTCACGGTCAGCCCGAGCCGGTGCGCCAGCTGGATCATCGCCTCGACCACGACCTCGTCGGCCGGGTTCGGCGCGATGCCCTCGCCGTCGTACTGGAAGCCCTTGACGAACGACCCGTCCAGTTTCAGCACCGAGACCGGCAGCCGGCTGAGGTAGGCGAGGTTGGAGTAGCCGGTGCCGAAGTCGTCGATCGCGATCCGCACGCCCATGTCGCTGAGGGCCTGGAGCGCCTGCTGGGGGCGCCCGCCGGAGCCCATCACGGCCGACTCGGTCAGCTCCAGCTGGAGCAGATGCGGCGCGAGCCCGGTCTCCGCGAGGGTCCGGGCCACGTCCGCGACCAGGTCGGAGTCCCAGACCTGACGGACCGCCACATTGACGCTGACGAAGATCGGCGGCTCGTCCGGATGGGCCAGCTGCCAGCCGCGCGCCTGCCGGCAGGCGGTGGCCAGCACCCACCGGCCGAGCGGCACGATCGAGCCGTCCTCCTCGGCCAGTCCGATGAACCGATTCGGCGTCAGCAGACCGAACTGCGGATGGTCCCAGCGCACCAGCGCCTCGACCCCGCGCAGCCGCCCGTCCTCCATGCACACCAGCGGCTGGTACTCCAGCACGAACTCCCCGCGCTCGATGGCCGGCCGGAGCGTGGAGGCGAGGGCCTGACGGGTCATCCGGTGCGCGTTGCGCTCGGGGTCGAACAGCGTCCAGCGGTTCTTGCCGTCGGCCTTCGCCCAGTACAGCGTGGTGTCGGCGGCCTGCATCAGGGCGGTCGGGCTGGTCCCGGCGGCGTGCCGCTCCACCACCCCGATGGACGCCGACACCGACAGCCGCCGGCCCGAGATGTCGAAGGGCGCCCGAAGCGCGTCCAGCACCGACCCGGCGAGGTCGGCGAGTTGCTCGGTGCCGGTCGAGTCCTCGACCAGCAGCGCGAACTCGTCCCCGCCCAGCCGGGCCACCAGCGGGGTGGCGGCACGGGCGTACCCCGCCTCGTCCGCGCACCGGCCCAGGCGCTCCGCGACGGCGGCCAGCAGCCGGTCGCCCACCCGGTGCCCGAGGGTGTCGTTGACCGCCTTGAACCCGTCGAGGTCGAGGTAGCACAGCCCGACCCGCCCGGTGCCGCCCTCGTCGTACGCCTCCGCCTCCAGGGCCGCCGACAGCCGCTCGAAGAACAGGGTGCGGTTGGGCAGCCGGGTCACCGGGTCGTGGTTCTGCAAGTGCCGCAGCCGGGCCTGGAGTTCACGGCGGGCGCTGATGTCCGTGACCGACAGGAGCACCCCGCCGCGCTCCTCGGCGGGCAGCGGCGCGATGGCGATCTGCACCCACAGGCAGTGTCCGTCGTGGTGTTTGAGCCGGCGGGTGCAGCGCAGCCGGGCCTGCCGGCCGCGCAGCACCTCGCGGTACGCGTGCCAGGTACGGGCGTCCGACGTCAGGTCCACCAGATCGGCGGCGACCGCCCCGGCCAGCGCCTCCGCACTGCTGCCGAGCAGTTCGCCGAGGGCCGGATTGGCGCCGGTGACCAGGCCCTCGCGGTCGACGACGGCCATCGCCAGGGGCGCGGCGTCGAACGCCGACCGGAAGGGGGTGGCCGACGCCCGGTCGTGCGGACCGGTGTGGCCGCCGAGGCCGGTGTGACCAGGACGAGAGGACGACCCTTCGCTACTTTCTGTGACAGCCGGCCCGATGAGATCTGCCGCGGGCACCGGCCCTTCGGACGTTCCGCTCACCGCTCGCTCCCGCAGTGCACTCGGTCTTCGGATGGTCTCGTCGCGGTGGCCGGCCGACCTGTCGGCCGCCGACCGGATCCGTGCAGGAAAGAGATCAGGACAGTACAGGAAAGGGTCAGGAAAGTGTGCCGATCATAGAGGCTGGGCTCAGGCCCTTCCAGCCACCGTCCAGTGTCCCGGAGCGAGCCGCCCATCTGACAATTCGTTTCTGCCCGCCGTTGGCCGGGTTCAGCAGTCCCCCGACCACATGTGACGGTCCGTGAGCGATTCGGGGGTGTCGATGCGGCCCTCGGAGCGGTCCTCTCACTCGTCCGGTGCAGACAAACAGGGCGTTGTACGACAAATTCACACAGGCTGGGTGCGGTGTCCCGCGAACCGCTCCCGGAGGTCCACGTGCCGCGTCAGCTCCCGCTCGGGGAACTCACCCGTGCGACGTTCCGGGACCTCGGGAACCGGCTGCGGGAGTGGCCCCGGCTGCGCAGCAGCGCGGCCCTGTGCACCACGCTGTCCGCGCTCGCCGCGACCTCCCTGGTCTCCGCCCCCTCCATCGCCGAGCCCTTCTCCTCGACGCCCTGCGCCCTCAAGCGCACCGACGCCCACCACTCCGAGGGCCTGGACACCTGGAACGCCGCCTACCCGCGCCCCGCTCGCTCGCTCGACGCGGTGATGGTCTTCCTCTCCTTCCCCGACGCCGTCCCGCTGACCAGCCCCCAGGAGCTGACGGCCGATCACTTCCCGGCCACCACCCGCTACTTCGAACGCGCCTCCTACGGCAGGTTCACCCTGCGCACCGACCCGCTCGACGACTGGATCCGGATGCCCCGGCCGTCGACCGCCTACGCCATACAGCGGGACTGGGACCCGGCCGACCGCAGCGCCTACCTGCGCGACGCCCTCGCCGCCGCGGACGGCACGGTGGACTTCTCCCGCTACGACGTCGTCTACTTCGTCGCCGACCCGGACGCGCCCGGCGTCGACTCCGACGCCACCAAGGTCGTCAACCTCGACACCCCGCTGCGCGCCGACGGCACCGACATCCGGCGGGTCGTCACCGTCTTCGAGCAGCATCCGCCGGACCGGCTGGTCCTCGCCCACGAGACCGGCCATGTCTTCGACCTGCCCGACCTCTACCACCGCCCGGTCGACGGCGAGGGCGACTGGGACACCCACGTCGGCGACTGGGACCTGATGGGCAGCCAGTTCGGTCTCGCCCCGGACCTGTTCGGCTGGCACAAGTGGAAGCTCGGCTGGCTCGAACCCCGCCAGGTCACCTGCGTGCGGGACCCCGACGGCACCCGGATCACCCTGGAGCCGCTCGGCGCCGGCCCGGGCGCCCCGGTCACGGGCACCGCCGGAGCGCCCTCCTTCGGGCTCGGCGGCGGCACCAAGCTCGCGGTGGTGCGCACCGGCGCGGACAGCGCGCTCGCCTTCGAGGTGCGCAGCCGGATCGGCAACGACGCGGGGGCCTGCCGGGACGGCGTGCTGGTGTACCGCGTCCGCAGCGGCGCCGAGTCCGGCCGCGGCCCGGTCGAGGTCGTCGACGCCCACCCGGACACGGAGGCCTGCTGGGAGGACTCGGTCTATCCACCGCTCGCCGACGCCCCGGTGGCACTCGGCGAGAGCTTCACCGTGCCGGGGGACGGCGTCCGGGTGGAGGTGGAGGGCCGCACGGCAGCGGGCGCGTGGACCGTACGGATCGCTACGCGGTAGCGGGCGTGGAGGTATGCGGAGGGCCCCTCGGCAGACGGAGGTGCCCTCCACGGACGCACGCGAAAGGCCCCCTCGGTTTCCCGAGGGGGCCTTCGTTGTCGTGCGCCGCCAGGGACTCGAACCCCGGACCCGCTGATGCTGCATTTCCCGGGGGATGACCCCCGGACCCCCAGCCCGCTCCCGCGGCGCCGGGGAGCCGTAGCCGGCAAGGCGAAGGCCCCCTCGGTTTCCCGAGAGGGCCTTCACTGTCGTGCGCCGCCAGGGACTCGAACCCCGGACCCGCTGATTAAGAGTCAGCTGCTCTAACCAACTGAGCTAGCGGCGCCTGCTGACGTCGTAGACCTTAGCATCCAGGTCGGCGGGAGGAAAAATCGATATCCGCACGGCGGTCCGGGCCGCCCGGACGGCCGCCCAGAGCAGGATCTCCGGCCCCGGCAGCCACGGGTGGCGGGTGTCCGGGGCGACCAGCCAGCGCGCGCCGGCGGAGGCCGGGGCGATGCGGGCCGGGGCCGGCACGGTCACCGCGTCGCCGTTGCCGTGGCACAGCAGCGGCGGCGCCGCCGGGGTGCCGTCCTGCCCGGGCGCGCCCCACTCCTCCCAGCTCATCAACGAGGGCAGCCGCTGGGCGGTGCCCGGCGCGGCGAACAGCAGCATCCGGCCCCGGAACGCCGCCACCGGGCCGGAGCCCGGACCGTCGTCCCAGAGCCGGGCGAGCATCCGGCGCCCGAACATCGCGGGCGCGCTGACCACGTCGAACACCGATCCGCAGGGCAGCACCACGGGCGCGTCGGGACGCTCCTCCCAGAACGCCAGCGTGGTGCGGGGATACGTTCCTGCCGAGGCCAGCCAGGCGGCTCCGTCCGGGGTGACGCCCGCGGCGTCGAGGCAGCTGCTCATGCCTCCAAGATCTACCGTCCGTGAGGGAGTCGCTGCTCTGGGTTGCCGGAAATCAGGACAGGAGCGGGTGGCGGGGAGTATCTTGCCCGGATCTTGCCCGTCCGGCATATGCCGGAGCGGCTCACACGGGGTCGACGTGCTCCCGGCCCTCGACCGCGCCGCGCAGCAGGTCGCGGCCGAACTCGACCATCTTCACGGCGTAGTCCTCGGTCCACTCCGCACGTTCGGCGATGTCCGCGGTCGTCAGCCGGTCGAAGCGCCGCGGATCGGCGAGCTGGGCCGCCGCGATGGCCTGGAACTCCACGGCACGGTCGGCGGCCGCCCGGAACGCCACGGTCAGCTCCGTCGCCCGCGCGAGCAGCGCCCGGGGGTCGTCGATCGACTCCAGGTCGAAGAAGTGCTCCGGGTCGGCTGCCGCCTGTGTGGGCTCGAAGAGCAGGGGCGCGGGGCGTAGCCGCGATTCGTTCCGACGCGGCGTGGGCTCCGCCATGTCTTCTCCTCCTCGTACGTCGTGAATGACCCCCTGTGCAGCGGGCCACCGTCCATTGTCCCGCGCCCGCGCAAGGGGGCCTCGAACCCCCAGGCCACGGCCCCGACCGCTCACGGCTGCCAGGGGACGCGGTGTTCGCAGAGGCGGGCCAGGACCGCGTGGTTCGCCTCCCACCCGTCGGGGCTGTGTTCATCGGCCGCCTGCGGCGGCGTGCCGGACTCCGTCCGGCGGGCCGGGGTCAGGGCTGCCAGGGGACGCGGTGTTCGCAGAGGCGGGCCAGGACCGCGTGGTTCGCCTCCCACCCGTCGGGAAATTTGACCAGCGTGCCCAGCTGGACAGGTTCCGTCGACGGGTAGTCGTCGAGGAGGTCGGTGACGCCCGCCCGGCAGACCACGATGCAGGCGTGCCGGTGGCGGGAGGCCAGGACGCACAGGCGGCCCGTCTCCAGGTGGAAGGCGGTGGCGTCGGGGCGGCCGGAGAGCGGGTGCAGGACGACCGTGACGTCGTACTCCCGGCCCTGGAGACGGTTCGCCGTGTCGACGACGACGTCCCGGACGCCCAGCTCCGCCAGCGCGGCCCGGACCGCGGCGGCCTGGTCGCGGTGCGCGGTGCCGACGGCGATCCGGTCGGCGGCGAGCGGCGCCGGGTCCGGCGAGCGCTCCGAGACGGCCGCACCGCCCCGGTCCAGCAGCCGCCGTACGACCGCCGCCACCGCGCGGACCGCCTCCGGGTCCGTGCGCGGGGTGTGCCGTGGGGGCAGTTCCAGCAGGCCCCAGCCCGCCTCGGCCGCTTCGTCGATCACCCGGTCGGGGCCGGAGCCGTCGGAGGGGACCGCGAAGGAGAGCCGGCGGTCGCCGTGGTCCGTGCCGCTGCGGAAGGGCGTGAACGGGTAGAACGCGTCGGAGACCAGCGGGGCCGCCGACGCCGGAAGCCGCCAGGACACCGGCAGCCGGTGCTGGGGCAGCTCGGGGTTGTGCGCGAGCAGGGTGGTCACGGCCGACGCCGACGGGTCGTACGACAGCCCCGCCCACTGCTCGCTGCCCACGATCGCGAACGGGTCCAGCTGCCCCGGGTCGCCCACGAACAGGGCCCGTTCGAACAGCCCGGCCACGGCGAGCAGCGAGTCCGAGCGCATCTGGTACGCCTCGTCCACGATCGCGTGCCGCCAGGGTTCGTCGACCTTCACGTGCGCCCACTTCGCGGCGGTGGAGATCGTCACCGGCAGGCCCGTCAGGTCCGCCGCCTTCGCGGACTTGCGGACGTTCGCCAGACCGTCGAGCGCCTTGTCGTACGGGTCGGAGTCGCTGCTGTGCAGCCGGCCCACCGGCAGCTCGGGGGCCTTCTCGGCGAGCCGCTGCACCAGGTCGTCGACCTGGGCGTTGGTCTGCGCCACGACCATCAGCGGGCGGCCCGCCCCGGCGAGCTCCAGGGCCGCCCGCACCACCAGGGTGGACTTCCCGGCGCCGGGCGGGGAGTCGACGACCACCCCGCGGTGGGTGCCGTGCAGGGTGTCGGCGAGGATCGCGTCGGTGGCCCGCGTCGCCTCCGCGCCCGGGTCGAACCCGGTCGGCGCAAGGGGTGTCACAGCACGTCCTCCTCGGTGAGCCGGTCGGCGGCCTCCGGTACGGCCTCCCCGGGCGGTCCGCCGTGCGTCCA
The DNA here is from genome assembly GCF_040299205.1 of Streptomyces sp. NPDC000983. Lineage (NCBI taxonomy): Bacteria > Bacillati > Actinomycetota > Actinomycetes > Kitasatosporales > Streptomycetaceae > Streptomyces > Streptomyces sp. NPDC000983. The sequence continues at coordinate 243,264 of NZ_JBEPBM010000005.1, read as the reverse complement.
CGGGGTCTGCTCCGGGTCGGGCAGCTTCGCCCCGCCCCGCTGCTCGTGTTCGAACAGCGTGTAGCAGACCCGGTCGCCCTTCTCCGGCACGGAACCCCTCTCCGGCTCCTTGCCGCGGCCCATCTTGTCCAGCACCCGCAGGGTCAGCAGGTCGCCGTCGGCGTCCACCAGCTCCGCCGACTGCGGTTTGCCGCCCAGCGAGCGGTACACCTTCACCCGCTCGCCGAGCTGCGGCCGGTCGTCGGTGCGGACGGTCACCAGCGGGCGCGGGCTGGGCCGCTTGCCCTCGCTGTACGTCATCACCACGTCCGTGACCTCGCCGGCGAACGCCTCTCCGGACAGCCGTCGCCCCGCCATCACCAGCGGGTCGTCGAGGGCCTCCTGCGCCTCCAGCCGGGCCTGCTCCCGCTCGCGGGAGGCGAGCTTGTTCGCGGCCGTGACCGCGTCGTCCCGGCGCGGCTGCGGCGGCTCGCCGGCCGTGATCCGGTCGCGGTGCGCGGTGAACGACCAGCGGTCGCGGGTCCACCGCTCCTCGACATGGGCGCCGTCGGGCAGCTCCCGCAGCAGGTCCAGGCCGCGCCAGACCGCGTCCCAGGTGGGCCGGGTGCGGCTCGCGACCAGCTCGCGGATCTCCCGCTCGGCCGCCGTGAGGATGCCCAGCCGGTCGTCCGCCTCCATGCCGTCCTGCGCGGCGGCCAGCGCGGTGCGGGCGCGGTCGTAGCGTTCGAGGGCGGGGGCGAGCAGCCTGTTGTCGAAGGCGGGGTCGGTGGCCGGCCCGGCGGGCGGCCACTCCAGCTGGCCTTGTGCGTCCCGGGCCAGCTCCGCGCGGAGCGCCGCCTCGGCGCCGGTCCCGCCGGGCGGGGGGTCGATCCACGCCAGCAGCGCGCCCAGGTGCTGGTCCTCCAGGGCGGACTGGCCCGTCGCCCAGTGCCGGGCCAGCACCTCGGTCATGGCCAGCAGCAGCGAGGAGCCGGGCACCCGGGACCGCTCGCCGTAGTGCGTCAGCCAGCGGCCCAGCAGCGGCACCCGGGGCGGCGCCGGGTAGGGGGTCTCCGGGTCCTGCTCCGCCGTACGCCGAAAGCGCATGGAGCGGCCGAGGAGGCGGACGAAGTCCAGGCCGGCGCGGCTCGGCACGATCAGCTGGGGCGCGTCGGCGCACAGGTCGACCTCGACCTTGACGCGCTTGCCGGTCTCCGGGTCGGTGTCGGTGCGCTCGGCGGCCTCGACCGCCTCGGTGTACGACTCGATGTGCGGCAGGACCGTGTCGGCGAGGTCGGCGAGGAACGTGAACCGCAGGTCGCGGTCGCGCGGCTGCGGCACGACCAGCAGCCGGGGCGCGTCCCGGTCGGTGCCGACCAGGGCGCCGAGCGGGGCTCCCGCCTCACCGGCGGTGGTGAGCGGCACGAAGACCAGCGGGCGGTCGGAGAGCCGACGGTGGCGGACGGTGGCCGAGGGCTGGGCGCGGCCGGTGCTGATCGCCTCCAGCCGGGCGAGCGTGGAGATCAGGGACACGGGACCGTCTCCCGGGCGTCGAGTGCCTCGGCCCGCAGGTACGCCGCTCTGCGCAGGGCGGCCACCGCCGGGTCGGCCGGGTCCCCGGCGGTGCCGTGGGCGGCCGCCAGGACGTCCTCCACCGTGCTCAGCCCGCCCAGTTCGGCGCGGGCCGTGCGGCCGAGGGTGGTGACCGCGCCGGCCGTGCGCGAGCGGTCCCGGCAGTGGAAGGCCAGCTCGCACGCGGACAGGCAGTCGGGCGCGTACGTCGCCGGCACGCACTCCACGGCCGCGGTCAGTTCGGCCGTGGGCAGCCCGGGGTCGAAGCAGGTGCCCTCGGGCAGCGCGTCGGCGATCTCCTCGATCCGGGTGAGCCGGGTCAGCTGGCGGGCGGTCACCGCGCGCTGCTTGCGGACGTCGACGGCGGAGGCGGTGGGCAGGTTGGAGAAGTCCTTGGGGCAGACGAGCAGGATCCGGTGGCGCACCCGGGGTGCCGGGCCGCCCTCCGGTCCCTCGGCCAGGCGGGCGGCGACCTGTTCCAGCGCGAGCACGTACACCGCGGCCTGGCGGGCCGCGGCGCCGACCTTCGCCGGGTCCGCGGAGCCGTCCAGCATCGGGAACGACTTGATCTCCACCACCGACCAGCTGCCGTCGGGGTGCACCACCACCGCGTCCGGCTCCAGGAAGGCGGGCGAGCCGGCCACCTCGAGCGCGAGCAGGGGGTGGTCCAGCAGTGTCCAGGTGCCCGGGGCGCCGCTCGCCTCGCGCAGCGCCAGCGCCGTACGGGCCACCCGGCCCTCGGGGCCGGTGGCGGACAGGTCGGGCAGGGACGCCCGGGCGGGCGGCTCGGCGGCGCGGTCCAGCTTCTCGTGCGCCAGGCGCAGCAGTTCGGCGCCGCCGTCCGCCTTCACCTTCGCCTCGAAGGCGTTGCCCCGGGTGAGCGCGAACTGCGACTGCCCGAAGGCCGACGGCGAGCCCAGCGCGGTCGCCAGGACCGCCTTGTTCACCCCGGCGCCGTCCAGGATCGCGCGCCGTCTGCACCCGGGGTTGGCGGCCAGGGCGGCCAGCGCGCGGGCGTCCAGCGCCTTGGCCGCCACCTCGGGGCCGCGCAGCTCAGCGAGCCTTCGCCGGAGCGCCGTCCCCCGCGTCCGTGGGGGAGGCACCCGGTTCGGCTCCGGGTTCGAACCGTGATTCGCGCTGCCGTGGGAATCGCTCACCCGCGGAAGTCTGGCATCCGCCACTGACAATCGAGGCCCCGGTGACGGAAGAGGTGTCCTTGGCGGGCTGTGCGGAGCGGGCCGCGACCAGGCTCGCCCGGCCCTCGAAGCGGGCCCGGACGCGCTCCGCGCAGCGCAGCACGTACGGCGTCAGCAGGAACCCGGCGCCCATCACGGCGGCGCCGGCCACCGCGTCCAGGAAGTAGTGGTTCGCGGTGCCCATGACCACGATCACGGTCACGGTCGGGTAGATCACGGCGGCCGTCTTCGCCAGCCGCGTCCCGCCGTACTTCCACAGCATGACGCCGCACCACAGGGCCCAGCCGCAGTGCAGGCTCGGCATCGCCGCGTACTGGTTGGTCAGGCCGCCCAGGCCCTTGGGGGCGCTGGCCTCACCGCCCCACCAGCCGTACGAGCTGTAGTACGCCATGGTGTCCACGAAGCCGTGGGTCGGGGAGAGCAGCCGCGGCGGGCAGGTGGGCAGCAGGGTGAAGCCGATCAGGCCGATGAACGTGGACGTCATCAGCCAGGTGCGGGCGGCCCGGTAGTGCACGGTGCGGGACCGGAAGATCCAGACGAGGACCACCGGGGTGACCAGGTAGTGCAGCGAGGCGTACCAGAAGTCGGCCGGCACACCCAGCCACGGCTCTCTGGTGAAGAGACGGTTCAGCGGGTGCTCGGCGTTGAGGTACAGCACCTTCTCGATGCGCAGGATCGCCAGGCCGTGGTCCACGGCCGAGGTGACATCGCCGCGGGCCAGCAGCCGGCCCGCCGAGTAGCACGCGTACACCAACACGATCAGTGGCAGCTCGGTCCACCAGCGCGGACGGCCCAGTGATGCCGCCCCCATGGCCGGTTTCTCGGCGTGCGGCATCCGATCGCCTCCCCCTTCGTCTCGTGGCGCCGGTCGCCCGGACCCGCCACCTTACGGTGCTCGCGCACGCCCCCGTCGGGCGCCCCCGGCCCTGATAGACGCTGAGATCGCCCATCGGGTTGCCCTTACCCAGGGTGCGGGATGATGGACGGGTTCCGCCCCGCATATTCACGGAAAGGCACGCGACGCCATGGCACCGCGCATTCTGTTGGCCCGGCACGGACAGACCGAGTGGTCACTGTCCGGCAAGCACACCGGGCGGACCGACGTGCCGCTGCTGGAGGAGGGCCGCCGCGGCGCCAAGCTGCTCGGCGAGCGGCTGCACCGGGCGCCGCTGGACGGGCTGCCCGGGGCGGAGGTGCGGACCAGTCCGCTGGCACGCGCGCGTGAGACGTGCGAACTGGCCGGCTTCGGCGAGCGGGCGGACCACTGGGACACGCTGATGGAGTGGCACTACGGCGCCTACGAGGGCATGACGCCGGCCGAGATACAGGCGGTGCGGCCCGGCTGGCTGATCTGGCGCGACGGTGTCCCCGGGGGCGAGAGCCCGGCCGACGTCGCCGCGCGGGCCGACGAGGTGGTCTCCTGGGCGCGCTCGGCCGACCGGGACGTCCTGGTCTTCGCCCACGGGCACATCCTGCGCTCCATCGGCGCCCGCTGGCTGGGCCTGCCGCTGGAGTTCGGGGCCCGCGTACGCCTGAACCCGACGTCACTGTCGGTGCTGGGCTGGGCCTACGGCGAGCCCGCGCTGGAGAGCTGGAACGACCTGGGGCATCTGGCCGGCTGAGCGCACGGCGCGCACGGCTCACACGGCGCGCGGCAGGCTCGCGTGCCGTTCCAGGAACGAGGACACGCCCGCCGCACGCCGGTGCGGGAGCAGGACCCGGGCCGTGCCCGCGAGCATCGTCTGGATCCGGGAGGACTGGACCTCGTCGAGCAGGTCCAGCAGCCGCATCCCGGCCGCCGCCGCCTCGTCGGGGTGACCGCCGCGCGCGAGGTCGTCCGCCAGCTCCGCCGTGTACAGGGCGATGTTGCGGGTGAAGTGCGGGTCCTGGAGCTGCGCCGCCCGCCCCGCGTGCCGGGCCGCCCGGCGCCAGTCGCCGAGCGTCGACCAGACCTGTGCCTCCAGGCCCTCCAGTTCGGCCTCGCCGTAGAAGCTCATCCACTCGGGGTCCGCGTCGCAGGTGCCGCGGGCGAAGAGAGCCTGGGCGCGGGCGAGGGCCTGGGCGCAGCCCGTGCGGTCGGCGAGCCCCGCCCAGCCGCCCGCCTCGCGCAGCGCGAGCAGGGACATCAGCCGGGGGGAGCCGAGCGGGTGCGCGGCGCGCTGGGCGGCCTGCGCCGCGCGCACCGCCTCGCGCGGGCGGCCGGCGTCCCGGGCGAGGAAGGAGGTGTTGCAGAAGGCGTGCGCCTCCAGCGCGGGGTCCCCGGCCATCCGGGCCGTCGCCAGCGCCTCCGCGTAGTGGGAGCGGGCGTCGTCGAAGCGTCCCGAGTCGTGCGCGAGCCAGCCCACCGAGATGGCCAGCTCGCCGGCGCCCGAGTGGAGCCGTTCCGCGACCCGGTGGCGGGTGGTGCCGGCGTCCAGCAGGGCGTAGGCGGCGCGCAGCGGGGCCGCCGCGCGCCGGTACAGACCGTCCGCCCCGTGCCGGTCGTCCAGCAGCCGGATCCTGCGGACCGCCTCCTCCAGCACCTCCACCTCGCCGGTCCCGACGCGCCGGGAGGGAGGTTCCGCGGCCGTGGCGTCGATGGTGAGCCCGAGCGGGCTCAGCGTGACGGCGGCCACCGTGGCACCGCCGCCGGTCATGAATGCGCGACGCAGCACGTCGCTCTCCTCGGGTCTCTCGTGCGTGTCGTACGGGTCCTGCGTTTCATACGGCTCGTACGCCCCTTGTGCCTCACCCGTGACAGCCACGGGAACGGCGTCCGAGGCGTCGGACGGGTCGTCGTCGGCGCGCACCCGGCGTCCGCGGACGGCGGCGCGGGGCGCGAAGCCGAGGTCGGTGAGGGTGCGGCCGGGGAACATGTGCAGGAACACCCGTTCGTACGCGTAGTTGGGGCAGCGGATCTCGCCCGCCTCGACCCGGCCGACGTAACGAGCGTCACAGCTGACCCGCTCCCCGATCTCGCGGGCGGCCCGGCGTACCGCCGCGGCGAACTCGGCCGGCGAGCGCTGTCCGCGCAACCGCCTGAACGCGAGATTCGGCCGGGGTGGTCTGGGGGGCTGGGACGCGTTCAGCTCTGACGACGTCATGGCCGGTCCTCTCGTGCGAACCGTCGAACCACGCCGGACCGGTGGCGAGTTGAACCATTTGTTCGCTTCGTCCCCCGGGTGTCCGGCGGGCATGAACGTACCCGCTGTCCAGGACCCGCCATGCGGTGTTTGGCTACAAACCGGATATCTCATCCAACATCTGCCATGAACTGCCATCCTTTGCGGCGGACTTGCGCCGTTTCCGTTGACACGCGGGCACGTTGAACCGCGTGGACCGGGGGTCGCCCGCCTCCCGAGCCGCTCGTTTCCGAGGAGGGCTGCGTGGTGGAGGCCGGGATGGAGACCAGGCAGAACGTCGACCCGTGTACGTCGGCGACGACGGCCGGGCATCCGCCGAACCAGGAGTGCGGTCCGCCGCCTTGCACCTCGGCGGCGTGCGACCTGGTGACGGTGCCCGCCCGGCAGGGTTTGGAGGCGGTCGACATCCTGCGCCGGGGGGCGGGGGACGCGGTGGGGCCGGTGCTCCACGACGACGGCTGCGACACGCTCGGGTTCGTGGTGCCGCCCGGCACCGCCGCGGGCTGGGACATGCCGGGCAGCACCTGCACCGAGACCGACGGACGGGGCCTGAGCCTCGTGCCCGAGCCGCCGCCGGAGGGGTCCGACTGGCTGCTGCCGCCCGGGGAGGCGGACCTCGCGACGGATCCGGCGGTGCTGCGGGCGGCGCTCGGGGAGGCGGCACGGCTGATCGAGGCGGCCGACAACTGCCGGTGACCGGGGGCGCGCGGCCCGGCGGGCCCGCGGACCGCACGGGGGCGCACTGCGTGATCACGGACGCCTCCGCATAATGGCCGGATGGGCAAGTCCAGAAACCCGCGGCGCCAGGAGCCGGCCGCCGACGCGATCGTCGAGACCGTCGACGGAGGGCTCGCCGAGCTGATACCCGACCGGGACCGGGCGCGCGCCTGGACCCTGCTCATCGACGGGGCACCGCAGTCGCACGTCGACCTGGACGACCCGACCTTCCTGTCCTTCGAGTACCAGCGCCGCCTCGGCCACGTCATCGACCTCGTCGCCCCGCCCGGCAAGCCCGTGCACGCCGTCCACCTCGGCGGCGGCGCCCTCACCCTCGCCCGGTACGTCGCCGCCACCCGGCCCCGCTCCACCCAGCAGGTCGTCGAGCGGGACGCGGCGCTCGTCCAACTGGTCCGCCGCGAGCTGCCGCCGGACCGCAACGCCCGGATCCGGGTGCGGTCCACGGACGCCCGCGAAGGACTCGCCAAGGTGCCCGACGGATGGGCCGACCTGATCGTCGCCGACGTCTTCAGCGGGGCCCGCACCCCCGCCCACCTGACCTCCACCGAGTTCCTCGACGAGGTGCGCCGCGCCCTGCGCCCCGGCGGCTGGTACGCCGCCAACCTCGCCGACGGCCCGCCCCTGGCCCACCTGCGCGGCCAGATCGCCACCGCCGCCGCCCGCTTCACCGAACTCGCCCTGGTCGCCGACCCCACCGTGCTGCGCGGCAAGCGCTTCGGCAACGCCGTCCTGGTCGCCGCCGACCAACCGCTCCCGGTCGCCGAACTGACCCGCAGGGCCGCCTCGGACCCGCACCCCGGCCGCGTCGAACACGGCAGGGCCCTCACCGACTTCACCGGCGGCGCGACCCCGGTCACCGACGCGGTCGCGGTCGCCTCCCCGGCACCCCCGGCATCGGTCTTCCGCTAGGGCCCGCCGTCGCGGCGCGGACCGGAATCCGACGACCGGCCCTGGGCCCGCCGAGCCTCAGTAGGTCCCGATCTCCACCCGGGGCGCGCTGTCGTGCCAGGTGCAGAAGACCGACACCCGCTCCGCGCCCCGCGCGAACTCCACCCGGATCCACGACTCCGTCTTCCACACCTGCATCGACCAGCCCGTGCCCGGCGTCGCCGACACCAGCGTCGCGTACGTGTCGGCGAGGTCGAAGACCACCCGGCCGCCGTCGGTGTCGTACCCCTTGATCCGGCCCGACGCCGTGGGCGAGGGGTCCGGGGACGCGGTGGGCGTCCCGGAGGGCCGGGGTGTGGCCGAGGGCTTCGGCGTGGGGCTCTTCGAGGGCGCCGAGGCGGACGGGGACGGCGAGCGCGTGGCGGAGGCCAGCGGTTTCGACTCCTGCGTCGTCGCGTCCGCCGCCGCGATGGGCAGGGCGCGCGGCGGGTCGTAGGCGGTGCCCGCCATCACCGTGTGGACACCCCACCACGACAGCGTGACCGCCGCGCCCGTGGCGAGCGACCAAGCCAGTACGTGTACGAGTCCTCTGCGCATCGCGGGCCATACTGCCTCACCCGTCCCACGGGTGTCGCCCCGGTGTCCACAGCGCCGCAGTTGTCCACAGGCCGCGATGGGGTTCGCCCGCATGGCGTACGGTGCGGCGCATGGCAAGTGTGCTCGTGGTCGAGGACGACCAGTTCGTGCGCTCCGCCCTCATCCGGCATCTGACCGAGGCCGCGCACACCGTGCGCAGCGTCGGCACGGCCCTGGAGGCGCTGCGCGAGGTCGCCCATTTCCGTTTCGACGTGGTCGTCCTGGACCTCGGCCTGCCCGATCTCGACGGGTCCGAGGCCCTGAAGATGCTGCGCGGGATCACCGACGTCCCGGTCATCATCGCCACCGCCCGCGACGACGAGACCGAGATCGTCCGGCTGCTCAACGCCGGCGCGGACGACTACCTCACCAAGCCGTTTTCCGTCGAGCACCTCTCCGCCCGGATGGCCGCCGTGCTGCGCCGGGCCCGCTCGGCCGGCGCCGAGGCCGCCCCCTCCTCGGTGCTCCGCGTCGGCGGCCTCACCGTCGACCCGCTGCGCCGCCAGGCCGAACTGGACGGCGTACGGCTGGACCTGACCCGCCGTGAGTTCGACCTCCTCGCCTTCCTGGCCGGCCGGCCGGGCGTGGTCGTCCCGCGCAAGGAACTGCTCGCCGAGGTGTGGCAGCAGTCCTACGGCGACGACCAGACCATCGACGTCCACCTGTCCTGGCTGCGCCGCAAACTCGGCGAGACCGCCGCCAGTCCGCGCTATCTGCACACCCTGCGCGGGGTCGGCGTGAAGCTGGAGCCGCCCGGTGCGTACGGAGGGCCGCCACGATGAGATGGGCGCTGGTCAAGGTCTCGCTCGCGGTCACCACCATGGTCGTGCTCGCCTTCGCGGTACCGCTCGGACTCGTCATCAAGGAGATGGCCCGCGACCGCGCCTTCTCCAACGCCGAGCGGGAGGCCGCCGCGGTCGCCCCCGCGCTCTCCATCACCACCGACCGCGACCAGCTCGAACGGGTCGTGGCCTCGGCCGGCGCCGAGTCGGGGATGGCCGTGCACATCCCCGCCGCCGACGGCTCCCCGGCCGTCGACATCGGCCGGCAGCGCGCGGCCCGCGAGGACATCGCCACCGTGCGGCGGCTCGGCCGCGCCTCCACCAGCGAGGTGCCCGGCGGATCCACCCTGCTCCAGCCCGTGGCGCTCAGCTCCGGGAAGATCGCCGTCGTCGAGGTCCACGTCCCCGAGGCCGAGGTCAGCAACGGGGTCTCCACGGCCTGGGCGGTCCTCGCCGCCGTAGGTGCCGCGCTGATCGTCGGCTCGGTCGCGGTCGCCGACCGGCTCGGCGTACGGATGGTGCAGCCCGCCCAGCGCCTGGTCGAGGGGGCGCACGAACTGGGGGAGGGCAAGCTGGGCGCCCGGGTGCCGGAGGAGGGGCCGAACGAACTGCGGCTGGCCGCCGCCGCGTTCAACTCCATGGCCGACCAGGTCGTCCAACTGCTCGCCAACGAACGGGAGCTGGCGGCCGATCTGTCGCACCGGCTGCGCACCCCGCTGACCGTGCTGCGGCTGAACGCCGCCTCCCTCGGCGACGGGCCGGCCGCCGAGCAGACCCGGGCCGCCGTGGCCCAGCTGGAGCGGGAGGTCGACACCATCATCCGCACCGCCCGGGAGGCCAAGCCGCAGACGGTGGCGGCCGGTCCGGGCGCCGGGTGCGACGCGTCCGAGGTGGTCCGCGAGCGGATGGCGTTCTGGTCGGCGCTGGCCGAGGACGAGGGCCGCAAGGTGCGCGTGGCCGGCGTCGACCGGCCGGTGCGCATCCCCGTGGCCCGCGCCGACCTCGCCGCCGCGCTGGACGCCCTGCTCGGCAACGTCTTCCGGCACACCCCCGAGCGCACGGCCTTCGCCGTCGACGTGCACAACGGCGAGGACGCGGTGATCGTGCTCGTTTCCGACGCCGGCCCCGGCATACCCGACCCCCAGGCGGCGATGGCCCGCGGACGCGGCTCCGGCAGCGCCGGCTCCACCGGCCTCGGGCTGGACATCGTGCGCCGGCTCGCGGAGTCCACCGGCGGCGACGTACGGATCGGGTCGTCCGTGCTCGGCGGGACCGAGGTGCGGATCTGGATCCAGCTGGACGGGCGGGCGCCCGAGCGCCGGGGGCACCGGGTGCGAAGACGCCGGAGCGGTCGGCTGGTCTCGACCTTTAACCGTCCCCGATCCCTTCCTTAAGCGCGCCCTAAGATCTTCAACCACCGTCCCGATCAGGCCTTTTGCCCGATTCGGCATCGCTAGCGTGCTGCCGCACCCCTCTCCGTGAGCAGTGAAGGCAGGCAGGCGATGACGATCCACCGGCGCAAGGTCAGCGGCAGGAACAAGGCGATCGGCGGACTGGTCGCCGCGGCCGTGGTCGGTGGCGGCGCCGTCTTCCTCGCGGGCACCGCCCAGGCCGCCGGGGTGGGCGCCGCCTACACGAGGACCAGCGACTGGTCGACGGGGTACACCGCGCAGTACGTCGTCACCAACGACACCGGTACGGCGAAGGCGGACTGGACTCTGAGCTTCGACCTGCCGGCGGGGTCGAAGCTCGGCTCACTGTGGAACGCCGAGTCCGCCGTCAGCGGCTCGCGGGTCACCGTGAAGCCCGCCGCCTGGGACAAGGACGGCCTGGCGGCCGGGGAGTCGGTCACGGTCGGCTTCGTCGTCAACGGCACCGGCGACCCGACCGCCTGTGTGATCGACGGTGTCAAGTGTTCCGCCGACACCGGCGCGACCCCCGACCCCACCGGCCGCCCGACCGAGACGGCCACGCCGACCCCCACCGGCACGCCCACCGCCACCTCGACCCCCACCCCCACCGCGACGCAGAGCGCCACGCCCACGGCGCAGCCCACCCGGACCCCGGGCAACGGCACCACGACGAACGCGGGCTTCGCCCCCTACGTCGACACCTCGCTCTACCCGGCCTTCGACCTGGTCGCCACCGCCGAGGCCACCGGCGTGAAGAACTACAACCTGGCCTTCGTCACCGACGGCGGAGGCTGCACGCCCAAGTGGGGCGGCGTGAGCGACCTGGCGAGCGACGCGGTCGCCGCGCAGATCGGCGCACTGCGCGCCGAGGGCGGCGACGTACGGGTCTCCTTCGGCGGCGCGGCCGGCAGCGAACTCGCCACCACCTGCTCCTCCGCGGGCGCCCTGGCCGCCGCGTACGAGAAGGTCGTCGCCGCCTACGACCTCACCAAGGTCGACTTCGACGTCGAGGGCGGCGCGCTGCCCGACGCCGCGGCCAACACCCGCCGCAGCCAGGCCATCGCCCAGCTCCAGAAGAACCACCCCGGCCTGGACGTCTCCTTCACCCTCCCGGTGATGCCCGAGGGCCTGACCCAGCCCGGCGTGGACCTGCTCGCCGACGCGAGGAGGAACGGCGTGGACATCGACGCCGTCAACATCATGGCGATGGACTACGGCCCGGCGTACAGCGGCGACATGGGCACCTACGCCGAGCAGGCCGCCACCGCCACCCAGGCCCAGCTCAAGGGCGTCCTCGGGCTGTCCGACAGCGCCGCCTGGAAGACCGTCGCGATCACCCCGATGATCGGCGTCAACGACGTCGTCACCGAGGTCTTCAAGGTCGAGGACGCCACCCAGTTGGTGGACTTCGCCGAGTCCAGGGGGATCGGCTGGCTCTCGATGTGGTCGGCGACCCGCGACAAGGCCTGCCCCGGCGGCCCCAAGCCCGCGGCCGACGCCACCTGCAGCTCCGTAGACCAGGACAAGAACGCCTTCGCCAAGGCCTTCGCGGCCTACAACTGACCCACGGGGGGCGCCCCGGCCGGTCTTCCCCCCGTCCGGCCGGGGCGTGCACGTAAGAACAGCGGGCACGGCACCTCCCCCCACGGGGGTGCCGCGCCCGCTGTCCGCCTAGTCCGACTCCGGAGCCGGCAGCGCACCCGATCGAGCCGCCTGCCCGTACCACAGGGCACTCGACTTCGGGGTCCGCTCCAGGGTCGTGTAGTCGACGTAGACCGCGCCGAAGCGCTTGCTGTAGCCGTAGGACCACTCGAAGTTGTCCAGCAGCGACCACAGGTAGTAGCCCCGCACGTCGGCGCCGTCCTCGATGGCGCGGCGGACCGCCGAGAGGTGGCCGTGCAGGTAGGCGATCCGCTCGGGGTCGTGGACCTGGCCGTCGGGGTCGGGCTTGTCGTCGTAGGCCGCGCCGTTCTCCGTGACGTACAGCGGCAGCCCGGGGGCGATCCGGCTGTAGCGCATGATCAGGTCGTGCAGGCCCGTCGGGTCGATGGACCAGCCCATCTCGGTGCGCTCGCCCGGCGACTGGTGGAAGGCCACGTCCTCCGAGGCCGGCCACGGGCTGTGCGTGGTCACCCCGTGCCCGTCCGCGCGCGGACCGGCCGGCGCCGAGGCGGCGGCCGACACCAGCGACGGCGTGTAGTAGTTGAGGCCCAGCGCGTCCAACGGCTGGTTGATCAGGGCCAGATCGCCGTCCTGGACGAAGTCCCAGTCCGTCAGCGACGAGGTCGCCGCGAACAGCGACTGCGGGTAGGCGCCCTGGAGTATCGGGCCGTGGAAGATCCCGTTGGCCAGGTCGTCGATCCGCTGCCGGGCCGCCAGGTCCTCCGGGTCCTCCGAGACGGACCTGACCACCGCGGAGTTCAGGCTCAGCGCCACCGAGTTGCGGGCCGGCATCACCGAGCGCAGCGCCTTGGTGCCCAGACCGTGCGCCAGGTTCAGGTGGTGCGCGGCGCGCAGCGAGGCCGCCGGGTCGGTCCGGCCGGGCGCGTGCACACCCGAGGAGTACCCCAGGAAGGCGCTGCACCAGGGCTCGTTGAGCGTGATCCACTGCTCCACCCGGTCGCCCAGGGCCTCACCGACGATCTGCGCGTACTCCGCGAACCGGTAGGCGGTGTCCCGCTCCGGCCAGCCGCCCGCGTCCTCCAGCTCCTGCGGCAGGTCCCAGTGGTAGAGCGTCACCGCCGGCTTGATGCCGTGCTCCAGCAGCTCGTCCACCAGGCTGCGGTAGAAGTCCAGACCGCGCTGGACCGCCGGCCCCCGGCCGGTCGGCTGCACCCGCGACCACGAGATCGAGAAGCGGTACGCCGACAGGCCCAGCTCGGCCATGAGCGCCACGTCGTCCCGGTAGCGGTGGTAGTGGTCGACAGCGATGTCACCGGTGTCGCCGCCGTCGGTCTTGCCGGGCGTGTGGCTGAAGGTGTCCCAGATCGACGGGGTGCGGCCGTCCTCCCGCACCGCGCCCTCGATCTGGTACGCGGAGGTCGCTGCGCCCCAGAGGAAGGCGGGAGGAAAGGTCACCGGGGTCACCGGCTGTGCGGACTCAGGCATGGAAGCGCTCCCATAGGAGGTCGGGCGGACCGACACGTAAGAGGAAGGGGGAGTGGGAGGGGGTGAAGGGGCCGGAGCGGCGATGACCCGGCCCCTGGGAAAGGGGGCGTCAGCCCTTGACCGCGCCCTGCATGATGCCGCCCACGATCTGCTTGCCGAAGATCGCGAAGACGATCAGCAGGGGCAGCGTGCCCAGTAGCGCGCCCGCCATGATCAGGGACTGGTCGGGCGTGTAGCCGCGGCCCAGGCCCGCGACCGCCACCTGCACGGTCGGATTGCCGTTCTGGGTCAGCACCAGGAACGGCCACAGGAAGTCGTTCCAGGTCTGCACGAACATCAGCATGCCCAGCACGGCCATCGCCGGACGGGCCGCCGGGAACACCACGTGCCAGATCACCCGCCAACTGCTCGCGCCGTCCACCCGCGCCGCCTCGATGATCTCGTCGGGCAGCGCCTGGATCAGGTACTGCCGCATGAAGAACACACCGAACGCGCTCACCAGCGAGGGCAGGATCACCGCCTGGAGCTGGTCGGACCAGTCGAGCTTGGCGACCATCATGTACAGCGGGATCACACTGAGCTGCGGCGGCACCATCATCGTGCCGATCACGATCAGCATCATGGCGTTGCGGCCCTTGAACCGCAGCTTGGCGAAGGCGAACCCGGCGATCGTCGACAGGAACACGATGGTCACGGCCGACACCCCGGCCACGAACGTGGTGTTGACGAACGCCTCGCCCAGGTTGGCGTCGTTCCACGCCAGATCGAGGTTGTCGAAGAGGTTCGAGCCGAACCAGAACGGCGGCGGTGTCTCGGCCAGCCGCTGGTTGTCACGGGAGGCGGCGATCGCCGTCCACACCAGGGGGAACAGCGAACCGATGGTGAACAGGGCGAGGATCACGTACGCGATCGGCCCGGCGTGCAGGGTCCCGCCCGCCCGCGCCGACTTCGGCCGCAGGGACCGCTTGGGTTCCTCGGGCGACTCGGGTTTCGTCAGGGTCGTCGTCACGGCCGGTCTCCTTAACTACTGGCGCGCAGCCGGCGCGAGATGACGTAGTTGACGATCCCGACCACGATGAGGATCAGGAACATGGTCCAGGCGATGGCGGAGGCACGGCCCAGGTGCTGGTTGACCCAGCCCTGCTCGTACAGGTAGAGGCCGAGCGTCTGGAACTGGTGCTGGGATCCGCCGGAGGCGCCCTTGTTCGCGTCGAACAGCAGCGGCTCGCCGAACAGCTGCGAGGCACCGATGGTCGACACGACGACGGTGAACAGGATCGTCGGGCGCAGCGAGGGCAGCGTGACATGGAGGAACTGCTGCCAGCGGCTGGCCCCGTCCAGCGCGGCCGACTCGTACAGGTCCTGCGGGATCGCCTGCATCGCGGCCAGGTAGATCAGCGCGTTGTACCCGGTCCAGCGCCAGATCACGATCGTGGAGACGGCGACCTGGGAGGCCCACTTGTCGTTCTGCCAGTCGATGTGGTCGATGCCGACCGTGCCCAGCGCCCAGTTGATCATGCCGTAGTCGCGGCCGAACAGCAGCACGAAGACGAGCGAGGCGGCGGCGATCGAGGTGGCGTACGGCGCCAGCATCGCGACCCGGTAGAACGTCGACGCCCGCAGCTTGTAGTTGAGGATGTGGGCGATGCCCATCGCCATCAGCAGCTGGGGGACGGTCGAGATGATCCCGATCGTCAGCGTGTTCTGCGCCGCGTTCCAGAAGAAGTCGTCGTCGAAGATCCGGGTGTAGTTGCGCAGCCCGACCCAGTTCATGTCGGTCGGCGCGGTCAGCTCCACCTGGTGCAGCGAGGCCCAGCCGGTGTAGATCAGCGGGAACAGGCCGAAGGCCAGGAAGAGCAGGAAGAACGGGGAGACGAAGGCGTACGGACTCCAGCGCACGTCCCGCTGCCAGCGGCGGGACAGCCGGGACCGGCGCTGCCGCTCCTGCTCGGTCTCCGGGCCCTGCCCCGCGGGGCGGCCCGGGGCCGCGCCCCCCTCCTTGGAGGGGGACGCGGCGGCGGTGTCGTGCCCAGTGGTCATTCGGGTCACTGGTCCAGGGCGTTGTCGATGGTCTTGACGGCGTTCTCCCAGGCGTCCTTGGGCGACTTGCCCTGGGTCACCAGGACCACGCCGTTGTCGGTCAGACCCTGCTGGATGATCTGGTCCTTCGGGCCGATCGTCTGCACGGGGATGTTCGCGGCGGCCGCGGCGAAGATCGTACCGATCGGCGCGTCACCGGTCATGTCGTTCTTGGCGCCCGTGACCTCGGCCGACTCGTAGGCCGCCGGGGTGCTCGGGAAGCTGCCCTGCACGCCGAAGAGCTTGGCCTGCTGCTCGGGAGCGGTCAGCCACGCGGCGAGCTTCGCCGCCTCCTCGGTGTTCTTGCCGGCCTTGGGAACGGTCAGGAAGGAACCGCCCCAGTTGCCGGACTTCGGCGCCTGGGCGACGTCCCACTTGCCGGCCGCCTCGGGCTTGGACTTGCCCTTGATGTAGCCGAGCATCCACGGCGGGCAGGACATCGCCGCGAACTTGCTGTTGGCGATGGTGGTGTCCCAGGCCGGCTGGAACTGCGTCTGGTTGCCGATCAGCCCGTCCTCGGCCGCCTGCGCGGTCAGGTCGAAGGCGTCCTTGACGGCCGGGTTCGTCTTGTAGATGACCTTGCCGGAGGCGTCGTAGAAGCGGTCCTTCTCACTGCTCAGGATCGCCTGGAGCAGGCCGCCGGGGGAGTCCAGGAAGGTGGTGCCCTTGGGGCCCTTCGCCTTGTAGTCGTTGCCGACCTCGACGAACTTGTTCCAGTCACCGGCCCACAGCTTGCCGACCTCCTCGCGGTCGGTGGGCAGACCGGCCTCCTCGAAGAGGTCCTTGCGGTAGCAGATGGCCATCGGGCCGACGTCGGTGCCCACACCCACGGTCAGGCCGTCCGAGGTGGTGGCCTGCTCCCACTTCCACTCCAGGTAGTCGGCCTTCTTGCCGTACTTGGAGAGGTCGAGCAGCTTGTCGGACTGGGTCTGGACGATCTCGGCGATGTTGCCGACCTCGACCATCTGGATGTCCTGCAGACCGCTGTTGGTGGTGAGGTGGTTCAGCAGCGCCGGGTAGTAGTTCTCGTTGCGCTCGATGACGGTCTGCTGGATGTCGATGTCGGGGTGGAGCTTCTCGTACTCCTTGTAGAGACCTGACTCCTCGAAGCCGGCGGCGCCGAACAGGCCAAGGGTGATCTTGGTCTTGCCGCCGCCACCGCCCTCGGACGACGACCCGTCCTTGTCGTCGCCGTCGTCGGCACAGCCGGCCAGCAGCCCGGCGCCCAGCGACGCCACCGCCGCGAGGACAACCGCCTTACGGCGGATTCGGGTACGTGCTCGCATTGAGTCCTCCTGTTGCCCTGACGTGCCGACCCCCCGGCCAACTGCATTGTTGGGCCCGTTAGTTCTCGCTGCGGCTCGGGCGGGGAACGTGCGGGATGTGTATGTGTCAGGTACTGTGGGAGCGCTCCCACAGGTGATGTGTTGAAGAGTCGTCGGTCCGGGCGGGGGTGTCAAGGGCATGGGAGCGGCGAGATGCGTTCAGTTATCGGGCTGTTAACTGGCACCGGGTGGTGACCCGGTGCAGCACAGGTTGCCACCCGTGGCCGGTCACCGCGCTGCCCGGGACTGTTAAATTCCAGGCCAGCGACAGGACAACGGCGAAAGGCGGGGCCCATGGCAAGCCACGGAGCGCGAGGCCGGAGCGGTGGTCGCCCCACCCTCGAAGAGGTCGCCGCGCGCGCCGGTGTCGGTCGGGGCACGGTCTCCCGCGTGATCAACGGCTCGCCCCGGGTCAGTGACGCCACCCGGGCCGCCGTGGAGGCGGCGGTCGCGGAGCTCGGTTACGTCCCGAACACGGCAGCCCGTGCCCTGGCCGCCAACCGCACCGACGCCATCGCCCTGGTCGTGCCCGAGCCGGAGACCCGGTTCTTCGCCGAGCCGTACTTCTCCGACATCCTCAAGGGCGTCGGCGCGGAACTGTCCGACACCGAGATGCAGTTGCTGCTGATCTTCGCGGGCAACGACCGCGAGCGCCAACGGCTCGCCCAGTACCTGGCCGCGCACCGGGTGGACGGGGTCCTGCTGGTCTCGGTGCACGCCGACGACCCGCTGCCCGATCTGCTCTCCCAGCTGGAGATTCCGGCCGTGATCAGCGGCCCGAGATCCGCCGCCGAGACCCTGACCTCGGTGGACTCCGACAACTACGGCGGCGCCCGGCAGGCCGTGGAGCACCTGCTCTCCCGGGGCCGGCGGGAGATAGCGCACATCGCGGGCCGTCTCGACGTCTACGGCGCCTCGCGCCGCTACGACGGCTACCGGGACGCCCTGCGCGACGCGGGGCACGGCGTCGACGAGCAGCTGATGGAGCCCGGCGACTTCACCGAGGAGGGCGGCCGGCGCGCGATGGCGGCGCTGCTGGCCCGCCGGCCCGGTCTGGACGCGGTCTTCGCGGGCTCGGACGTGATGGCGGCCGGCGCCCGGCAGGCGCTGCGGGAGGCGGGCCGCCGCATCCCGGACGACGTGGCACTGGTCGGCTACGACGACTCGGCCATCGCCCGCCACATGGAGCCGCCGCTGACCAGCGTCCGCCAGCCGATCGAGGAGATGGGCCGCAGGATGATCGACCTGCTGCTGGAGGAGATCGCCGACCGGCGTCCGGCCGCGTCCCGGGGGCTGGAGCGGCGGCAGGTGGTCCTGGCGACCGAGCTGTCGGAGCGCGCCTCGTCCTGACGGCGTCACCG
The DNA here is from genome assembly GCF_040299205.1 of Streptomyces sp. NPDC000983. Lineage (NCBI taxonomy): Bacteria > Bacillati > Actinomycetota > Actinomycetes > Kitasatosporales > Streptomycetaceae > Streptomyces > Streptomyces sp. NPDC000983. The sequence continues at coordinate 225,066 of NZ_JBEPBM010000005.1, read as the reverse complement.
GTGCCAGCCGCGCCGGGGGCGCCGGGCGGGGCGTTCGGTGTGGTGGGTGATCAGCCAGGCGGCCCCGAGCAGGACCACGCCCGACACCCAGACGAGGATCACCAGCCAGGTCCCGGTCGAGCCGGCGGGGTCGCCGGCCTCCTGGCACAGGTTCCCGACACAGCCGCTGCCGCTGTCCTCGGCGGCGTCCAGCGCGACCACCAGCCACAGCAGCATCGCCAGGTTGAAGGCGAGGATCACCCAGGTCAGCAGCCGCCAATGGTGTGTCCGCGACCCCATGACGAGCCTCCCGCCTCGGCTACGGCTCATCTCCCGACGATACGCCCGGCCCGTGGACCGGGCCGCAGCAGCCAGCGGACCTCGCCGTCCTGTCGTTCCCCGGTCGGGGCCAGCCCGGCGGCCCGGGCGACCGCGGCGGAGGCGGCGTGGTCGGGGTGCACATGGGCGACGACCGTCCGCGCGCCCTGCTGCGCGAGGTGCTCGACGAGGGTGCCCGCGGCCTCCGAGGCCAGGCCGCGGCCCTGCCACGCGGTGCCGACGACCCAGGCGATCTCCGCGCCGTCCCCGGTGACGGTGGCCTGGACGGTGCCGGCCAGGCGGTCCTCGGCGCGCAGCCGCAGCACCCAGTTGTGCCAGGAGACGGCCGGATCGGGGGAGCCGGCGACGAGCCGCCCGTAGCGGGCGCGCAGCGCCTCGGGGGTGGCGGGTTCGCCGCCGATGAAGGTGTGCAGGGCCGGATCGGCCAGGACGGCGGCCATCTCCTCGGCGTGCTCGACGCGCAGCGGGAGGAGGTCCAGGCGCGGGGAGCGCAGGGGTTCGGTCATTCCGGGGAGCGTACGCGGGGGCGTGACGCAGTCGGCCGGTGACCTCTTCGCGAGGTCACCGGCCGACTGATCGGGGTGAGTGACGGGACTCGAACCCGCGGCATCCTGGACCACAACCAGGTGCTCTACCAGCTGAGCTACACCCACCATGACCGGCGGTTTCCCTGGTGGTTCACCGACCGGCCGAGAAAAAGTGTACAGGGTCCGAAGGGGTGCTCGCGCCCGGCTTTTCCGGGGCCCGGTGCCGGGCCCCGGCACGGCACTACTGAGCAGGCAGAACGTGCTTCGCGGCGATGGCCTTGGCGGTCTCGGAGTCCGGGCCCGGCTGGGGGACGAAGACGGCCTCGCGGTAGTAGCGCAGTTCCGCGATGGACTCGCGGATGTCGGCGAGCGCGCGGTGGTTGCCGTTCTTCTCGGGACTGTTGAAGTAGGCCCTCGGGTACCAGCGGCGGGCGAGCTCCTTGATGCTGGAGACGTCCACGATGCGGTAGTGGAGGTAGTCCTCCACGGCCGGCATGTCCCGCAGCAGGAAGCCCCGGTCGGTGCCGACGGAGTTGCCGCACAGGGGCGCCTTGCCGGGTTCCTTGACGTGCTCGCGCACATAGGCCAGGACCTGGGCCTCGGCGTCGGCGAGCGTGGTGCCGTCGGCGAGTTCGTCGAGGAGTCCGGACGCGGTGTGCATCTGACGCACCACCTCCGGCATCGTCTCCAGCGCCGCGTCCGGCGGGCGGATCACGATGTCCACACCGTCGCCGAGGATGTTCAGCTCGGAGTCGGTGACGAGGGCGGCCACCTCGATGAGAGCGTCGTCTGACAGCGAGAGGCCGGTCATCTCGCAGTCGATCCACACCATGCGATCGTTCATGCGACCACCCTAAAGCTGACGTCCGCTTTTGGGTGCCCCGCGTCGGTGCCGGGACCGCGCGGGCCGCGAGAGCGCGACGCCGGACGGGCTGGTGGGCCCGTCCGGCGTGTTCCGGCGGTGTCGGCTCAGGCGCCGCTGCGCTGGCCCGGCAGGCTCGCGCGCGCCAGGTAGGACTCACGGCCGTGCTCGGCGGACGCGGTGGCCAGCGCCGGGCCCATCGTGCTCGTCGCGGGTGTGCGACGGGCCTGAAGGGGGACCGGGCCGGGGTCCTGGTGGAGCGGGTGCGTCGGGCCGGGGACGGTGTCGGCGTCCGCCGCCGGCCGTTCGGGCTGGGGCCGGCGGGCGCGGTAGGCCGCCCGGTACGCCGCCGGCGACGAGCCCAGCTGGCGGCGGAAGTGCCCGCGCAGCGCCACCGGTGAGCGGAAGCCGCAGCGGCCCGCGACCTCGTCCACCGAGTAGTCGGACGTCTCCAGCAGGCGTTGCGCCTGAAGGACCCGCTGGGTGATCAGCCACTGGAGCGGGGCGGACCCCGTCAACGAGCGGAACCGGCGGTCGAAGGTGCGGCGCGACATGTACGCGCGTGCGGCCAGGGTCTCCACGTCGAACTGCTCGTGGAGGTGCTCCAGCGCCCAGGCGACGACCTCGGCGAGCGGGTCGGCGCCGATCTCCTCGGGTAAAGAGCGGTCCAGGTAGCGTTCCTGGCCTCCTGACCGGCGAGGCGGGACGACCAGGCGGCGGGCGAGCGCGCCGGCCGCCTCGTTGCCGTGGTCGGTCCGGACGATGTGGAGACAGAGGTCGATGCCCGCCGCGGTGCCGGCGGACGTCAGTACGTCCCCGTCGTCGACGAACAGCTCTCTGGGATCCACGTGCACCGACGGATAGCGCTTGGCCAGCGTCGGTGCGTACATCCAGTGGGTGGTCGCGGGTCGGCCGTCCAGCAGGCCCGCCGCCGCGAGGACGAAGGCGCCGGTGCACAGCCCGACGATGCGGGCGCCCTCCTCGTGCGCCCGGCGCAGTGCGTCGAGTGCCTCCTCCGGTGGTGGTGAGGTGATCGAGCGCCAGGCCGGTACGACGACCGTCCCCGCCCTCGCGATCGCCTCCAGGCCATGTGGCGCGGTGAGTTCCAGGCCCCCTGTGGTCCGCAGTGGGCCGTCCTCGCCGCCGCACACCAGCAGTCGGTAGCGCGGCACGCCGGCGTCCTGGCGGTCGATGCCGAACACCGACAGCGGTATGGAACTCTCGAAGATGGGGCCGCCGCTGAACAGCAGCACCGCGACGATCTCCTTGCGGCGTCGCCCGGAGAGTTTCCGGGCCGCGGCTTCCGGCGCGGCAGTGGAGTCGTGGCTCATCCTGCTAAGCCCCCCTCGGTGGTCGCGGCTCCTCGGTTGTGTCGCTCCTGCACGTTTCCCCTCGGTCCTGCACGAGTCCCCCGCCGTAGACAGTCAAGATCGAATCTACTGTGTCGCATCGCGCCGCAGTGGCCGGTTCGGCACTCGGTACATTGTCGACTTGGCAACTTGGCGTGAAGCATTCGATCACGAAGCGTTGCACTCCCGGGCCGTGCAGGGAAGTGCGCCTTGTCGCAGTGGCCAATCCACGTAGGGTGCGTGACACCCCCCAGGCCCTTTCCGTGCAGGTGGAACGGGGGTTGGGGGGTGGTTCGGGCAAGGGATGTACCAGAGCGAGAAGTTGGCTGAAAAGAAGCGCTTCAGGGCATGAAAACCGGTCAGCCGCCCGGTGTATTTCCCCCGGAGTGGCGGCTGCCCCGGTGGGTGCCCGCCCCGGCGCGCTGACGGTGCCCGCGGTGCTGCGGAGGCACGGGGCGCTTCTCGGCCGCCGCGCCGGCCGCGACCCGCTCGGACCGGCGCAGCAGGACCCGGCAGACGGCGGTGACGGCGGCGAGGCCCAGCGCGGTGCCGGCGGCGCCGGCCAGTGAGGTGCCGTACCCGAGGAGGACGACGGGGACGAGGACGCACGAGAACGCCGCCCAGCGGACCACCTCGGTGGTGGTGTCCTGAGACTGCTGTCCGGCCATGGCGCGCTCCCCGGTGTCGGTGGCTCACGGGGATCAACGCGGGTCCGGGCGGTCGGTCACTGCCCGCGCCGGGCGAAACCGCTGTCCCGGGCCCGAACCCCGTGCAAACCGCCTGTACAGCGCAGCAACCATTGCGTTACGGGCGCCCCCTCGTGCATGCTCCCTGGAACCCCCGCGGAGCGCAGCGCGGGATCTGCGCTAAGGAGGCGTGCGGCCGTACCCTTGGGGGTATGGGGTTGGGAAGATGATTCCCGGACACAGCTCCGCTGCACACCGTCGTCCCCACCCGACACAAGGATCACAACGCCGAGACAGCCATGGCCGGTCACGAATTCTTCGAACCCGCGGACCGCAAGCGGCCCGTCGCCGATCCCACGGCGGCCGAGCCCCTGGCGGCCGAAGAGCCGCGTCAGTCCTGCGACCCCGCCTTCAAGCACGGGGTCGTGGTCGGCTTCGACGGCTCCACCTCCAGTGAGCGCGCCCTCGCCTACGCCATCGGCATGGCCCACCGCTCCGGTTCCGGCCTGATCATCGTGCATGTCGCCAACCGGCTGCCCACCACCGTGTGGGCGGGCTGCGAGCCGCCGGTCTTCGTCGACGTGCCGGACCACCGCACCGAGGTGCTCGGTCTGGAACTGGCCTGCGCCGAGTACCTCTCCGAAGTGCCGTGGATCCTCGTCGAGCGCGGCGGTGACATCTGCCACGAACTCGAGGAGGTCGGCCGGGAGTACGAGGCCGACGCGATCGTCGTCGGGTCCACCCACGGCATCGTCGGCCGGATCTTCGGCTCGGTCGCCGGGCGGCTCGCCAAGCGGGCGAAGCGGCCGGTCGTCGTCATTCCGTAACTCGCCCCCGTGGCAGGCGTGATGAGCCTGTCGCGTGTGCGGCACCCCTTCCCGTGACGCCTGAATCTACTGGCGCGTAGGGGTGTTTGTGCCCTTGTGAAGGGCATATAACGCTCACCGTGCGCATACGGCGCCGTCGAGGCGGGCTGCCGGCCGGGGGGTGTGACGGCCACCGGTCCAACGGGCAGCCGCAGCCGGGGTGTTGGGCGCCCCCGGCGAGCCGAACGGCCCTCCGGATGACGGGTGGCGTCACCCGGAGGGCCGTTCCGGAACCGGCCCGCCACGGACGGGCGGGGGCCGGTCGTGTGCTGCGGATCTACTCCACCGTCACCGACTTGGCGAGGTTGCGCGGCTTGTCGATGTCCCGGCCCAGGGCCAACGCCGTGTGGTAGGCGAGGAGTTGGAGCGGGATGCCCATGAGGATCGGGTCCAGCTCGTCCTCGTTCTTCGGGACCACGAGGGTCTGGTCGGCCTTCTCCTGCTCCTGGTGGGCCACCGCGAGGATCCTGCCGCTGCGGGCCTTGATCTCCTCCAGCGCGGCGCGGTTCTTCTCCAGCAGGTCGTCGTCGGGGACGATCGCCACCGTCGGCAGGGCCGGCTCGATCAGCGCCAGGGGGCCGTGCTTGAGCTCGGAGGCGGGGTAGGCCTCCGCGTGGATGTAGGAGACCTCCTTGAGCTTCAGGGACGCCTCACGGGCCACCGGGTAGCCGCGGACCCGGCCGATGAAGAGCATCGAGCGGGCGTCGGCGTAGGACTTGGCCAGCTGCTCGATCTCCGCCTCCTGCTCCATGATCTCCGCGATCTGGGCGGGGAGCTTGCGCAGGCCCGCGATGATCCGCTTGCCGTCGCGGACCGACAGGTCCCGGGTGCGGCCGAGGTGGAGGGCGAGCAGGGCGAAGGCGACCGTGGTGTTGGTGAAGCACTTCGTGGAGACCACGCAGACCTCCGGGCCCGCGTGCACGTAGATGCCGCCGTCCGCCTCGCGGGCGATGGCCGAGCCCACGACGTTCACGATGCCCAGCACCCGCGCGCCCTTGCGCTTGAGCTCCTGGACGGCCGCCAGCACGTCGTAGGTCTCACCGGACTGGGAGACCGCGATGTACAGGGTGTCGGGGTCCACGACCGCGTTGCGGTAGCGGAACTCCGAGGCCGGCTCGGCGTCGGCGGGGATACGGGCCAGCTCCTCGATCATCTGGGCGCCGATCTGGCCCGCGTGGTACGAGGTGCCGCAGCCGAGGATCTTCACCCGGCGGATCCGGCGCGCCTCCCGGGCGTCCAGGTTGAGGCCGCCGAGGTGCACGGTGGAGAAGCGGTCGTCGATCCGGCCGCGCAGCACGCGGTCCACGGCCTCGGCCTGCTCGTGGATCTCCTTGTGCATGTAGGTGTCGTGGCCGCCCATGTCGTAGGAGGCGGCCTCCCACTCCACGGTGGTGGGCTCGGACGTGGTCCGGGTGCCCTCGGTGGTGTAGGTGCGGAAGTCGTCGGCCTTGAGGGTGGCCATCTCGCCGTCGTCGAGGGTCACTATCTGCCGGGTGTGGGTGACCAGGGCGGCGATGTCGGAGGCGACGAACATCTCCTTCTCGCCGATGCCGAGGACGACCGGGGAGCCGTTGCGGGCCACCACGATCCGGTCCGGGAAGTCGGCGTGCAGCACGGCGATGCCGTAGGTGCCCTCGATCAGCCGGAGGGTCTCGCGGACCTTGTCCTCCAGCTTCTCCGCCTGGGACCGGGCGATGAGGTGGACCAGCACCTCGGTGTCGGTCTCGGAGAGGAACTCCACGCCGTCCGCCTCCAGCTTGCGGCGCAGGTCGGAGGCGTTGTCGATGATGCCGTTGTGGACGACGGCGACCTTGCCGTCGACGTCCAGGTGCGGGTGGGCGTTGACGTCGGAGGGGGCGCCGTGGGTGGCCCAGCGGGTGTGGGCGATACCGGTGGTGCCCTTGAAGCGCGCCGGGACCTTGGCCTCCAGGTCCCGGACCCGGCCCTTGGCCTTGACCGTCCGCAGGCCGGCCGTCTTCGGGGCGGTGATGGCGATGCCCGCCGAGTCGTAGCCGCGGTACTCCAGGCGCTGGAGGCCTTCGAGCAGCAGCGGGGCCACATCACGCTTGCCGATGTATCCGACGATTCCGCACATAGAGAGGTATTCCGTTTCCTGGCCGTGGAGTTCAGCCGTAGACGATGCGGCGCAGCTGCCGGAGGCTCAGCTCCGGCGGTGCCACCGCCCGGTACTTCAGGTCCGCCTCGATCCGTTCGAAGATCGTCGCGTTCACCAGGCCCTGGGCCTGGAGCTCGCGGTGGCGGCGACGGACGAACTCCTCGGTCGTCTCGTCGAAGTAGGCGAGCACGTCCTGGACCACCCGCAGCGCCTCGCCCCGGCTCAGGGGCGTGGACCGCGTCAGATGATCAACAAGTTCGTCGTGCACCCGGTAGATCCTGGGGTACCGGCGAGCCTTTCGCAAGAATCCTGCCCGATTTCGGGCAAGGGTGTGTCCGTGGGCTGGGAATCAGGTAGGAGGCGCCCATGAGGGACGCCCCCGGCGGGTGCCGCACGGCGGCTCACATGCGCTTGAGGACCGCCTGCTTGGCGAGGGTGAACTCCTCCTGGGTCAGGACGCCGTCGCGGTGCAGCTCGCCGAGTTCGCGCAGCCGGCGCAGCAGGGCGTCGTGGCCGTCGTCGGAGGCGGCGGGCAGCGGGCGGGCGGGCTCGGGCGCCGGTTCCCGGGCCGCGGCGGACGCCGGGTGCGGGAGGCGGACCTGGACGGCCGCGGCGACCAGCGCCATCAGGGGGTCCTTCTTGAAGCCCCACAGCTCGACCGCGTTGGGGTCGTACTTCGGCGGGGCCTTGGTCGGGGCGGTGCGCACGGTGAAGCGCAGGTGGCCGTTCTCCAGACCGGCCGCGGGGTGCCACTCCACGGCGCTGATGTCCGCCAGGCTCAGCGTCCGGGCGCCCGCCGCGGCCTTGGAGTCCTCGGTCTTCCAGTTCCACTCCAGCTTGATCCGCTCGCCGTCGAAGCTCGCGGTGCCGTCCCCGGCGGAGACCGACAGCGGCACGGCCGGGCCCGCCAGCAGGTACTCCGACACCGGGTCCGCCGGTATCCGGTCCAGGAGCAGGGCGTTGCGGACCTCGTCGGTGAAGTACTCGGCGACGCCGTAGCGGCCGGGCTCGACGAGCAGCTGGTAGGGGTCGTGGGGCTCGGTGAGCCGGCCGCCGGTGGCGTGCAGCAGCGGGTCCGCGCCGTCCCGCAGGCGCAGCCTGAGCCGTCCGGCCTTCTTGCCCTGCTCGAACGAGAGACCCGCCAACGCGGGCAGGGGGACGAGGAGTTCACCCAGCGTCTTGCGCAGAAGGCTGACGTTCTTGTCCCGGCCGGGCGTCAGGCGCAGCGCGTCCCCGTCGAAGACCCAGGTGCCGTCCTTCTGGATGATTTCCACCATGAGGGGGATTGTTCCACCGCTTCTGTGATCCATGGATGTGCGGGATGGTGGTCTCTACCAATTCCGAAGGGAGTTCATGTGACACGGCACCACAGAACGACTCCCCGTCTCGCCCGGATCCTCGGTTCGCTGCTGCTGGTCGCGGCGGCCGGAGTACTCACCTCCGGCGCGGCGCCGGCACCCCGGCCGGCCGCCGCGGGCGCGCTGGACCAGGTGGTCCCGGCGCCTGCCTCGGTGCGGCCGGGCGGATCGCCGTACCGCATCACCGAGCGCACCGGTATCCGTGTCGACGGCTCGCGCGAGGTGCGGCGGGTCGGCGAGTACCTCGCGGAGGTGCTGCGGCCCTCCACCGGCTACCGGCTGCCCGTCACCACCCACGGCGGCGGCATCCGGCTGCGGATCGCCGAGGGGCCGTACGGCGCCGAGGGCTACCGGCTGGACAGCGGCCCCCGGGGCGTCACCATCACCGCCGGCGCGCCCGCCGGCCTCTTCCACGGCGTGCAGACCCTGCGCCAGCTGCTGCCCGCGGCCGTGGAGAGGGACTCCGCGCAGCCCGGCCCCTGGCTGGTCGCCGGCGGCACCGTCGAGGACAGCCCGCGCTACGCCTGGCGCGGCGCGATGCTCGACGTCTCCCGGCACTTCTTCGGCGTCGACCGGGTCAAGCGGTACATCGACCAGCTGGCGCTGTACAAGTTCAACAAGCTGCATCTGCACCTCAGCGACGACCAGGGCTGGCGCATCGCCGTCGACTCCTGGCCCCGGCTGACCACGTACGGCGGCTCGACCCAGGTCGGCGGCGGACCCGGCGGCTTCTACACCAAGGCCGACTACCGGGAGATCGTCCGCCACGCCGCCTCCCGGCACCTGGAGGTCGTCCCCGAGATCGACATGCCCGGCCACACCAACGCGGCGCTCGCCTCGTACGCCGAGCTGAACTGCGACGGGGTCGCCCCGCCGCTGTACACCGGCACCGCGGTCGGCTTCAGCTCGCTGTGCGTGGACAAGGAGGTCACCTACGACTTCGTGGACGACGTGATCCGCGAGCTGGCCGCGCTCACCCCGGGCCGGTACCTGCACATCGGCGGGGACGAGGCGCACTCCACCCCGCACGAGGACTACGTGCGGTTCATGGACCGGGTGCAGCCGGTCGTCGCCGAGTACGGCAAGACGGTCATCGGCTGGCACCAGCTGACCGGCGCGCACCCGGCGAAGGGCGCACTCGCGCAGTACTGGGGCCTCGACGGCACGAGCCCGCAGGAGAAGGAGCAGGTCGCGGCGGCGGCCCGCAACGGCACCGGGCTGATCCTCTCGCCCGCCGACCGGATCTACCTCGACATGAAGTACGACGCGAGCACCCCGCTGGGCCTGTCCTGGGCGGGTTACGTCGATGTGCGCCGGTCCTACGACTGGGATCCCGGCGCCTATCTGCCCGGGGTGCCCGCCTCGGCGGTGCGCGGGGTCGAGGCGCCGTTGTGGAGCGAGACGCTGGAGACGTCCGCGCACATCGAGTACATGGCGTTCCCGCGGGTGGCGGGCGTGGCCGAGCTGGGCTGGTCGCCGGCGGCCGCGCACGACTGGGACGCCTACCGGGTGCGGCTGGCGGCGCAGGGCCCGCGCTGGGAGGCGCTGGGCATCGGCTACCACCGGGCGCCGCAGGTGCCCTGGCCGGCCGGGTAGACGGCAGGACGGGCACCCCGGAGGACCGTACTCCGGGGTGCCCGCCGGTCTGTCGGGGCCGCTACAGCCCGGCGATCGGGTTCTTCAGGGTGCCGATCAGCTGGAGCGCGCCCGCCGGGTCGGACAGGTCCACCATCTGCTGGTTGTTGCGCAGTTGGAGGCGGTTGAGGCAGGACAGCGCGAACTCGGGGGCGAACATGTCGTACTGGCGGAACTTGTCGGCCAGTTCGGGCACCGAGTCCTGGTACTCCCGGGTGACCTCCGCGACCGTGCGCCAGAACCCGTCCTCGGTGAGGACGCCCTCGGCGGCGAGGTTCGAGGCGAGGAACCGGAAGAAGCAGTCGAAGACGTCCGTGAAGATCGAGAGCAGTTTGGTGCCCTCGGGGACGTCCACGCGCAGCCGCTCCACCGTCGGCGGCAGCACCGCGTCCGGGTCCATGACCGCGATCTCCTCGGCGATGTCCTTGTAGATCGCGCGCTCGACGACACCGTCCTTCAGGGCGAGGATCACGTTCTCGCCGTGCGGCATGTAGACCAGGTCGTAGGCGTAGAAGCTGTGCAGCAGCGGCGTGTAGTACGCCCTCAGATACCGGCGCAGCCACTCGGCCGGGGCCAGGCCCGACCGCTCGATCAGCGCGCCCGCGAAGGAGGCGCCCTCGTGGTCGACGTGGACCAGCGAGGCCATGGTGACCAGGGACTCGCCGTCCCGGAGCGAGCCGACCGGGCTCTCCCGCCACAGCGCCGCGAGCATCTTGCGGTACGGCGAGTAGCGGTCCGTGGCGGCCTCGTACTCCAGGTGCCGGTAGCCGACCGCCGCCCGCTCGCGGATGATCGACAGGCCCGTCTCCTTGAGCACCGGGTCGTTCTCGATGAGCTGGGCCAGCCAGTCGTTGATGGCCGGCGTCGCCTCCATGTACGCGGCCGAGAGACCGCGCATGAAGCCCATGTTGATGACGGACAGGGCCGTCTTCACATAGTGCTTCCCGGGGCTGGTGGTGTTGAAGAAGGTCCGGATGGACTGCTGGGCCAGGTACTCGTCGTCGCCCTCGCCCACGCACACCAGGTGCTCGCGGGCGACCTCGGCGGCGAAGGTGACCGTGAGCTTGTTCCACCACTGCCAGGGGTGGACGGGGATGAGGAGGTACTCGGCCGGGTCCAGGTTCCGCCCGCGCAGCACGCCGTGGAACCGCTCGACGGTCTCCTCGCCCAGCTCCTGGCGGATGAAGGACTCGTACTCCAGGCCCACCCCGGCCGTGAACGCGGCCCGGGAGCGGTGCGCGGCCAGCCACACCAGCCGTATCGGGCTCGCGGTCTCGGGCGCGTACGCCAGGTACTCGTGGATGCCGAAGCCGAGCCGCCCGTTGTTGGCGACGAAGCAGGGGTGGCCCTCGGTCATCCCCGTCTCGACGGCCTGGAAGCCGCGCCGGGCCAGCTCGGCGACCGGGACCTGCTCCTTGCCGAGCTTGTAGCAGGTGCCGGAGAGGGTGGAGGAGATCTCCTCCAGGTAGACGGGCAGGATCGCGTCGCTCAGTCCGAGGGCGGACTTCAGCTCGATAAAGAAGTCCAGCGCGGCGAGGGGGAGTTCGACGCCGTCGCGGTGCCGGGTGACGGAGTCGGCGTCGATCTGCCAGTGGTCGAGGGCGCGGCGGACGGCGGTGAACGCGTACCGGGTCTGGCCGTCGTCGCTGCGCACCTCGTAGGTGCCGTCGGCGGTGGCCACGGGCGTGACGAGCCGCTCGTGCGCGAACTCGGCGAGCGCCTTGCGCACCAGGAGGCGGTTGGCCCGCTCCCAGCGCTCGGGGGAGAGGTGGGTGACGGAGTCGGCGATGCTCATGCGGTCACCGCCGTCGCAGCGAGGAACCGCTCACGGGTGCAGAAGCTGAGCAGCGCCTTCTTCTCCGGCTTCTGGATCTCCCGCTCGGGCACAAAGCCGACGGCCTCGTTCAGGGCGTGCACGGCCTTGTTGGAGACGTCCGGCTCGACGACGACCCGGCTGACCTCGGGGTCCTCGAAGAGGTGCGCCATCACGGCGGTGATGACGGACCGGGTGAAGCCGTGCACGGGCCGGTCGGTCGCCGGGGTGAGGAAGTGCATGCCGACATCGCCCGGCCGCGGCTCGTAGAGGCCGACCAGTTCGCGGTGGGCGGGGTCGTACCGCTCCATCAGGAAGGCGGGGGCGCCGTCGGCGTCCAGGCCCAGCAGGGCGTGGTGGTGCTCGTCGGCCGCTATCTCCATGTACGCGCGCTCGACGTCCTCCAGCCGGGCGTCCTGCATCATCCAGAAGGCCGCCTTGGGGTGGGTGACCCAGGCGTGCAGCAGCACGGCGTCCTTCAGGGGGTCGAGGGGGCGGAACGTGAACGTCATACGGCGAACTCCTGGAACGCGATGGTCTTCTCGACCGGGTAGTACTCGCTGCCGAGCAGCTCACTGATGATGAAGCTGTTGCGATAGGCGCCCATGCCCAGGTCGGGGCTGGTGATGCTGTGGGTGTGCACGCCCGCGTTCTGCAGGAACACACCGCGGCCGGTGACGTCGATGGCGTAGTTGCGGGCGACGTCGAAGCTGCCCCGCGCGTCACGGACCAGCCGGTCCCCGATCGGCGCCAGGAACTCGGGCTCGGCGTAGGCGTAGCCGGTGGCCAGCACCAGGCCCTGGGTCTGGAGCTCGTACTCCTTCTCCTGCTCCTCCTGGCGCAGCGAGAGCGTGTACGTGCCGTTCTCGTACCGGGCGCCGTTCAGGGCGGAGTTGGTGAGCAGCCGGGTGGGGACCGGGCCGCCGAGGTTCTTCTGGTAGAGCAGGTCGAAGATCTCGTTGATGAGATCGCCGTCGATGCCCTTGAACAGGCCCTTCTGCTGCGCGGTGAGGCGGTAGCGGGTCGCCTCCGGCAGCGCGCGGAAGTAGTCGATGTACTCCGGGGAGGTCATCTCCAGCGTGAGCTTGGTGTACTCCAGCGGGAAGAAGCGCGGGGAGCGGGTGACCCAGTTCAGCCGGTAGCCGTGGACGTCGATCTCGCCGAGGAGGTCGTAGTAGATCTCGGCGGCGGACTGGCCGGATCCGACGATCGTGATGGAGTCCTTCTTCTGAAGCTCCGCCTTGTGCTGCATGTAGCGGGAGTTGTGGAAGAAGTCGCCGCCCAGGCCCTCGACCGCGGCCGGGTAGTGGGGGGAGGTGCCGGTGCCCAGCACCAGGTGCCGGGCGCGGAAGACCTCGCCGGCCTCGGTGCGCACCGCGTACAGGGCGGTGTCCTCGTCGAAGGTCACCTCGGTGACGGTCGTACGGAACCGGACGCTGCTCAGCTTGTTCGCGGCCCAGCGGCAGTAGTCGTCGTACTCGACGCGCAGCGGGTAGAAGTTCTCCCGGATGTAGAACGGGTACAGCCGGCCCTTCTCCTTCAGGTAGTTGAGGAAGGAGTACGGCGAGGTCGGGTCGGCGAGGGTGACCAGGTCCGACATGAACGGGGTCTGGAGGTGGGCGCCGTCCAGGAACATGCCCGCGTGCCACTCGAAGTCGGGCTTCGACTCCAGGAAGACACCGTCGAGTTCGGCGATCGGCTCGGTCAGGCAGGCGAGGCCGAGGTTGAAGGGGCCGAGCCCGATGCCCACGAAGTCGTAGGTCTTGTTCGTGGTCTCAGGAAGCGCGGTCAAGGGACTCTCCCAGGTACTGCTCGGCGTGGCCGGCGATCAGGTCGAGGACGGCGGCGATGTCGGCCGTCGTGGTCTCGGGGTTGAGCAGGGTGAACTTCAGGTAGTGGCGGCCGCCGACCTTGGTGCCCGCGACGACGGCGTCACCGGAGGCGAACAGGGCCTTGCGGGCGTGGAGGTTGGCGCGGTCGATCTCGGCGGGGTCGGTCACCGCGGCCGGGATGTAGCGGAAGACCAGGGTGGACAGGCTCGGTTCGACGACGACGTCGTAGCGCGGGTCGGCGGCGATGAGCCGCCAGCCCTCGGCGGCCAGGTCGACGACCTCGTCGAAGAGCTGCCCGATGCCGTCGGCGCCCATCACGCGCAGGGTCATCCACAGCTTCAGCGCGTCGAAGCGGCGGGTGGTCTGCAGGGACTTGTCGACCTGGTTGGGGATCCGCTCCTCCACCATGCGGCGCGGGTTGAGGTACTCCGCGTGGTAGGTGGCGTGCCGCAGGGTGGCCGCGTCGCGGACCAGGACGGCGGAGGAACTCACCGGCTGGAAGAAGGACTTGTGGTAGTCGACGGTGACCGAGTCGGCCCGCTCGATGCCGTCGAGCCGGCCGCGGTACTTCACCGAGGCGAGCAGTCCGCAGCCGTAGGCGGCGTCCACGTGCATCCAGGTGCCGTACTGGGCGCACAGCTCGGCGATCTCGGGCAGCGGGTCGATGGAGCCGAAGTCGGTGGTGCCGGCGGTGGCGACGACGGCCATCGGGACGAGGCCGGCCTTCGCGCAGCGCTCCAGCTCGTGGGCGAGGGCGACGGTCTGCATGCGCTTGTCGTGGCCGACGGGGATCGAGACCACCGCGTCGGCGCTCAGGCCGAGGAGTTTGGCCGACTTCTTGACGCTGAAGTGGCTGACCTCGGAGGCGAAGATGCGCAGGTCGGCCAGGTTCTCGCTCTTGGCCTCCTCGCGGGCCAGCAGCAGTGCCTGGAGGTTGGACTGGCTGCCGCCGGAGGTGAACACGCCGTCGGCGGCGGGGCCGAGGCCGATGCGGGCGTTGGTCCAGTCGACGAGCTTGCGCTCGATGAGGGTGCCGCCGGCCGACTGGTCCCAGGTGTCGAGGGAGGAGTTGACGGCGGAGAGGACCGCCTCGCCGAGCACCGCCGGTATGACGACGGGGCAGTTGAGGTGGGCGAGGTAGCGGGGGTGGTGGAAGTAGACCGCGTCCCGCAGGTACACGTCCTCCAGCTCGTCGAGGACGGCCGTGGTGTCGTACAGCGGCTTGTCGAGGTCGATCGCGTCGATCGTGGGGGCGAGCGCGTCGACGGTGGTGCCGGTGAACGGACGTTCGGTGGTGGCGAGTTTGGCCGCCACCCGCTCGACTCCTTCGGTCACGGAGCGGCGGTAATGCTCCGCGGTCGTGTCATTGAGCAGGTGCGAGCGCATGGGGGGTCCTCCGAGGGGAAGTCCGTGCGGGACGAAGGCGAAGCGGGGTGGGGAGAGAACGGACTGAGCGAGCGGCTCGATCAACTTAGGTAAGCCTAACCTAATTTGACCGTTCGCCGGGCGGGCGAACCCTGCCCCGTCCGTGACGGTCGTCACTTGCGCCCCGTCAGTCGCCGCTCTCGCGCAGCTCTTCCTCGGTGAGCCCCTGCCGCCAGTACCCGACGAAGGTGACCCGGCGCCGGTCGATCCCGCGCTCGCCCACGAAGTGCCGGCGCAGCGCCTTCACGCAGCCCGACTCGCCCGCGATCCAGACGTACGGCCGCTCGGCGTCCGGGAGTCCGGCGCGGCGGACGGCGTCGAGGGCCATGGGGGAGCCCTCGGCGCCGTGCTCCGCGCGGACCAGCCAGGTGACCTCGGCGTCCGCCGCGGTCGTCAACTCCTGCACGTCACCGCGGTGTTCGACCTCCAGCCAGACCCGGGCCCGGGTGCCGGCGGGCAGCGCCTCGACGATCGCCGAGACGGCCGGCACGGCGGTCCCGTCACCCCAGACGACCACCAGATCCGTGTCCGCGGGCGGCCGGAAGCGGATGGCGCGGTTGTCCGCCACCGAGGGGCCGATCAACAGCACCCGGTCCCCGGCGGCGGCGTGCGCGGCCCAGCGGGAGGCGGGGCCGGCGGGCACGGCGGCGTCCGGCTCCACCCCGTGCAGCACGAAGTCGATGTCGATCTCGTCCGGGTTCCGCCGCAGGGCGCGCAGGGTGTACGAGCGCATCACGGCCCGTACGTCGTCGGGCAGGTCGCGCCACCCCTGCCACCAGCCGTCCCCGAGTTCGATCGGCACGACCGGCTGCCTCTGCCCCGGCTGCGGCAGGAACAGCGACAGCGACTGGTCGAGGCCGTCGGAGCGGAAGTCCGCCAGCTCCTCGCCGCCGAAGGTCACCCGGACCAGGGACGGGCCGAGCCGTCGGGTCCGTACCACCTGGAGGGAGAAGAAGCGGAACGCGACGGCGACGGTCGTGGGCATGGGACATCCCTGGGACGTAGGGGAGTTGGTGCGGTCCGGTCCGGTCATGGGTGCGGGAGACGGCGGGCGGCCCGCCGTCTCCCGCACCCATGGGTCACCCGAGTGGTCAGGCGACCTTCTTGGCGTTCTCGATCGCCTCGGCCAGGTTGTCCAGCAGCGGCGTGCACTTGTCGTAGGACAGGATCGGCTCGGGCGAACGCGCGATGACCTGGCCGGCCTTGACGGCGGGCAGCTTCTTCCAGGTCGCCTCGGTGATGTCGGCGGGCTGGATGGTCGAGGAGCGGTCGTCCATCAGGATGATGTCCGCGTCGTACTTGTCGACGTTCTCCCAGCTGAGGGCCTCGAACCAGCCGGCGCTCTCGGCCTTGGCCTTCTCCGAGGGCTCGACGAAGTTCACGCCGAGCGACTTGAAGTACTCCAGGTCGATGGAGAAGTTGGTGCCGGAGACGTAGAAGATGGTCTCGGCGGCGGAGCCGGCCATGACCTTGATCTCGGGCTTGGCCTTGGCGGCGGCGCGCAGCCGGGCCGCGGCGGCCTCGAACTTCTTCTTGGAGTCGGCGATCTCGGCGGACTTCATGTCCGCGCCCAGCGACTCGGCCAGCTCCCACATGCGCTGAAGGGGCTCGGTCATCTGGCGGTCGAAGACGGAGACCGCGACGCTCGGGGCGAGCTTGGCGATCTTGTCCGCGGACTCCACCGGCACGGACCACAGGGTGCCCGCGGTGTCGAAGGTCGTGGTGATGAGGACCTCGGGGGCGAGGGCCGCGTACTTCTCGATGTTGAGCTTGCCCCACTCGTTGCCGAGCACGGTGACCTTGCTGACGTCGAGGTCGCCGGCCTGGACGTCGGGCTTGCCGTCCGCGGTCGTGGTCGGGCCGAACACGCCCTTGACCTCGATGCCGTAGTCGAACAGGGCCGCGGCGACACCGGTGAAGGCGACGATGTTCGCGGGCACCTTGTCGAGCTTCACGGTCGTGCCGCGGTCGTCCTTGAACGTCCACGGGCCGGACTTCGCGGCGGCCGTCTCCTTGTCAGAGCCACCGCTTTTCGCGTCGTCGTCACCGCAGGCCGCGAGCACGGCGCCGAGGCCGAGGGCGCCGCCCGCGGCGAGGATGCCACGGCGGGTGAGGTGGGTGGCTCTGGCGTTGGGCATGGTTACGCTGCTTTCGAACAGGGCGATCTCGCTCAGGACAATGCGAAGGTAGGTTAGCCTAACCTCAGCAGGTATCCGGGGGCGGGGTCCCTGTGATCATCACCACGAACCAGGGTTCTGGCCCTCGGCGATGATGCGCCGGGCGGCCTCCACCTTCCTGTGGTGCGCCGCGCGCAGTTCCTTCAGCGCCTCGGTGTTCTTGTCGATGTCCGCCCGCTGGAGGGCGGATTCGGCGCCGAACCAGGTGTCGAGCAGTCCGGTCTCCTCCTTGCAGCGCACGTCCGCGACCGCGGTTGCCTTCTCCTCGGCGGAGATCTCCTCGCCCTGGAACGCCCTGTCGTTCAACGGGTCGAGCGGGGACGCGTACGGGAAACCCGAACTGCGCATGCAGGAGGACCAGGTGCGGAATGCCTCCCGCACGGCAGGCTCGGTGAGCGCGTCCTCGTAGCTCTCGGTGGAGATGCGGCGCGCGGTCTCCGCCTCCCGCGGGGCGTCGTACTTCTTCGCGAGGTGCGCCACCGACTGTCCGAAACAGCCCTCCGGCGGCACTTCCTTCCCCTTGTACTCGACCTTCCCGCCGCTGCCCGGATCTCCGCCGCGGTTTCCGTAGAACACCCTCAGCGCGTCCTCGGGCAGGTCCGGGCCGGCGGGCGGCGGACCGGGGTCGGGGTGGTAGCCGAGGCGGGCCGCCTCGCTCGCGCTGGACAGCCCGTAGCGGCGGTCGGCGGGCGGGGCGGATTCCGGCTCGGGCGCGGCCGGTTCGTAGACGATGCCGAACGTGGCCAGGCAGCGCCGGGTCAGGATCTGCTCGGCGGCCTCGATCGTCGCGGCCTCGGCGTCGGTGTAGCTGTAGCGCGCGATCGGCAGCCGGTCGACGTACATGACCTGCGGCCGCGGGGCGCCGCCGCCCGGCGCGGCGTCGCTCTCGGCGGCCCCGGCCGGGCCGCCGCCCCCGCCCGTGCCGCTCCCGGAGGAGCAGCCGAGCAGGGCGGCCGCCAGGGCCAGGCAGACGGGTGCCAGGCGTCGCACGCGGATCAGAACTTGTAGCAGTTGCCGTCGTAACGGCCGTAGCCGAAGGACGCGTTGTCGTTGTACGTGTTCACCAGGCGGGAGGCGGTGGAGAACTTCGGCAGGGCGTCACAGGCACCGGCGAGGTTGCTGTTGAAGTAGATGACGAGGTTGTACGGGGCGAGATTCGACGCGGAGGCCGCGTTGTTCTTGACGTTCTGGCCCTTTCCGGCCCCGCTGCCCAGGAACTTGTAGCCGTCCAGGGAGTAGTGGTCGAATCCCCGGAAGACGGTGTAGGAACCCTCGTTGCCGCTGTTGAAGTAGAAGGCCATGCAATACGTCTCCCAGGTGGGACACGTCAGGTGCGCGGAGGCACTCGACTGCGGCGCGGTTCCGAGAACGAGTCCCGCCGTGGCGGCTGCGGTCAGCCCCAGAGAAGCGAACTTTCGGCTCAAACGCATGGCAGATCCCCTGTGTTGGTCAGACACGGATGATGCGGCGCATCCGAATTCCTCGCCGCGCGAGCCGGGTGATCGTAACAGCCGTTGTTGCACAGGGGAATTGGGAATCCTCCTGATGCGGTCGACCGCAAGTAGGGGAATGCGAAGCTCCGTTAAGCGGCCGTCCGTGGCCGTCGCACCAGCGAACATGCCGGAGGCCGGGAGAAGGACCACGCCGTTCTCCCGGCTTCGCCGCAAGGCCCCGTGCCGGGGCGGGCCGTCAGAAGGCCAGTCCCAGCTCCCGGGCGATCAGCATGCGCTGCACCTCGCTCGTGCCCTCGCCGATCTCCAGGATCTTGGAGTCGCGCCACATCCGGGCCACCGGGTACTCGTTCATGAAGCCGTAGCCGCCGTGGATCTGGGTGGCGTCGCGGGCGTTGTCCACCGCGACCGTGGAGGAGTGGAGCTTGGCCAGCGCCGCCTCCTTCTTGAACGGCTCGCCCGCCACCAGCCGGCTCGCCGCGTCCCGCCAGGCCAGCCGGGCGGTGTGGGCCCGCATCTCCATGTCGGCGAGCTTGAACTGGATCGCCTGGTTGGCGCCGATCGGACGGCCGAAGGCGTGCCGCTCCTTGGCGTAGCGCAGCGACTCGTCGACGCAGCCCTGCGCCAGGCCCGTCGCCAGCGCCGCGATCGCGATCCGGCCCTCGTCGAGGATCCGCAGGAACTGGGCGTAGCCCCGGCCCTCGGCGCCCAGCAGGTTGGCGCGGGGCACACGGACGTCGGCGAAGGACAGCTCACGGGTGTCGGAGGCGTTCCAGCCGACCTTCGAATAGGGCGCGGCCACCGTGAAGCCCGGGGTGCCGGACGGGACGATGATCGACGAGATCAGCGGGCGGCCGTCCTCCTTGCGGCCGGTGACCGCGGTGACCGTGACCAGGCCGGTGATGTCGGTGCCGGAGTTGGTGATGAAGCACTTGGTGCCGTTGATCACCCATTCGTCCGTGTCGGGGTCGAGGCGGGCCGTGGTCCGGGTGGCGCCGGCGTCCGAGCCGCCGTCCGGCTCGGTCAGCCCGAAGGCGCCGAGGAGCTCGCCGGAGCACAGCCGCGGCAGCCACTCGCGCTTCTGCTCCTCGGTGCCGAACAGGTGGAGCGGCATCGCGCCGAGCGAGACGCCCGCCTCCAGGGTGATCGCCACCGAGGAGTCCACCCGGGCCAGTTCCTCCAGGGCGATGCCGAGCGCCAGGTAGTCGCCGCCCATGCCGCCGTACTCCTCCGGGAACGGCAGGCCGAACAGGCCCATGCGGCCCATCTCGCGCACGATCTCGTAGGGGAACTCGTGGCGCTCGTAGAGGTCGCCGATCTTGGGCGCCACGACGTCGTGCGCGAACTCCTCCACCGTGCGGCGCAGTTCTTCGAGCTCGGGGGAGAGCTTGTGGTCCATGGGGGTCACTCCTTGTGGGAGAGGGCTCGTACGGTGCGGGAGGGGCTGGGGCGGCCCAGCCGGTCGGCCATCCATGCGCTCGTGGCGACGAGGAGGCCGAGGTCGACTCCGGTGTCGATGCCGAGGCCGTGCAGCATCCACACGAGGTCCTCGGTGGCGAGGTTCCCGGTGGCCGACCTGGCGTACGGGCAGCCGCCGAGGCCGCCCGCCGAGGCGTCGACGGTGGTGACGCCGTACCGCAGGGACGCGAGGGTGTTCGCGAGCGCCTGGCCGTAGGTGTCGTGGAAGTGGACGCCCAGCGCGGGGGTGGGCACACCCCGCTCGCCGAGCGCGGTGAGCAGCGCGGTGACCTGGCCCGGGGTGGCGACGCCGATGGTGTCGCCGAGGCTCAGTTCGTCGCAGCCCATGTCCAGCAGCGCCCGGCAGACGCGGACCACCCGGTCGGCGGGCACCGGCCCCTCCCAGGGGTCGCCGAAGCACATCGACAGATAGCCGCGCACATGGGCGCCGTGCTCCTTCGCGCGGGCCACCACCGGCTCGAACATGGCGAGCGCCTCGTCCACCGTGCGGTTGAGGTTGGCCTTGGCGAAGGACTCGGTGGCGCTGGCGAAGACGGCGACCCGGTCGGCGCCCAGGGCCAGCGCCCGGTCCAGTCCGCGCTCGTTGGGCACCAGCACCGGCAGGGCCACCGGCAGGTCGGCGACGAGCGGGAACAGTTGCTCGGCGTCGGCGAGCTGGGGCACCCACCTGGGGTGGACGAAACTGGTCGCCTCGACCGTGCCCAGGCCCGCGCCGGCCAGGCGGCGGACGAACTCCGCCTTCACCTCGGTGGGGACGGTGGCCTTCTCGTTCTGCAGGCCGTCACGGGCGCCGACCTCGTGGATGCGGACCCGGGCGGGCAGGCCGGGGTCCGGCACGGGCATGGGGAGGCCGAGTTCCAGGGTGCTCATGACGGTTCCTCCGCCGCCTCGGTCTCCGCCGGGGCGATGACCGCGAGGACCTGGTCCATGGCGACCGTCGTGCCGGGTACGACGTCCAGCTCGGCGACGGTCCCGGCGTGCGGGGCGGAGATGACGTGCTCCATCTTCATCGCCTCCACCACCAGCAGGCTCTGACCGGCGCCGACCTCGTCCCCGACGGCGACCTTGACCACGGTGACCGTGCCCGGCATGGGCGCGGTCAGCGAGTCGGCACCGGAGTGCGCGGACCGGGTGAGGGACGCGGCGACCGGATCGTGGTCGCGCACCTGCCAGGCGTCGCCGTCCCGGCCCAGCCAGTCGGCGGCCCGGTGGAAGGTGTGCCGCACGCCGTCGAGGGTGACGGAGACCCGGTCCTCGGTGACGGTGTGGGCCGCGGGCGCCTCATGAGTGACGGGTTCGAGTCCCGGCGCACGCAGAGGGAAGGCGAGCGGCTCCGCCGTACCGCCGAGGCGCCAGCCGCTGGGCACCGAGAACGGGTCGGTCCAGCCCCCGCCGGAGGGCCGCAGCCCTTCGAGCCGTACGGCGGCCGCCGCCGCGTACACCTCCTCGGGCACCTCCGTCGGCACCAGGGTGTCGACCTCGCGCTCGACCAGGCCGGTGTCCAGCTCCCCGGCCATCACGGCCGGGTGGGCCAGCAGCCGGCGCAGGAACCCCGCGTTGGTCTGCACGCCCAGCGTCACCGTCTCGGCGAGGGCCGCGCGGAGCTTGCGCAGGGCCGTGGCGCGGTCGGGGCCGTAGGCGATGACCTTGGAGAGCATCGGGTCGTACAGGCTGCCGACCTCGGTGCCCTCGGTGAGCCCGGAGTCGGTGCGCACGCCGTCCCCGGAGGGTTCGCGCAGCCGCAGGACCGTGCCGCCGGAGGGGAGGAAGCCGCGGGCGGGGTCCTCGGCGCAGATCCGGGCCTCGACCGCGTGCCCGGTGAGCCGGATCTCCTCCTGGGCGAAGGGGAGTTCCTCCCCGGCGGCCACCCGCAGCTGCCACTCCACCAGGTCCAGCCCGGTGATCAGCTCGGTGACCGGGTGCTCCACCTGGAGGCGGGTGTTCATCTCCATGAAGCAGTACGCGTCCGGGTCGCCGCCGGGGACGATGAACTCCACCGTGCCCGCCCCGCGGTAGCCGCAGGAGCGGGCCGCCTGCACGGCCGCCTCGCCCATCGCGGCCCGGGTCCGCTCGTCGAGCAGGACGCTGGGCGCCTCCTCGATGACCTTCTGGTGGCGCCGCTGGAGGGAGCACTCGCGCTCGCCGAGGTGCACCACGTTGCCGTGGCCGTCGGCCAGCACCTGGATCTCGATGTGCCGGGGGCGGTCGATCCACCGCTCGACGAGGAGGGTGTCGTCGCCGAAGGAGGCCGCGGCCTCGCGCCGGGCCGCGGCGATCTCCTCGTCCAGCACGCTCAGGTCCCGCACCAGCCGCATGCCCTTGCCGCCGCCGCCCGCGCTGGGCTTCAGCAGCACCGGCGCGCCCAGCTCCCGGGCCGCCGCGGCCAGTTCGGGGTCGCGTCCGCCGGGGACGACCGGCACGCCGGCCGCCTCCACGGTCTCCTTGGCACGGATCTTGTCGCCCATCAGGGAGATCGCCTCGGCCGGCGGGCCGACGAAGACCAGGCCCGCCTCGGCGCAGGCGCGCGCGAAGTCGGCGTTCTCGGCGAGGAAGCCGTACCCCGGGTGGACGGCCTGGGCGCCGGTGCGGGCCGCGGCCTCCAGCAGCCGGGGCACGGACAGATAGCTGTCCACGGCGGGCGCGGGCCCGATCCGTACCGCGGTGTCGGCCTCCCGTACGTGCCGGGCGTCGGCGTCGGCGTCGGAGAAGACGGCGACCGAGCGGACGCCGAGCGCGCGCAGGGTGCGGATGACCCGGACCGCGATCTCGCCCCGGTTGGCCACGAGGACCGTGTCGAACATCGTCATCGGTAAAAGCCCCTCACATCCGGAAGACGCCGAACTGGGGGTCACCCAGGGGCGCGTTGGCGCAGGCCGTCAGTGCCAGGCCCAGCACCTGCCGGGTCTCCAGCGGGTCGATCACTCCGTCGTCCCAGAGGCGGGCCGTCGCGTAGTAGGCGTTGCCCTGGCGCTCGTACTGGGCGCGGATCGGCGCCCTGAACGCCTCTTCCTCCTCGGCGGCCCACTCCTCGCCGCGGGCCTCCAGCTGGTCGCGCTTGACGGTGGCCAGGACGGACGAGGCCTGCTCGCCGCCCATGACGGAGATCTTGGCGCCGGGCCACATCCACAGGAAGCGGGGCGAGTAGGCCCTGCCGCACATGGAGTAGTTGCCCGCGCCGTAGGAACCGCCCACCACGACCGTCAGCTTGGGGACGCGGGTGGTGGCGACCGCGGTCACCATCTTGGCGCCGTGCTTGGCGATGCCGCCGGCCTCGTAGTCCCGGCCGACCATGAAACCGGAGATGTTCTGGAGGAACACCAGCGGGATCCCGCGCTGGTCGCACAGCTCGATGAAGTGGGCGCCCTTCTGGGCGGACTCGGAGAAGAGGATGCCGTTGTTGGCGACGATGCCGACCGGGTGGCCGTGGATCCGGGCGAAGCCGGTGACCAGGGTCTGCCCGAACTCGGCCTTGAACTCCGCGAAGCGGGAGCCGTCGACCACGCGCGCGACGACCTCGCGGACGTCGTAGGGGGTGCGGGGGTCGGCGGGCACCGCGCCGTACAGGCCGTAGGGGTCGACCTTGGGCTCGACGGCGGGCTCCACCCGCCAGGGCAGCGGGCCGCGCTCGGGGAGCGTGGCGACGATGTTCCGGACGATCCTGAGCGCGTGCGCGTCGTCCTCGGCGAGGTGGTCGGTGACGCCCGAGACCCGGGAGTGGACCTCGCCGCCGCCCAGCTCCTCCGCGGTGACGACCTCGCCGGTGGCGGCCTTCACCAGCGGCGGCCCGCCGAGGAAGATCGTGCCCTGGTCGCGGACGATCACGGCCTCGTCGCTCATCGCCGGGACGTACGCCCCGCCCGCCGTGCAGGAGCCGAGGACCGCGGCGATCTGCGGGATGCCCGCGCCGGACATCCGGGCCTGGTTGTAGAAGATCCGCCCGAAGTGGTCGCGGTCGGGGAAGACCTCGTCCTGCATGGGCAGGAAGGCGCCGCCGGAGTCGACCAGGTACAGACACGGCAGCCGGTTCTCCAGGGCGACCTCCTGGGCCCGGAGGTGCTTCTTCACCGTCATCGGGTAGTACGTGCCGCCCTTGACGGTGGCGTCGTTGGCGACGATCACGCACTCGCGCCCGCTCACCCGGCCGATCCCGGCGATGGCGCCGGCCGCCGGGGCCTGTCCGTCGTACATCCCGTCGGCGGCCAGCGGCGCCAGCTCCAGGAAGGGCGAGCCGGGGTCGAGCAGGGTGTCGACCCGGTCCCGGGGCAGCAGCTTGCCGCGCGCGGTGTGCCGGGCGCGCGCCCTCTCGCCACCGCCCAGCCGGGCGGCGGCGAGCTTGCCGCGCAACTCCTCCACCAGCGCGAGCTGTGCCGCCTCATTGGCCTTCCAGGCGTCCGACGCGGGATCTGCCGCGCTCGTCAGCTCCGGTGCCTCGTGCATCCTGCGGTCCCCTCACCTTGTTAATGAGCGTTAACGCATTTCCTTCAGGTTAACGACCGCTAACCTCCCTGTCTAGAATTGCTCGCATGGCCACCAGAACCGACGCACCCACCCGTCGTGAGCAGATCCTCAAGGAGGCCGCGCGGCTCTTCGCCGAACGCGGGTTCCACGGCGTGGGGGTCGACGAGATAGGCGCCGCCGTCGGCATCAGCGGCCCCGGTCTCTACCGGCACTTCCCGGGCAAGGACGCGATGCTGGCGGAGCTGCTGGTGGGCATCAGCGGACAGCTCCTGACCGGGGCCAAGCGGCGTCTGGCGGAGGCCGACGGCGGGGGTCCGGGCGAGATCCTGGACTCCCTCATCGAGGGGCACATCGACTTCGCGCTCGACGACCGCCCCCTGATCACCCTCCACGACCGGGAGCTGGACCGGCTGCGTGACAGCGACCGCAAGCTGGTCCGCCAGCTCCAGCGGCAGTACGTGGAGCTGTGGGTGGACCAGGTCCGCGAGGTCTACCCGGCGCTCACCGAGCCCGCCGCCCGCTCGGCGGTCCACTCGGTCTTCGGGCTGCTGAACTCCACCCCCCACCTCGGCCGGCCGGGCGCGCTGCCGGGGCGCGGGACCACCGCGGAACTGCTGCACCGCATGGCCCGCGGGGCCTTCGGCGCGGCGGCCGGCGAGGCGTGAGCGCGGGCCGGGCGTGACGAGCGTTACGGCCCTGTTCCTCTGGACGGCCGTTCATACTCGCCGGTACGGTTGAGTGAGCAAGCGCTTAGACATAGGTGGAGGTGGCGGCGTGCGCCGTACGGTGTTCAACGAGGATCACGAGGCGTTCCGGGAGACCATCCGCGCCTTCATCGAGGCCGAGGTCGTACCCGTGTACGACGAGTGGTTCGCCGCCGGTCAGGCGCCCCGGGAGTTCTACCACCAGCTCGGCGAGCTGGGCGTCTTCGGCATCAACGTGCCCGAGGAGTTCGGCGGCGCGGGCCTGGACACCCACAAGTTCGAGGCCGTCCTGTACGAGGAGACCGCCCGCGCCGGCGTGACCTTCGGCGGCTCCGGCGTGCACGTGCTGCTCGCCCTGCCGTACATCAAGATGCTCGCCACCGACGAGCAGAAGAAGCGCTACCTGCCGAAGTTCGTCTCCGGCGAGGAGATGTGGGCGCTGGCGATGACCGAGCCGGGCACCGGTTCCGACCTCGCGGGCATGAAGTCCACCGCCAAGCTCTCCGAGGACGGCACGCACTACGTCCTCAACGGCTCCAAGACCTTCATCACCGGCGGTGTGCACGCCGACCGCGTGATCGTCTGCGCCCGTACCGCCGCGCCGACCGCCGAGGACCGCCGCCACGGCATCTCCCTGTTCGCGGTGGACACCAAGTCCGAGGGCTACTCCATCGGCCGCAAGCTGGACAAGCTGGGCCTGCGCACCTCCGACACCGCCGAGCTGGCCTTCGTCGACGTGAAGGTGCCCGTCGAGGACCTGATGGGCGAGGAGAACAAGGGCTTCTACTACCTCGGCAGCAACCTCGCCTCCGAGCGCTGGGGCATCGCCTTCGGCGCCTACGCGCAGGCCAAGGCCGCCGTCCGGTTCGCCCAGCAGTACGTGCAGGAGCGCACCGTCTTCGGCAAGACGGTCGCGTCCTTCCAGAACACCAAGTTCGAGCTGGCCGCCTGCCAGGCCGAGGTCGACGCCGCCCAGGCCGTCGCCGACCGTGCGCTGGAGGCCCTGGACGCGGGCGAGCTGAGCCCGGCCGAGGCCGCGAGCGCCAAGCTGTTCTGCACCGAGGTCGCGCACCGTGTCATCGACCGCTGCCTCCAGCTGCACGGCGGCTACGGCTTCATGAACGAGTACCCGATCGCGCGTCTGTACGCGGACAACCGCGTCAACCGCATCTACGGCGGGACCAGCGAGATCATGAAGTCGATCATCGCCAAGGACATGGGCCTGTAAGGTCCCCGAAATTACTGGCCGGTACAACCACGTCATGAGCCAGGCACTACAGGATCTCCTCGATCTGCTCGACCTGGAGCAGATCGAGGAGAACATCTTCCGCGGCCGGTCCCGGTCCGCCGTCGTTCCCCGCGTCTTCGGCGGGCAGGTCGCGGCGCAGGCGCTGGTCGCGGCCGGGCGTACGGTCCCCGAGGACCGGCTCGCCCACTCCCTGCACGCGTACTTCCTGCGCATCGGGGATCCCGGCGCGCCCATCGTCTACACCGTCGACCGCATGAACGACGGCCGCTCCTTCACGGCCCGGCGGGTGGTCGCGGTCCAGCACGGGCAGCCGATCTTCGCCCTCTCCGCGTCCTTCCAGCGGCCGGAGGCCGGCTTCGAGCACCAGGAGCCGATGCCGCTCGCGCCGGACCCGGCGACCCTGCCCACCTCCGAGGAGCGGCTGCGCGGGTACGCCCATCTCGACGCGGCGGTCGTGGAGCGGTTCCTCGAGGCGCGGGGCGCGGTGGATCTGCGGTATGTGGACGAGCCGCCGTACGGGGCGTTCGGGGAGCCTCGGGAGCCGCACTCGCAGGTGTGGTTCCGGACGAACGGGAAGCTCGACAGTGATCCGTTGCTGCATGTCGTTCTCGCGACGTACGTCTCCGACATGACCTTGCTGGATTCCGTGCTGCTCGCCCATGGGCGGGGTGGGTGGGCCGTGGGGGATGTGGTGGGGGCGTCCTTGGATCACGCGATGTGGTTCCATCGGCCGTTTCGGGCGGACGAGTGGTTGTTGTACGACCAGGAGTCGCCGTCCGCGTCCGGGGGGCGGGGGCTTGGGCAGGCGCGGATCTATACGCAGGACGGGCGGTTGGCCGTGACGGTGATCCAGGAGGGTGTGGTTCGGGCGCCTCGGTAGGGGGCGGCGCCGTGGGGGCTGGTCGCGCAGTTCCCCGCGCCCCTTGGGGTGGTTTCTCGTGCGTTGTTGGCTGCGGGGGTGTTGTGGCTTGGCGCGCAGTTCCTCGCGCCCCTGGGGGTGGTTGGCCGCGGCGCTGTGGGGGCTTGGCGCGCAGTTCCCCGCGCCCCTGGGGGTGGGTGGGGCGCGGGGGTGGTTTTTAGGTGAGGCCTGATTCCGTGAGGAGGTATCGGGTCAGGGGGTCGTAGTAGCGGGGGCTTACTACGTGGTCGTCCAGGGGGACCGTTACCTGGAGGGTGCCCTCGGACTCGGCCAGGAACAGGGCCGGGTCGTTGCAGTCCGCGTAGCCGACGGAGTCCACCCCGTGCTGGCCGGCGTAGCCCGCCCAGCCGTGGTCGGCGACGACCAGGTCGGGCAGGGGGCTGCCGAGCCGCTCCAGAGCCGTCAGGATCGCCTTCATCGGCTCGCCCGAGTGCGTGTGCCAGAGCGTGGCCCCGTGCTCCAGCATCGCCACGTCCGCGAACTGCATGACGTAACCCTCGTCCGTCTGGAGCCCGTCCGGGATCACCACGATCTCGCAGCCCGCCGTGCGCAGGGCGGCCGCGGTGGCGCGATGCACGTCGAGCATGCCGCCGGGGTGACCGGTCGCGAAGAGCACCCGCTGCCCGCCGTCCGCGGCCTTGCGCAGCCGGCCCGCCATCCGGTCCAGGGCGTCGACGGTCAACTCGGGGTCGATGGTGTCCTGGCCGTAGCGGTACTCGGGATCGTCGTTGACGCCGACCCGCTCCGCCATCACCGCGAGCACGTCCTGCTCGTCGGTCCAGCGGTCACCCAGCTCCAGGCCGAGCCAGAAGTTTCGGTCGCCGTTCGCGAGCTTGCGGTAGTGGGAGAGGTTGTTCTCGCGAGGGGTGGCTACGTCGCCCGCTATACGGGTTCTGACGAGGTGTTCGACGAGCTCGGCGCGGCTGGGTGTCCCGGGTATCGGCATGTGTCCCATTGTGAGGCAGAGCCCGGCGGGCGCGCCGGGTGTCCCGGCCGCTGGGACGTGGGTCACTGACGGAGCGCGAACCACAGCTCCATGCGGACGTCCGGATCGTCGAGGTCGGCGCCGAGCAGCGCCTCGCAGCGGGCCACGCGCTGCCGCACGGTGTTGCGGTGCACCGAGAGGGCGACCGCGGTGCGGTCCCAACTTCCGTGCAGGGCCAGCCAGGTGCGCAGCGTCTCGACCAGCGCGGGGGAGTCCGTGAGCGGCGCGAGGAGGGCGCGGGCGTGCGCCTCGGCCTCGTCGGGCGCGACCAGTCGGGCCAGGCCCGGCCGGCCGCCGTGGCGGACCAGCGGGACCCGGGCGGCGCGGGCGCGGGCCAGCGCGCGGGCGGCACGGGTGTCGGCGGCGGGCCAGTCGGCGGGGGACACCGCGTCGCTGACGCCCAGGACCCAGCCGGGCTGCCCGTCCGGGACCCGGCCGGCGGGGAGCAGGACGCGCACGGCGTCCGGCGCGAGGTCGACCAGCGGGGAGCCCAGCGCGGTGCCCAGCGCGGAGGCGGCCACCGGGTCGGGGGCGGTACCGGAGTCGGGGCGGGCGTGCACGACGGTCCAGGGCCCGGCGCCCAGCAGCGCGGCGACCTCCCCGGGGGCGGCGCCGAGCAGCAGCCGGACCAGCGCAGAGGTGCGGGCCGCCCCGGTGCCGCTGTGCTGCTCCCCGGTGAGCAGGGAGAGCAGGACGGCCGCGACGGAGGCGATCGTGTGGTCGCCGGTGTCCCGGCCGGGGGCGGCGACCCCGAGCACGAACCCGGGGCCGGGACCGAGGGCGTAGGCGGCCAGACGGTACGCGGCGACCGTGTCGGTGGCCGAGGCGGGCGCCGGCCGTACCTGCTCGGCGCCGGCCGTGGCGGGGTCCGGCTCCGCGGGCCGCACGACCCGCGCCAGGCCCGTCAGCGCCGTCCGCGCCCGCTCCTCGGGCGCCCGTCCCGCCTCCGCGACGGCGCCGCCGTCCGGGCCGTACAGCACCGCCCAGCCCTCGACCCGCCGGGCCAGCCGCCGCAGCACCGAGGGCACCGGGTCCGGGCGGGCGGCGGCGGCCGCCAGGCTCCGCTGGGCCTCCGCGACCCGCCGCAGCTCGGCCAGCCGGGCCTGGGCCATCAGCTCCCAGACGGCCCGGGCGACGCCCGAGAACGTGGTCCGGGGCGGCACCTCCAGCAGCGGCAGCCCGTACGCCTCGCAGGCGGCCACCAGGGCGCCCGGCACCGTGTCGTGGACCGGCGCCACACCGAAGCCGAGGGCCGCGCCGCCCGCCGCGACGATCCGGGACACGTACACGTCGAAGTAGGCGCCCGAGTCCGCCGCCGCGTCCGGGATGTGGACGCCCGCGGTCAGCAGCAGCTCCCCGCCGAGCAGATAGGGGTAGGGGTCCGCCATCTCCGAGGCGTGCGCCCAGTGGATCGCGGTGTCAGGGTCGGCCGGGCCGGCGACCCGGCGCAGGGCCAGGTCCTCGCGGGCCAGCAGCGCCGACAGCGGCACCGGCGGAGTGGGCGGCGGCGGGGCCGGCTCGGACATGTGCGTTTCCTCCATTCCATACGGCCTCGATGGATGAAACGTACACTTCGCGACCGCCCGGGCGCCGCCTAGGGTTCGTGGGGAGGGCCCGCGGGGCCCGCGGGCCCCGCCGTCTTCCCCCGCGGCCCGCGCCGCCGTCTCCTTGATGACGGAGCCCGGTTGACGGAGCCCGGATGGCGGAGCCCGCCGACGCCGCCGGCCCCGCCGGGACCGGCCCCCGAACTCGTGTCCGAGCCCGGGGCGGCTCGCCAGTAGAGTCGTAACGGACGTACATACGCGACGAAGCGTAGGAAAGAAGGCATAACCCCATGAGCAGCAACGAGACGCCTCGCGGCCCCGTCGACTCCTCGCGCATCCCGCGCTACGCCGGACCGGCGACCTTCGCCCGGCTCCCCCGCCTGGACGAGGTCGGCACCGCCGACGTCGCCGTGGTCGGCGTGCCCTTCGACTCGGGCGTCTCCTACCGGCCCGGCGCCCGCTTCGGCGGCAACGCCATCCGCGAGGCGTCCCGGCTGCTGCGCCCCTACAACCCAGCGCAGGACGCGTCCCCGTTCGCGCTCGCCCAGGTCGCCGACGGCGGCGACATCGCGGTGAACCCGTTCAACATCAACGAGGCCGTCGAGACGGTCGAGGCCGCCGCCGACGACCTGCTCGGCACCGGCGCCCGGCTGATGACCCTGGGCGGCGACCACACCATCGCGCTGCCCCTGCTCAGGAGCGTCGCCAAGAAGCACGGCCCGGTCGCCCTGCTCCACTTCGACGCCCACCTCGACACCTGGGACACCTACTTCGGCGCGGAGTACACCCACGGCACCCCGTTCCGCCGCGCGGTGGAGGAGGGCATCCTCGACACCTCGGCCCTCTCCCACGTCGGCATCCGCGGCCCGCTCTACGGCAAGCAGGACCTCACCGACGACGAGAAGATGGGCTTCGGCATCGTCACCTCCGCCGACGTCTACCGCCGGGGCGCCGACGAGGTCGCCGACCAGCTGCGCCAGCGCATCGGCGACCGCCCGCTGTACATCTCCATCGACATCGACTGCCTGGACCCGGCGCACGCCCCCGGCACCGGCACCCCCGAGGCCGGCGGCATGACCTCCCGCGAGCTGCTGGAGATCCTGCGCGGACTCGCCTCCTGCAACCTGGTCTCGGCCGACGTCGTCGAGGTGTCGCCCGCGTACGATCACGCCGAGATCACGTCGGTGGCCGCGTCCCACACGGCGTACGAACTGACCACGATCATGTCCCGCCAGATTGCAGAGGCCCGCGCGAAGTGACTCACGACCACGACCTGGAGCTCCGCCCCACCGCGGCACAGACGGAGGCCGCCCTCAACCCGCCTCCCGGCCGCACCGGCGGAGACCTGGTCGTGGAGACGCTGGCCGGGCTCGGCGCGACGACCGTCTTCGGACTGCCCGGCCAGCACGCCCTCGGACTCCTCGACGCCGTGGGCCGCTCGGACCTGCGGTACGTCGGACTGCGCGTGGAGAACAACGCGGGCTTCGCCGCCGACGCCTACGGCCGGATCACCGGTGAGGCCGCCCCGCTGCTGCTGTCCACCGGCCCGGGCGCGCTGACCTCGCTGGCCGCGCTCCAGGAGGCCGCCGCCGCGAGCGCCCCCGTCCTGGCGATCAGCAGCCAGGTGCCGACGGCGGGCCTGGGCGGCGGCCGCCACGGCTATCTGCACGAACTCCCCGACCAGGCGGCCTCGTTCCGCGGTGTGGTGAAGTCCGTGCACACCGTGCGGACCCCGTCGCAGATCCCCTCGGCCGTCGCGGCGGCCTGGAAGTCGGCGCTGTCGGCGCCGCACGGACCGGTGTGGGTGGAGATCCCGCAGGACGTGCTGCTCGCCGGGACCTCGCTGCCGGTGGTGACCGGTGTGGACGCGACGCCGGAGGAACTCGTGCCGCGGGTGGAGCTGACCGCGGTCGCCGCCGACCTGCTCTCCGGGGCCGCCCGCCCGGCGATCGTCGCGGGCGGGGGAGTGGTCCGGGCCGACGCGAGCGGCAAGCTGCGCAAGCTGGCGGAGCTGCTGCGGGCGCCGGTGGTCACCACGCCCGGCGGCAAGGGCGCCTTCCCGTGGACGCACCCGCTGTCCCTGCAGTCCTGGACCGAGGACCGGCACATCACCGACTTCCTGGAGGACGCCGACGTCCTGCTGGTGGTCGGCTCCGGGCTCGGTGAACTCTCCTCGAACTACCACACGTTCAAGCCCCGCGGCCGGGTCGTCCAGATCGAGGCGGACCTCGGCAAACTGGAGTCCAACCACCCAGCGCTGGGCATCCACGCGGACGCCCGCCTCGCCCTCCAGGCGCTGCTGGAGACGGCGTCGGCGCGCGAGGACGCCTCGGCGGCCGACCGGGTGCGGGAGGTCCTGGCCCGGGTCCGGGACCGGATCGCGGCCCAGGAACTCACCCTGGAACAGGACGTGCTGGCCTCCGTCCGCCGGGCCCTGCCCGCCGACGCGCCCTCCTTCTGGGACATGACGATCCTGTCCTACTGGGCCTGGTCCGCGTTCGACGCCAAGGGCCCCAACCACATGCACTCCGCGCAGGGCGCGGGCGGCCTCGGCTACGCCTTCCCGGCGGCGCTGGGCGCGGCCGTCGCCGATCCGACCCGCCCGGTGCTGGCGGTCTCCGGGGACGGTGGGGCGCTGTACTCGATCGCGGAGCTGGCGACGGCCCGCCAGTACGGCCTCGACGTCACCTGGCTGATCGTCGACGACGGCGGCTACGGCATCCTGCGCGAGTACATGACGGACGCCTTCGGCCGGACCACGGGCACCGAACTGACCGGCCCGGACTTCGTCGCACTGGCCGAGTCCTTCGGCGTCCCGGGCGTGCGCACCTCACCGGAGAACCTCGCGGCCGACCTGGCGAAGGCGCTGGCGACTCCGGGGCCCTCGGTGGTCGTACTCCCGGCGCTGCTGCGGATGTTCGCGCCTACGCACCTGAACGACTGAGGCCACTGGGGCGACTGAGGCGGCCGGGACGGTGGCCGGGGCCCGTAACGGCGCCCCGGCCGCCGTCCGTTCAGCGCACGTCGACGTGGTCGCCGGTGGCCTTGGCCGTCGAGGTGGTGGTGTTGCCGCCGTACGACCAGCGCCAGTAGCCGTCGTACTTGGCCTTCACCGTGGTCTTGAGGGCGCCGCCGGTGCCGCTGGTCACCGACTTGACGGTGGTGTAGGTGGAGGTGTCGGCCCTGCGGAACTGGAGTTTGACCGAACGGCCGGAGTAGCCCGCGTACTTGTGCGTCTTCCAGTCGGCGCGGGTCAGCTTGCCGGTGACGGTGAGGGTGGCGTCCTTGGCGACCGGCTCGGGGGAGGCGTTGGCGGTCAGCTTTGCCTGCCGCCTGACGCTGAACGTGGCGGCCCGGTCGGTGCTGACGTAGTCCCCGTCGTTGGCCGACACGTAGGCGTGGACGTACCAGGGGTCGTCCGCCGGGCCGTTGCCGTAGAAGCTGCTCGTGTCGATGGTCCAGGTGCCGCTGCACCGGGTGGTCGTGGCGCTGGTGGCGGTGCAGGTCAGTCCCTGGTCGGAGGCCAGGTAGAGGTAGGACGGCAGGCTGACGTGGAGGTTCATGCTCTCGATGCCGGAGTTGTCCTGGGCCGTCACCTGCACCGGGAAGGTCTTCGGTGCGGTGGGGCCCAGGGCTATCTCCTTGCCGCCGTTGACGGTCACACCGGTGATGACGGTGTCGCCGGCGGCCTGCGCGGACGGCGCGGTCACCGCCGTCAGGGCCGTCAGGCTCAGGGCGCCGGTCAGGGCGAAGGACAGGGAACGGTTGCGCATCGATACCCCCCAGGACGGTCGAGCGGCCCCCGGGGACCGGTGGGCCGCGGTCCGCGCCCGCCCGGAGTCGACGGGCGGGCGCGGACCGCGTTCATCCTCGCAGGAAGGGTCCCTGGAAGATCGGCGATCCGTGCGACGGGCCTACCAGATCGCCTCGACCCACTCCGGGTGGTCGATGAACGGGTTCCGGTTTCCCTGGTAGGTGGTGTAGATGAGCTGGTTGCGGCGCTCCTCGAAGGCGTCCGGCGGGTCCTCGTCGTTCCACGCCTTCAGCACGGAGAGCCGGCCGTGGTAGGGGACGCTGCCGTTGGTGACGGCGTCGTTGGGCTCCAGGTTGGGCCAGCTGTCGTCGCCCTCGTAGCGGACCGCCATGTAGAGGATCATGCGGGCCACGTCGCCCTTGACGGCGTCGCGCGGCTCGAAGGAGTTGGAGTCGGTCAGGCTGCCGCCGGAGTTGGTGAAGCTGCTGCCGCCGTTGTCGAAGTCCTTGTTGCCGCGGGTGGAGTTGACCGACACGTCCTCCGGACGCAGGTGGTGCAGGTCGGTGCCGGGGCCGGCCGAGGTGCCGAAGTCGCCGTGGGACTGCGCCCAGACGTGCTCGCGGTTCCAGTTCCCACTGTTGCCGCCGTTGAGCGACTTGCTGCGGGAGATGCCCGAGTACAGCAGGACCACGTTGCTGCTGTTGTTGGGGTCCTGGTCGGTGACCTTCAGCGCCTCCCAGACGGCGGAGTACGACAGCTTGGTCTGCGGGGTGATGATCGTGTGCAGCGCGCTCTTCAGGCTGGTTCCGGACTTGCCGATCGCGTTCTTGTAGTACGTGCTGTCATACGCGGTCGTGGTGGCCGCGGCGGGGGTCGCGGTGAGAGCGGGGGCACTGAGCCCGACCAGGACCGTGGCGGTGGCGAGGGCCACCGCCCTCCAGCGGGGTATGCGTGTCGCCAGCATGTGGGGAGTCCGATCTACGCGGGTTGATTGAAGGCGGCACCAGGGAGCGTGACATGGACATGCGGCCATGTAAATGGACTTGGCGTGTCCATTGGGTGACCGGAAACGGCAAATCGGCTGCTGTCTACGCGAGTTGACGTGGGTTGGCGCGGGGGGTGGTCCGGGGGCCGGGTTGGCGGGGCCGGTCAGTCCTCGGCGCCGCCGCCGCTGTCGTCGTCGAAGTCGCCAGGGCCGGACCCTCCGGACCCTCCGGACCCTCCGGACCGGCCGGACCCGCCGGACCCCCCGGACCCCCGGGGCACGGCGTCGGCGTCGGCGCTCGGCCGTACCCGGTCCGCGAGGGCGGCCGAGGTGCTCAGGCCCGCGATCGACGTGAGCATGAAAACGGTGCCGCCCAGGAACACGGCCTGGACCTCGTACCCGTCCGAGTCGAAGTCGCCAGGGCCGGACCCTCCGGACCCTCCGGACCCTCCGGACCCTCCGGACCGGCCGGACCCGCGGGGCGGCCGGTCAGCATCAGCAGCACGCCGCCGGGGAGCACGGCGACGATCCAGATCAGGCACAGCACGCCGACGGTCAGGCCCCGGTGCCCCTCGGTGTTCTCACGGGAGCCCGCCTCCGCGCCGGGCCACAGCACCGCGGTGACGGCGACCCCCTGGCAGGCCCCGCAGGCCGCCAGGGCCGCGAGCCAGGTGCCCAGCGGGTCGCCGTGGCCCCAGGCGTGCCAGAACGCCCCGATCGCGCACAGGAGTTGGGCCGCGACGCCGAACGCGATCCAGGCCACGCGGGACACCAGCAGGTCTCTCAGTTCCTCGAACTCCATCCCCCACCCCTGAACGCTCGCCCCACCCCCGGGGGGAGGGCGTGGATAACGGCTCGTACAAGCCTTCCCCAAGGCCTACAACCTTTCCCGCGGGCCCGTGAGTCATCTGGGCATGACTCACCGAATATCCAGACGGGCCCGATGGGTCGCCGGTGGTGTGCTCGTCGCCTCCGTGGCCGCGGTCACACCCGTGTCGGCCGCGACCACGCCCGCCGTCAGCTGCACGTCGGGCGTGGCCGGGCTCGCCGACAAGCTGAAGAAGGACATCACCGCCGCGCTGGCCACCCGCAAGGGCACCATCGCCGTGGGCCTGTACGACAGGTCCACCAACACCACCTGCACCCTGCGCTCCACCACCGCCTACGACTCCGCCAGCGTGGTGAAGGTGACCGTGCTGGCGGCGCTGCTGTGGGACGCGCAGAAGACCGGCCGCTCCCTCACCAGCCGGGAGAAGTCCCTCGCCACCGCGATGATCACCAAGTCGGACAACGCCTCCACCTCCACGCTGTGGGCGCAGCTCGGCGTGACCAAGGTGAAGAACTTCCTCGCCGCGGCCGGCATGACCCAGACCAAGCCCGGCGCGAACGGCTACTGGGGACTCACCCAGATCACCGTCACCGACGAGCAGAAGCTGATGAGGCTGCTCACCGCGAAGAACGCGGTGCTCACCGACGACTCCCGCTGGTACGTCCGCAAGCTGATGGGCGACGTGGTCTCCTCGCAGCGCTGGGGCACCCCGTACGGCACCCCGGCAGGCGTCCTCCCGCACGTCAAGAACGGCTGGCTGGAGCGGGCCACCAACGGGTGGCGCGTGCACAGCGTCGGCACCTTCAAGGGCAACGGGCACGACTACATGATCACGGTCCTGACCCACGGCAACAGCACCATGAACTACGGCATCTCGACCATCCAGGGCGTCGCCAAGGTCATCCACCGGGATCTGGCCGCGAGTTGACGCCCGGACGAAGGGCGGTGCCCTGAAGGTCCTGCTGGGCAGCGACGACAACCAGAACCCCGCCCAGACGACCCGGTTCTACCACCTCCGGGTCAGGCCTTAGGGCAGTACGGCGATGCCCAACGGCCGGTTGCCCGCCGCCAGTCGGCGGGTCTCGCCGGTGTCGAGGTCGACCACCGTCAGCCCGTCCCAGTAGCCGTCCCGGGTGAAGCCGCCGGTGACGTAGGCCGTGCGGCCCACGGCGACCACGTCCTCGTGGGGGCCGCCGAGGGGGATCACCCTCTCCCGGCCGTCCGGCCGCCGGACGGTCAGCGAGGGCCCCTCGTCCTCCGCCGGGTCGATCGGGCCGGTGCCCACGACCAGGAGGGTGCCGTCGGGGGTGACGGCGGCGCCGTGCTGATGCGTGTCCGCCGTCATGCGCTCGACCGTCGAGCGGCCGGTCCCCGGGTCGAGGACGACCAGCCGCTCGCCCTCGAAGGGCAGCAACAGGCGCCCGTCGGAGGGGCGTACGACCGCGTAGTGCGGCTTCAGCCAGGAGCCCAGGCCGCCCTCGGTGCCGTAGGGGGCGACCTCGAAGCGGCGGGTGTCCAGGGTGGCGGTGTCGACGGCCGTGACGTCGAAGGAGTCGTGGTTCGTGGCGTAGACGTGCCGTCCGTCGGCGGAGACGTCCACGTCGAAGGG
Source organism: Streptomyces sp. NPDC000983 (assembly GCF_040299205.1). Taxonomy (NCBI): domain Bacteria; kingdom Bacillati; phylum Actinomycetota; class Actinomycetes; order Kitasatosporales; family Streptomycetaceae; genus Streptomyces; species Streptomyces sp. NPDC000983. The sequence continues at coordinate 188,136 of NZ_JBEPBM010000005.1, read as the reverse complement.
GCGGCGGCCGGTCTCCGCGGTGCCGGTGACCCTCAGCGTGCGGGTGTCGACGACCTCCAGCCGCCCGTTCCCGCCGGGGACGTTGACACCGACGTACACATGGCGGCCGTCCGGGGCGAGCGCGATGCCCATGCCGCCGCCCCGGTACTCGCCGTACGCCGGCTCGCCGAGGCCGGAGGTCTCGTACGGGATCAGGGCCAGCCGCTCGCGGGCGCGGGTGTCGACGACCGCGACGCCCTGCGCCGTGGCGACCCAGGCGCGGCCGTCCTCGCCGACGGCCAGCCCGTAGGGGGCGGTGCCGACCTCCACCGAGCCGAGCGCGCCCCGGTCCGGGTCGACGAAGGTGACGGTGTCGGCGCCGAAGTCGGCCACCAGGAGGGTCCCGGCGGCGGGGGCGTCCGAGGGGGCGGCTGAGGCGGGCACGGAGGTGGGCGCGCCGGTGCCGGGGGAGGAGGCGGGCGCGGTGGTGTCGCAGGCGGTCAGCAGCACGGCCGTGGCGGCGAGCGCCAGGGCGGCGGCGCGCGGGGCGTTCATGGCTTGCCTCCTGAAATCCGGGAATCCGGGAATCCGGGAATCCGGGAACGGGCCGGCCCGGGCGCCCGCGCGGGGCACCCGGGGGCGGGGTGAGGAGCGGGTCAGCGGGTCAGGGCCGCGACGCCCGCCTGGGCGAACTTCTCGTCCAGCGCGCCGGACGGGGCGCCCGCCACGCCGATGCCCGCGATCGGGGCGTTGTCCACGGTGACCGGGGCACCGCCGCCCAGGAACAGGGTGCCCGGGATGTCCTTCAGGTTGGGGGTCTGCTCCAGACGCTTCGCCAGCTCGGAGGTGGGCGCGTTCCAGGAGACCGCGGTGAAGCCCTTGCGGATCGCGGACTCGTACGACTGCGGTCCGGCGCCGTCGCCGCGCAGGGTGACCAGGGTGTTCCCGTTGCGGTCGACCACGGCGACCGATACCCGCTGGTTCTCCTTCTGCGCGGCGGCCAGCACGGCCTCGGCGGCGTCGGTGGCCGCCGCGACCGACAGGTGCGTGGAGGTGACGGTGGACGAGGACTTCACCGCCGCGGGCCGGGCCCCGGCCGCGGCGGGCGCCGAGGCGCTGGCGGAGACGGCACCGAAGGTACCGGCGGCCACGGCCGCGAGGACGACGCCGCCGGTGGCGACACGGGCACGCCGGGAGAACTTCTTCATGTTCGGCAACTCCTGATCTGGTGCGGTTCCTGCCTTCGCTCTCCAGCCTGGGCCCGGAACCGGGGCCGGCCCGTCGGCGTACCGGCTCCTCGCGGGCGGCGGAACGGCTGACGCGGGGGTCATCCGAACGGTTGACCCCACCCGGCCCGGCCGGAGGGGACACTGGAGGTGTTTGTCCAGTTCAGGAAGGCGGTCCGGGCGCGATGCGGACACCACGGCACGACCGGGCGGCCACCGGAGCCCCCGGCGACCTCGACGCCCGCCGGCTCGCCGCGGTCATGCACGCCACCTTCTTCGTCCTCCTCGCCACCGCCGTGATCCGCTACGTCCAGCGCCACGGCGGCGAGCCCCGCGCCCCCTGGGTGCTCGCCCTGGCCGTCGTCCTCGCCGTCCTGTACGTGGCCGGCCGCTTCGGCGACCGCACCGGCGCCGCGGACCTGGACCCCGGCCGGCCCACCCGGCCCCGTCTGCTGTGGCTCGGCACCGTCGTCGCCGTATGGGTCGTCCTGGTCGCCCTCGCGCCGAGCTTCGCCTGGGTCGCCGTCCCCCTCTTCTACGTCGCCCTGCGCCACCTCCCGCCGGCCGCCGCGTACACCCTGGTCGCCCTGCTGACCGTGTTCGTGATCGGCGCCCGGCTCCAGCTCGCCCCCCGCTTCGACCTCGACCTGGTCGTCGGCCCGGCGGCCGTCGCCGGCTTCGCCACCGCGATCTTCGTGCACCTGCGCCACCAGGCGGCCCGCCAACGCGCCCTCATCGACGACCTGGTCCGCACCCGCCGGGAACTGGCCGCCACCGAGCGCCGCGAGGGCACCCTCGCCGAACGCCAGCGCCTCGCCATGGAGATCCACGACACCCTCGCCCAGGGCCTGTCCAGCCAGCAGATGCTGCTCCAGGCCGCCGAGCGGGTCTGGGAGTCGGACCGGGACAAGGCGCGCGCCCACGTCCGCACCGCCGAGGCGGTCGCCGAGCACAACCTCGCCGAGGCCCGCCGCTTCGTGCACGACCTCGCCCCCGCCGACCTGGCGGGCGGCGGCGGACTCGGCGAGGCGCTGCGCAGGCTCGCCGCCCGGGAGTCCGGCGACACCCTCACCGTCCGCGTCCACCTCGACGACGCCGGCCGCGCCCCCGAGCTGCCCGACCGCGTCCAGTCCGCGCTGCTGCGCATCGCGCAGGGCGCCCTGGCGAACGTACGGGAGCACTCCGGGGCCCGCGCCGCCGCGCTGACCCTCACCCTCCTCGACGACCAGGCCGTCCTGGACGTCGCCGACGACGGCCACGGCTTCGACCCCCGGGCGCCGAGGGCGGCGTCCGGGGTGCGCGGCCACGGGCTGCCCGCCATCCGCGCCCGGGTCCGCCAGCTCGGCGGCACGCTGACCGTGGAGTCGGCGCCCGGCGAGGGCACCGTCCTGTCCGCCGCGATCCCCCTGGAGCCCACGCCATGACCGTCCGCATCCTGCTCTGCGACGACCACGCCGTCGTCCGCGCCGGACTGCTCGCCCTGCTGGACAGCGCCCCCGGCATCGAGGTCGTCGGCGAGGCGGGCACCGGCGAGGAGGCCCTCGCCCTCGCCGCGAAGCTCACCCCGGACGTCGTCCTGATGGACCTCCAGCTCGGCGCGGGCATCGACGGGGTGGAGACCACCCGCCGGCTGACCTCGGCGGCCGGCGGCGGCCCGCACGTCCTGGTCCTCACCACCTACGACACCGACGCCGACATCACCCGGGCCATCGAGGCGGGCGCCACCGGCTACCTGCTCAAGGCCGAGCGGCCCGACGAGCTGTTCGCCGCGATCCACGCCGCCGCCGAGGGCCGCACCACCCTGTCCGCGCCGGTCGCCGGCCGGGTCATGGCCAACCTGCGCAACCCGCGGCCCGCCCTGACCGACCGGGAGCGGGAGATCCTCGGCAGGCTCTCCCAGGGCCTCGGCAACCGGGACATCGCCAAGGCCCTGTTCATCAGCGAGGCCACCGTCAAGACCCACCTGGGCCGGATCTACGACAAGCTCGGCGTCGACACCAGGGCGGGCGCGGTCGCGGTGGCGAAGGAACAGCGCCTGCTGCCCTGAGCCCGCTGCTCCGACCCCGCTGCTCGAGCCGCCGGGCCCCGGCTCACCAGGACGGCTTCTCGTACTCGTCGACCGTCCCGTCGCCGTTGTCGTCGTGGACGTAGTCGTAGGCGTCGCCGTAGGTGTCGGTGTAGCGCGTGCAGCGGCCCCCGGCGCGCAGCTCCGGACGGTCGGTGTACCAGTTGAGGTGGAGCACGACGCGGACGCCGTCGTCCAGGGTGGCCGCGATGCCGGTCCCGGTCCGCTCCACCTCGCGGCCCTCCGCCCGCCAGGCGGCCTCCAGGGCCTTCAGCGCGGCCGGGAAGCCGTCGGGATCGGCGAAGTCCAGTTCCCAGCTGTAGAGGGGCCGGTCGCGGGTGACGTCCTCGTCGTCCCAGCCGATGTCGTCCGTGCAGGAGGTGTCGGCCTCCTGCACGGGGTGCGGGTCGCCCGTCGGCGCGGGGGACAGCGCGCGGTACACCGCCTCACCGGTCCGGGTGGTCTCCCGGACGTGCTCGCGGAAGCCGTCGGTCGTCCCCACCGGTCCGCCCGCCAGCACCTCGCACCCCTTCGCCAGCAGCGCGAACAGCACGACGAGGGCCACGGACGAGGCGACGAGCACGGTGTTCTTCTTCATACCGGTGATCGAAGCCGGTCCCGCGGCCCGGCGGCAGGGGTCCGCTACTCAGACGGAGTGGGCGCCGGTGCTCATGCCGGGATGAAAACCGGACCGGAACACGTTGGGGCTTGTCGTGGACGATCAGACGGGGAGCCAGGGCGTGGCGGTGCGGCAGGGATGGGCGCGGAGACTGTGGGGGTACGCCTGGCGCTACCCGAAGGACGTCGTCCTGGCCCTCGGCTCCTCGCTGGCCGGTATGGCCCTGATGGCCCTCGTCCCGCTGATCACCAAGGTGATCATCGATGACGTGATCGGCGACAAGACCCGCTCCATGGCCGTGTGGGCGGGCCTGCTGATCGCCTCCGCCGTCCTCGTGTACTTCCTCACCTACGTCCGGCGCTACTACGGCGGCCGGCTCGCCCTCGACGTTCAGCACGACCTGCGCACCGACATGTACGGCACCATCACCAGGCTCGACGGGCGGCGCCAGGACGAGCTGTCCACCGGGCAGGTGGTGGGACGCGCGACCAGCGACCTCCAGCTGATCCAGGGGCTGCTGTTCATGCTCCCGATGACCATCGGGAACTTCGCCCTCTTCTTCGTGTCGCTGGTCGTCATGGCCTGGCTGTCCCTGCCGCTGACCGCGGTGGCGCTCGCCGTCGCGCCCGCCCTGTGGTGGATCGCCCGGCGCAGCCGCGCCAAGCTCCACCCCGCCACCTGGTACGCCCAGGCCCAGGCGGCGGCCGTCGCCGGAGTGGTCGACGGCGCCGTCAGCGGCGTCCGGGTGGTCAAGGGCTTCGGGCAGGAGGAGCAGGAGACCGGCAAGCTCAGGGACGTCGGCCGGCGCCTGTTCGCCGGGCGGCTGCGCACCATCCGGTTCAACTCCAAGTACACCCCGGCGCTCCAGGCCGTCCCCGCCCTCGGCCAGGTCGCCATGCTCGCCCTCGGCGGCTGGCTCGCCGTGCGCGGGAACATCACCCTCGGCACCTTCGTCGCCTTCTCCGCCTACCTCGCCCAGCTCGTCGGCCCGGTCCGGATGCTCGCCATGGTCCTGACCGTCGCCCAGCAGGCCCGGGCCGGCGCCGAACGCGTCCTGGAGCTGATCGACACCGAGCCGTCCATGAAGGACGGCACCAAGGAACTGCCCGCCGACGCGCCCGCCACCGTCGAGTTCGACGATGTCTCCTTCGGCTACGACGGCGCCGAGGGCCGGGTCCTGGACGGCCTCAGCTTCGAGATCCGCCCCGGCGAGACCCTCGCCGTCGTCGGCTCCTCCGGCTCCGGCAAGTCCACCGTCTCGCTGCTGCTGCCCCGCTTCTACGACGTCACCCACGGCGCCGTCCTGATCGGCGGCCACGACGTCCGCGAGCTGACCCAGGACTCGCTGCGCGCCGCGATCGGCCTGGTCCCCGAGGACTCCTTCCTCTTCTCCGACACCGTCCGCGCCAACATCGCCTACGGCCGCCCCGACGCCACCGACGAGCAGATCGAGCAGGCCGCCCGCGCCGCCCAGGCGGACCGCTTCATCACCGAACTGCCCGAGGGCTACGACACCAAGGTCGGCGAACACGGCCTGACCCTCTCCGGCGGCCAGCGCCAGCGCGTCGCCCTCGCCCGCGCCATCCTCACCGACCCCCGCCTGCTCGTCCTCGACGACGCCACCTCCGCCGTGGACGCCCGGGTGGAGCACGAGATCCACGAGGCCCTCGCCCAGGTCATGGAGGGCCGCACCACCCTGCTGATCGCGCACCGCCGTTCCACCCTCAACCTCGCCGACCGCATCGCCGTCCTCGACGCCGGCCGCCTCGCCGACCTCGGCACCCACGACGAGCTCCAGGAGCGCTCGGCCCTCTACCGCAGGCTGCTCACCGACCCCGACGAGCTGGGCGGCGTCTCGCCCGGCCACACCCCGCCCGCGGTCCCCGACGAGGACACCTCGGTGCGGGCCGAGCTGGACGCCGAGTTCGACGCCGAGCGCGGGATCACCCCCCGGCTGTGGGCGGGCGAGCGCACCCCGCGCGACACCGCGACCGACGGCGCCCCCGCCACCCCCGAGCTGCTCGCCCAGGTCGAGGCGCTGCCCCCGGCCACCGACGTCCCGGACGTCGACGAGGCCCGGGCGGTCACCCCCGAGGACTCCTACGGCCTGCGCCGCCTGCTGCGCGGCTTCGGACGGCCCCTGCTGCTCAGCCTCGCGCTGGTCGCCGTCGACGCGGGCACCGGCCTGCTGCTGCCGGTGCTGATCCGGCACGGCATCGACAGCGGGGTCTCCGAGCAGGCCCTCGGCGCGGTCTGGGCGGCCACCCTGCTGGGGTTGCTCGCGGTGAGCGTGCAGTGGGCGGCGCAGATCGGCGAGACCCTGATGACCGGCCGCACCGGTGAGCGGGTGCTGTACGCGCTGCGGCTGAAGATCTTCGCCCAGCTCCAGCGGCTCGGGCTCGACTACTACGAGCGCGAGCTGACCGGCCGGATCATGACCCGGATGACCACGGACGTCGACGCCCTGTCGACGTTCCTGCAGACCGGCCTGGTCACCGCCTTCGTCTCGGTCGTCACCTTCTTCGGCATCATGGGCGCACTGCTGGTCATCGACCTGGAGCTGGCCCTGCTCGTCTTCGCGACGCTGCCGCCGCTGATCGTCGCCACGTACTTCTTCCGCCGGGCGAGCGTGAAGGCGTACGAGCTGGCCCGCGAGCGGGTGTCGGTGGTCAACGCCGACCTCCAGGAGTCGGTCGCCGGACTGCGGATCGTGCAGGCGTTCCGGCGCGAGCGGGACGGCGGCGCCCGGTTCGCCGAGCGCAGCGACAGCTACCGGCAGGCCCGCATCCGCGGCCAGTGGCTGATCTCGGTGTACTTCCCCTTCGTGCAGTTCCTGTCGTCGGTGGCGGTGGCCGCGGTGCTGATCGTGGGCGGCGGCCGGATCGACGAGGCCACGCTGACGGCCGGCGCGCTGGTGGCGTACCTGCTCTACATCGACCTGTTCTTCGCCCCGGTCCAGCAGCTCTCCCAGGTCTTCGACGGCTACCAGCAGGCGACCGTCTCGCTCGGCCGCATCCAGGAGCTGCTGCGCGAGCCGACCTCCACGAGGTCCGCCGACGAACCCCTCGACGTGCTCTCCCTGCGCGGCGAGATCGCCTTCGAGAACGTGCGCTTCGCCTACGGCACCGCCGAGGAGGCGCTCACCGACGTCGACCTGCACATCCCGGCCGGGCAGACCGTCGCCTTCGTCGGCGAGACCGGCGCCGGCAAGTCCACGCTGGTCAAGCTGGTCGCCCGGTTCTACGACCCGACGGGCGGCCGGGTCACCGTGGACGGCACCGACCTGCGCTCCCTGGACATGACCGCCTACCGGCACCGGCTCGGCGTCGTCCCGCAGGAGGCGTACCTCTTCCAGGGCACCGTCCGCGACGCCATCGCCTACGGCCGTCCCGCCGCGACGGACGCCGAGGTGGAGGCCGCGGCCCGCGCGGTGGGCGCCCACGACATGATCGCCACCCTGGACGGCGGCTACCTCCACGAGGTCGCCGAGCGGGGCCGCAACCTCTCGGCCGGCCAGCGCCAGCTGATCGCGCTGGCCCGCGCCGAGCTCGTCGACCCCGACGTGCTGCTCCTCGACGAGGCGACGGCCGCCCTGGACCTGGCCACCGAGGCGCAGGTCAACCAGGCCACCGACCGGCTGGCGGGCCGCCGTACGACGCTGGTGGTCGCGCACCGGCTGACCACGGCCGCCCGCGCGGACCGGGTGGTGGTGATGGACCACGGCCGGGTCGCCGAGGACGGCACCCACGAGGAGCTGCTGGCCCTCGGCGGACGGTACGCCGCCCTGTGGCGGACCTTCGTCGGCGAGCCGGTCGGCGCGGACCTGAACTGACCCCCGGCGCGCAACCGTCCGGCCCGGTCCGGCGTCCGTACACCAGTACGCTCATCGCCGGGCACGGGGAGGACGATCAGTGGACAGTGGTGCGATACGCCGACGGCTGGGGGTGGGCCTCGCCCTGCTGACCGCGTCCGGACTGCTGGCCGTCGCCGCGCCGGGCGAGGCACGGGCCGCCGGCACCTCGTGCCCGGGGCGCAAGGTCCGCACGGTGCCCTTCTCCACGGGATCGGTGCAGGTCTACCGCAGCGGGGGCACGGTGTGCGTCTTCACGCTCGCCGAACACCCCGGCCGGAAGCGGACGATGGGGGTCAGCGTGCAGGCGCGCGGCCACCGTCCGGTGCCCTACCAGGGCAAACACCGGCGCAAGACGCCCACCGTGTCGGTGTACGCGGGCAACCGCTGTGTGAAGGTGACGGGCAGGGTGGGCGGCGGAAGGGGCGCCTCCGGCTGGATTCTGTGCTGATCCGGCTCGATCTTTAACGGGTTTGTCGTCAACTCCTCTGGTGTGATCGTCAGTTGCTCCGATACCTTCCGGGCGCACATCTGACTCACAGGGGAGGGTGCATGCGCAAAGCGCTCAGATGGCTGCTGGCGCTCACGGTGCTGATAGGCACGTTGAGCACGGCCGGGGCGGCCACCGCCGCCCAGCCGGAGGCCACCGCCGACATCAAGGACCGGCTGCTCGCGATACCGGGCATGAGCCTGATCGAGGAGAAGCCGTACACCGGTTACCGCTTCTTCGTTCTCAACTACACCCAGCCGGTGGACCACCGGCACCCGTCCAAGGGCACGTTCCAGCAGCGGATCACCGTGCTGCACAAGGACGTCAGCCGGCCGACGGTGTTCTACACCGGCGGCTACAACGTCTCCACGACCCCGAGCCGGCGCGAGCCGACCCAGATCGTGGACGGCAACCAGATCTCCATGGAGTACCGCTACTTCACGCCGTCCCGCCCGGCCCCGGCCGACTGGACGAAGCTGGACATCTGGCAGGCCGCCACCGACCAGCACCGCATCTTCAAGGCACTCAAGCCGATCTACGGCAAGAAGTGGCTCTCCACGGGCGGCTCCAAGGGCGGGATGACCGCCACCTACTACGAGCGCTTCTACCCGCGTGACATGGACGGCGTCGTCGCCTACGTCGCCCCCAACGACGTGGTGAACAAGGAGGACTCGGCGTACGACGAGTTCTTCGCCAACGTCGGCACCGAGGAGTGCCGCGACCGCCTCAACGGCGTGCAGCGCGAGGCACTGGTGCGCCGGGAGCCGCTGGAGCAGCGGTACGCCGCCTACGCGGCCGAGAACGGCTACACCTTCGACACCGTCGGCAGCCTGGACAAGGCGTACGAGGCGACGGTCCTGGACTACGTGTGGGGCTTCTGGCAGTACAGCCTGCTGGAGGACTGCGGCACGATCCCGGCGGACGCGAAGAACGCGACCGACGACGAGATCTGGACGTCCATCGACACGATCGCGGGCTTCAGCTTCTACACCGACCAGGGCCTGGAGCCGTACACGCCGTACTACTACCAGGCGGGCACCCAGCTCGGCGCGCCGACGATTGGCTTCCCGCACATCGAGAAGCGCTACGTCCGCTACGGCTACCTGCCGCCGCGGTACTTCGTCCCGCGCTCCATCCCGATGAGGTTCCAGCAGGACGCCATGCGTGACGTCGACAGCTGGGTCCGCCACCACGCGAACCGCATGCTGTTCGTCTACGGCGAGAACGACCCCTGGGGGGCGGAGCCCTTCCGCCTCGGCAAGGGCGCCCGTGACTCGTACGTCTTCACCGCGCCGGGCGCCAACCACGGGGCCCGGGTGGCCGGTCTGGTGGACGACGAGAAGGCCCTCGCCACGGCGAGGATCCTCGAGTGGGCGGGCGTCGCCCCCGCCTCGGTCCAGGCGGACCCGGCCTCGGCGAAGCCGCTGGCCAGGTTCGACGCCAAGCTGGACAAGCGCACGGTGGAGCGGACGCTGCGCCCGTAACGCAGTGACGCAGTGACGCTGTAACGCAGTACGCGCCCGGCCGGTCACACCGGCCGGGCGCACCCCACCGGCCGTTCGCCGCCGAGCTGGACGTACAGGGCCGTCGCGGCCGGGCAGTCCTTGCGCTTGCCGACCGCCTTCACCACCTTGTACTCGGGCTTGCGCTCCGCCTCGCCGTCGCAGGACGTCTCGCGGACCTGGCGGCCGCCGGAGTCGTAGACGCAGTCGCCGACGATGGTGCGGGGGCCGCCGCCGGCGCCCGGGTCGCCGGGGTGCGGGGCGCTGAGATTGCGCATGCAGGCGTAGCCCTGGGGGACCGCGCCGTCGCCGTCCTCGTCGGAGGGGCTCTGCTCGCTGATGTGCAGGACGAAGTCCGTCGTCCCGGGGCAGGGCGGGCCGTCACCGACCGCCCCGTCGAAGCGGGCCACCACCCGGGCCGCCGCGCGTTCGCCGTCGCAGCGCACCTCGGTGAAGCTGGTCGTCCCGAAGGAACTGCACTCGTCCACCCCGAGGAACTGGGTGCCGTAGCCCGCGGGCAGGCTCGCGCTCGGCGACGCGGACACCGGCCCGCCCGTGCCGGCCGCGTCCTCGCCGGGGGAGTCCCCCGACTGGCACCCGGTCAGCAGGGCCGCCGCCAGCACGGCCGCCGCCACGGCATGTCTCCCACGCATCGCGCTCCCCCACTTCCCCCGGTCCAGCGTGGCCCGCCGCGGCGGGCACACGCCAGACATACGGGGCGCTTTGCGCCCGTTGGGGGTGGTGCGCGGGGGTGCGGGCGTAGCGGCGCTACGCCGGATACGTCAGCCCGTGCCCTACCGGATACAGCACCCGGGCCGGATCGTCCGCCCGCTGCACCGGCACCGGGAGCCGCCCGGACGGCCGTACCGCGCCGGCGATCACCCGGGCCGCCGCCCGTAGTTCGACGTCGGTCCAGGAGTACGAGGCCACGTAGGCCCGGACGGCGGGGAGCTGGGCGACGTCGTAGGGGTTGCGGACGGCCACCGCCACCACCGGCTTCCCCGTCGCCAGCAACTCGGCCACCAGCGTCTTCTGCGAGCTGGTCGCCGACACGTTGTACGTGCCGACCACCACCGCGTCCGCGTCCCCGGCCGCCGCCACCGCCCGTGCGACGGTCGCGGCCGACGGAGCCGTCCCCGTGGACAGCGCGGTCGCGGTGAAGCCGAGTTCGGTGAGCGCGCCGGCCAGCACGCCCGTCGGCGGGCCGGTGGAGCCGGAGGGGGAGGCCGGGTCGGCGCCGACCACCAGGACCCTCGGTGTGTCCTCGGCGGACAGGGGCAGCAGGCCGCCCTCGTTGGCCAGCAGGGTCGTCGTCCGCTCGGCGACGCGGTCGGCCGCCGCCAGATGGGCCGGCACGCCCACCGTGCGGTCCACACCGCGATGGCTGACGTACGGGTCGCCGAAGAGGCCCAGCTTCGCCTTCAGCCGCAGCACCCGCAGGATCGACTCGTCGAGCCGCTCCTCGGTCAGCTCGCCGTCGCGCACCGCCGTCAGCACCGCGTTCCAGGCGACGTCCAGGTTCGGCGGGTTCAGCAGCTGGTCCACGCCCGCCTTCAGCGCCAGCACCGGCACCCGGTCGTCGCCGTACTTGGTGCGCACGCCCTCCATGCCGAGCGAGTCGGTCACCACGACCCCGTCGTAGCCCAGCTCCTCGCGCAGGATGCCGGTGAGGATCGGCCGGGAGAGGGTGGCCGGGTCGCCGGAGTCGTCGAGCGCCGGGACCATGAGGTGCGCGGTCATGATCGAGTCGATGCCCGCCTCGATCGCCGCCCGGAACGGGGGCGCGTCCAGCTCGTCCCACTGGGCCCGGGTGTGGGTGATGACCGGGAAGCCGTAGTGGCTGTCCACGGCCGTGTCGCCGTGCCCGGGGAAGTGCTTGGCGGTCGCCGCGACCGAGGAGCCCTGGAATCCGGCGACCTCGGCGGCCACCAGCCGGGACACCGCCGCCGGGTCGGCGCCGAAGGAGCGCACCCCGATGACGGGGTTGGCGGGGTTGACGTTCACGTCGGCCACCGGCGCGTAGTCCTGCCGGATGCCGAGCGCCCGCAGTTCCCTGCCGGCGATCCGGCCGAGGGTGCGCGCGTCGGTGCGCGAACCGCCCGCGCCGATCGCCATCGCGCCGGGGAAGAGGGTGGCGGGCTTTCCCACGCGCGCGACTATGCCGTGCTCCTGGTCGGTGGAGATCAGCACGGGCAGCCCGCGCGGCAGGCCCAGGGACGCCTTCTGGATGCCGTTGGAGAGGTCGGCGATCTGGTGCGGGTCGCGGGTGTTGTGCGCCCAGGCGAAGTAGATGATGCCGCCGACGCGGTAACGGTCGATCAGCTCGGCCGCGGTGCGGACGCCGATCTCCTTGAGGTTGGCGTCGATGTCGGCCTGGTCGGGGGCGGTCGCGGAGTGACCGTAGACCCGCATCACGAAGAGCTGGCCGACCTTCTCCTCAAGGGTCATACGGGAGATCAGGGAGCGGAGTTTCTTGTCGTGCGCGTGGGCGGTGCCGCTCAGGGCGAGAGTCGCGGCTACTCCCGCGGTGGCGGCGAGGACGGTGCGTCTGGAGGGCACGTGCGCTCCTTCCGGAGTTGATCCGCTGAAGGAAACTTCCGAGGAGTCAGCAATATCCGGGAAGTTTCTGCCAGTCAAGGGAACGCACAGGAACGCGGGCCGGTGCGCGGGCCCGGGAAGGGGTCCGCCATCGGCGCTGTTGGAGGGGGGCGCGCCGATGGCGGAGGGCTGCCGGCCGCGGCACGGCGGAGAGGGTTGGTCAGCGTTCGCAGCCAGCAGCGAGGCCGACACCGCACCGAGGTGACTCTCCGACAGCGTGCCGCTTGGACGCCCGGGCACGGGGGCGGGTTCCCGCCGCCGCGCCGATCGGCCGAAGTAGGTGCCGCGGTGCCGCACGGGGCGCCTGTGGCACCGTCAGCCCGCCCTCGCCGGGCCGGAGGTGTCCACCGCCAGGGACACCGCGAGCCCGCCGAGCACCGTGCCCATCACATAGCGCTGCGCCCTGAGCCAGCCCGGCCGGCGGGCCAGGAAGACCGCGACGGTCCCGGCGGCCAGCACGATGCAGAGGTTGACCGTCACGGCGGTCACGATCTGCACCGAGCCCAGCAACAGCCCCTGGAGCAGGACGTGTCCGGCCTCCGGGTCGATGAACTGCGGGATCAGGGACAGGTACATGATGGCGATCTTCGGGTTGAGCAGGTTCGTCACCAGGCCCATCGTGAACAGCCTGCGCGGCGGGTCGTGCGGTACGTCCTTCGGCGCGAACACCGAGATCCCGCCCGGCCGGAGCGCCTGCCAGGCCAGCCAGCCCAGGTAGCAGGCGCCGGCCAGCTTCACCGCGAAGTACAGCTCGGGCACGGCGTAGAAGACCACGGACAGGCCGAGGTTGGCGGCGGTCAGGTAGACGAGGAAGCCGACGGCGACCCCGCCGAGCGAGATCACCCCCGCGCGTCTGCCCTGGGTGATGCTGCGGGAGACGAGGTAGAGCATGTTCGGTCCCGGCGTGAGCACCATGCCCAGGGCCACGACGAACACACCGAGCACTCCGCTCGGACCGACCATGGGGGTCCCCCTGTTGGGTCGAGGTTGCAGTGCACCGAGTCTAGGAAGCAGTATTGCCTCGATGCAATAAAGATATTGCTCTCGGTGCAATTCTGTGGTTGGGTGGTCGGCCACGCCGGGCCGGGCCCGGCCGATCACGCCGGGCCGAGGGAGAGTCGTTGTGCGGGACTACCGGAGCGTCGCCGACCAGGTCGCCGCGGAGATCACCGCCGGGCTACTCAAGCCGGGTGACCGGCTCCCCCCGCAGCGCGCCTTCGCCCGGCGGCACGGCATCGCCAACTCCACCGCCACCCGCGTCTACCAGGAACTCGGCCGCCGGGGTCTGACCGTCGGCGAGGTCGGCCGCGGCACCTTCGTCCGCGCCGCCGCCCCCACCGACCCGCCCGCGCTCGGCGAGCCCGGGGGCAGCCGGGTCGACCTGGAGTTCAACTACCCGGTCGCGCCCGGGCAGCCGGAGCTGCTCGCCGCGTCCCTGGAGGGCCTGCTCCGCGCGGACGTCCTCGGCGACGCGCTGCGCCCGGTCGGCCCGGCCGGCCACACCGTCGCCCGGGAGGCGGCCGCCGACCTCCTCGTCCGCGGCGGCTGGCGGCCCGACCCGGCGCGGGTGCTGTTCGCCGGCAACGGCCGGCAGGCGCTCAGCGCCGTCTTCGCCGCCCTGGTCCCGCCCGGCGCCCGGCTCGGCGTCGAGGAGCTGACGTACCCCGTGGTCAAGGCCATCGCGGGGCGCCTCGGCATCACCCTCGTCCCGCTCGCCATGGACGACGACGGACTCGTCCCGGAAGCCGTCGAGGAGGCACACCGGGCCGGGCCGCTGCACGCCGTCTACGCCCAGCCGGTCCTGCACAACCCGCTCTCCCTGACCATGCCCGCCGCCCGCGCCGGGCGGCTCGCCGAGGTGCTGCGCCGGCTGGACCTGCCCCTGGTCGAGGACACCATCTGGGCCTTCCTGCGCGACGAACTGCCCCCGCTGGCCGCGCTGGCGCCCGAGCGGACGGTGCTCGTGGACAGCCTCTCCAAGCGGGTCGCGCCCGGTCTCTCGCTCGGCTTCGTGGTGGCGCCGGGCCCGCTGCTCGCCGCCGTCGCAGCGGCCCTGCGGTCCGGGGGGTGGACCGCTCAGCGGTTCAACCTGGAGGCCGTCGTGCGCTGGCAGGGCGACGGTGTCGTGCAGCGGCTGGTGCGGGCCAAGCGGCAGGACGCGGCGGTGCGGCAGGACGTGGCTGCGCGGCAGCTGGCCGGGTTCGATGTGCGGACCGATCCGCTGTCCTACCACTGCTGGTGGCGGCTGCCTCGGCCGTGGCGGGCGGACATGTTCGTCGCCGCGGCGGCTCGGTACGGGATCGGGGTGCCGCCTGCTGCGGCGTTCACCGTGGGCGACGCGTATGCGCCCGGCGCGGTTCGGGTGGGGTTGGCTACGCCGGGGGTTGGGGAGCTGGGGTCGGCGCTGGCTCTGTTGGCTCAGTTGGCTCGGTCGGCACCGGATGACATCGCGTCGGACTGAGCCCCGAACGGGGGTCGGTCTTCGGGCGCGGCGCCGTTGGGGCTGGTCGCGCAGTTCCCCGCGCCCCTTGGGGGGTGGGTCGGGTCGGCCCCTCTGATCACCGGTCCGGTGTTTTCGGTTGTGCGGCCTGGGGTCGGTCTTCGGGTGCGGCGCTGTTGGGGCTGGTCGCGCAGTTCCCCGCGCCCCTTCGGGGTGGGTTGGGTCGGGCCCTTTGGTCACTGGTCCGGTGTTTTCGGTTGTGCGGCCTGGGGCCGGTTCTTGGGTGCGGGCTCGTTGGGGCTGGTTGCGCAGTTCCCCGCGCCCCTCGATCGCCGGTCCGGTGTGGAGTGGCCGGTTCTGGGGTGTGGCGTGGCCGGGGCCTGACCATTGGGGGTCCATCTCGTGGACTTTTGGGCGTCGGGGGGTCGGGGCGGGCGATCATGGGGGTATGCCAGTTGCCGACATTCCCGGTTCCAAGTCCATCACCGCGCGCGCCCTCTTCCTGGCGGCCGCGGCCGACGGAGTCACCACCCTCGTGCGGCCGCTGCGGTCGGACGACACCGAGGGCTTCGCCGAGGGGCTGGTCAGCCTCGGCTACCGCGTCGGACGGACCCCGGAGAGCTGGCAGGTGGACGGCCGCCCGCAGGGCCCCGCCGTCGCCGAGGCGGACGTCTACTGCCGGGACGGCGCGACCACCGCCCGCTTCCTGCCGACCCTGGCCGCGGCCGGCCACGGCACCTACCGCTTCGACGCCTCCGAGCAGATGCGCCGCCGCCCCCTGCTGCCGCTCACCCGCGCCCTGCGCGAACTCGGCGTCGACCTGCGCCACGAGGAGCGGGACGGCCACCACCCGCTGACCGTGCGGGCGTCCGGCGTGCCCGGCGGCGAGGTCACCCTGGACGCCGGCCAGTCCTCCCAGTACCTCACCGCGCTGCTGCTGCTCGGCCCGCTCACCGACAAGGGCCTGCGGATCACCGTCACCGACCTGGTCTCGGTGCCGTACGTCGAGATCACCCTGGCGATGATGCGGGAGTTCGGGGTGAGCGTGACCCGCGAGGGCGACGACTTCGTGGTCCCGCCGGGCGGCTACCGCGCCACCACGTACGCGATCGAGCCCGACGCCTCCACCGCCAGCTACTTCTTCGCCGCGGCCGCCCTGACCGGCGGCGAGGTGACCGTGCCGGGCCTCGGCGAGGGCGCGCTCCAGGGCGACCTCGGCTTCGTGGAGGTGCTGCGCCGGATGGGCGCGCACGTGGAGATCGGCGCCGACCGCACCACGGTCCGCGGCACCGGCGAACTGCGCGGCCTCACCGTCAACATGCGGGACATCTCCGACACCATGCCCACCCTCGCCGCCATCGCCCCCTTCGCCTCGGGCCCGGTGCGCATCGAGGACGTCGCCAACACCCGGGTCAAGGAGTGCGACCGGCTGGAGGCCTGCGCACAGAACCTGCGGGCGCTGGGCGTGACCGTGGAGACCGGACCCGACTGGATCGAGATCCGGCCCGGCGCGGTGCCGTCCGGCACGGAGATCAGGACCCACGGCGACCACCGCATCGTGATGTCCTTCGCGGTCACCGGTCTGAAGGTGCCCGGCATCTCCTTCGACGACCCGGGCTGCGTACGCAAGACCTTCCCCGGCTTCCACGAGGAGTTCGCCGCCCTGCGCGCCCGCCTGTGACCCGGCGGGACCGGCGCCTCAGCGGGGCTTGTGTGTGCCGCCGCGCAGTTCCGGGGTGCTCGTGGCCACGTAGGCCACCGCCAGCACGCACAGCACCCCGCCGGTGACCAGCGCGGTCGCCCCGGAGGTCCAGCCGGCCACCGCGCCGCCGCGCAGATTGCCCAGGTGCGGGCCCGCCTGGCCGACGATCAGCTCGGCCGCGGTCACCCGGCCCAGCAGGGCGTCCGGGGTCCGGGTCTGCACGATCGTCGTACGGGAGAGCACCGACACGGAGTCCGCGGCGCCCGCCACCACCAGCAGCCCGAGGCCCGTCCAGGCGCTGGTGGTCAGCCCGAACAGGGCGAGCGCGGCGCCCCAGACGGCCGCCCCGCAGAGCATGACCGCGCCGGGCCGGGCCAGCCGGGTGAGCCGCCCGGACAGGGCGGTGGCGGTGACCCCGCCGACGGCGACCGCCGACAGGAACAGGCCGAGGGTGCGCGGACTGCCGCCGAAGCGCTCCTCGTTGACCAGCGGGAACAGACTGACCGGCATCGACAGCACGGTCGCCGCGAGGTCGGTGATCAGCGCGCCGCGCACCACCCGGTGCCCGCCCAGGAAGCGCAGTCCGTCCAGCACCCCGTGCAGCCCGGCCCGCGCGGGCTCGCCCTCGGGCGGCAGCGCGGGCAGCCCGAAGGCGCCGTAGAAGGCCAGGCCGAAGCTGAGGGCGTCGATCAGGTAGCAGACGCCGATGCCGAACCAGCCGAGGAACAGGCCGCCCAGCGCCGGGCCGAGGAGCATCATCGCCTGGGCGGTGACCTGGTTGAGGGCGAGACCGGCGGCCACCTGCTCCTTGGGCAGCAGCCGCGGCACGAACACCCCCGCCGCGGGACCGCCCGCCGCGGCGAACGAGGCCCCGGCCGCGACCAGCACCAGGATGCCCGGCACCGGAAGGTTCCCGGTGAAACCCTGCACCGCCAGCAGCAGGGAGCAGACGGCCTGTCCCACGGTGGCCACGAGATAGATCCGCCGCCGGTCCCCGCGGTCCACCCAGGACCCGGCAAACAGCCCCACCACCACCAGCGGGACCGCCTGCGCGAGCCCCACCGCGCCGCTCCACACCGCGCTGTGCGTCCGGTCCCACACCTGGAACATGACGGTCACCATCGTCATGAAGCTGCCGAGGATCGAGGCGGTGCGCCCGATCAGCAGCCGCCGGAAGACGGGGGAGGAGCGCAGCGGCCGTACGTCGACGAAGGTACGGGCGAGGCTCATGAGGGCATGGCGAGGCGCGGCGGCGCGGGCGGGGTCACGGCCGCGACGCTAACCGCCCGTCCCCCGGGCGGGCCAGCGAATTAGGCGGAGTCGTTCAGCAGCCTGGCCAGATGGTCGTGCCCCGCGCCGAGCAGTTCCGGCAGCGGTGCCGCGTCCTCGTACCAGCGCTTCTCGTACTCCCAGCACAGCCAGCCGTCCCAGCCGTGCCGGGAGAGCACCTCCACGCACTCGGCGAGCGGCAGCACGCCCGCGCCCAGCGGCAGCGGGGTGGTGTCGGAGGCCGAGGCGATGTCCTTGACCTGGACATAGCCCAGATGGGGGGCGAGCGCGGCGTACGACTCCGAGGGCTGCTCGCCGCCCAGCCAGGTGTGCATCACGTCCCACAGCGCGCCCACCTGCCGGTGCCCGACCGGGCCGAGGACCCGGATCGCGGCGGCTCCGGTGCGGTGCGAGTCGTGCGTCTCCAGCAGGATGCGCACGCCGGCCCCGGCCGCGTACTCGGCGGCGGTGCCGAGCCTGCGCGCGGCGGTGGCGTCGGCCTCCTCCGCGCTGGGGGAGTCCTTGCCGCCTGGGAAGACCCGGACGTAACCGGCGCCGAGGTCCACGGCGAGGTCGATCAGGGTGCGGATCTCCTCCACCACCGGGGCGTCCGGGCCGGGGGCGGCGACCTTGGCGTACCCGGCGATGCCGACGACCTCGACGCCGGCCGACCGGAACACCTCCGCCGCCTCGGCCCGCGCGTCCGGCCCGAGGCCCGGATGGACCGGCTCCTCGGGGTGCGCGCGCAGTTCCACGCCGTGGTAACCGTGGTCGGTCGCGAGCCGCACCACGTCGACGAGGGGAAGACCGGGGACACCGAGAGTGGAGAACGCCAGCTTCATGCTCGTGACTCTACGCGCCCGGCCCGCCCCTCACCCGGCGCCGTCAGCCGCGCGGGACCCCCGTGGACCCCCGGACCATCAGCTCGCCGCGGATGGTGGCGATCCCGCCCGGCGGTTCCTCCTCGCGGCCCATCGCGATCCGCCCGGCCCGCGCGCCGGCCTCCGCCAGCGGCAGCCGTACCGTCGTCAGGGACGGCACCGCGTCGATGCTGAACGGCAGGTCGTCGAAGCCGGCCACCGAGACGTCCTCGGGGATGCGCAGCCCCGACTCCCGCAGCGCGGCGCACGCGCCCAGGGCGACGGAGTCGTTCGCGGCGACCACCGCCGTCAGCGTCGGGTCGCGGCGCAGGAGTTCCAGCGTGGCCTCGTACCCCGAGCGCCGGTCGTAGCGGCCGTGCACCGTCCAGCGCGGGTCCTCCTCGATGCCGTGCGCCCGCAGCGCCGCCCGGTGTCCCTCCAGCCGGTGCCGGGTCGTGGTGCGCTCCTCCGGGCCGGCGATGTAGCCGAGCCGCCGGTGGCCGAGGCCGATCAGATGCTCGGTCAGCTCCCGGCCGCCGCCGCGGTTCTCGAAGTTCAGCGCGACGGCCCCGGTGTCCGGCGCCGGCGGGCGCCCGCAGAGCACCACCCGGGTGCCCGCGTCCGCGAGCTTGCGCAGCTTGGCCGCGACGGCCGCCACGTGCGGCGCGTTCTCCACGGCGCCGCCGGTCAGCACCACCGCGGCCGCCCGCTGCCGCTGGAGCAGGGTCAGATAGGTCAGCTCGCGCTCCGGGGAGCCGCCGGTGTTGCAGACCACCGCGAGCCGCTCGCCGCCGGCGCGTCCGCCGGGCCCGCCGATCTCCGCCTGGATGGCGCTCGCCATGATCCCGAAGAACGGGTCGGCGATGTCGTTGACGAGGATGCCGACCAGGTCGGACGTGGCGGCGGCCAGCGCGCTGGCCGGCCCGTTCAGCACGTAGTCCAGCTCGTCCACCGCGCGCAGCACCCGTTCCCGGGTCGACGCGGCGACGGGGTAGTTCCCGTTCAGTACGCGCGACACCGTCGCGGGGGAGACCTGGGCGCGGGCCGCCACGTCCGCCAGGGTCACCGTCATCTCGTCGTCCTTCGGTCGCGCATCCTTCGTACCCCCTCGTACGTCATACGTGCTCGTAGACAGGCCTGTGCCGCCCGCGGTTCCAAGCCGCCGTGCAGACCATAAGGCCGGGCACCCCGTTTGTTCGCCCCCTCGAACAACTCTTCCGAGTCGCGCTCTTGTCCCGAGCGCTGCTGAGAGGCTAGCTTCTCCTCGTATAGAAAGCGCTTGCTGTGTTGCTCACCAGTCACACCGGTGGACCGCCGGGCCGGTGGGATGTACGCGGCGCGCACGACCGCGTACCCCGCGTACCACCTATGAAGGGATCCACGTGACACGCAAGACGGTGCGTATCGCCATGAACGGCGTGACCGGGCGCATGGGTTACCGCCAGCACCTGGTCCGTTCCATCCTCGCGCTGCGTGAGCAGGGCGGCCTCGACCTCGGTGACGGCACGGTGCTGTGGCCGGAACCGATCCTGGTGGGCCGCCGCGAGCACGCGCTGAACGCGCTTGCTGAACGGCACGGTCTGGACCCGGCGAACATCTCCACGGACGTCGACGCGGTCCTCGCCGACCCGTCCGTCGACATCTACTTCGACGCCCAGGTGACCTCGGCCCGCGAGGAGGCGATCAGGAAGGCGATCGCCGCCGGCAAGCACGTCTACACCGAGAAGCCCACCGCCACCGGCCTCGACGGCGCCCTGGAGCTCGCCCGGCTCGCGAACGCGGCCGGCATCAAGCACGGCGTCGTCCAGGACAAGCTCTTCCTGCCGGGCCTGCTCAAGCTCAAGCGCCTGATCGACGGCGGCTTCTTCGGCCGGATCCTGTCGGTGCGCGGCGAGTTCGGCTACTGGGTGTTCGAGGGCGACTGGCAGCCCGCCCAGCGCCCGTCCTGGAACTACCGCGCGGAGGACGGCGGCGGCATCGTCGTCGACATGTTCCCGCACTGGGAGTACGTCCTGCACGAGCTGTTCGGCCGGGTGAAGTCCGTCCAGGCCATCGCCACCACCCACGTCCCGCAGCGCTGGGACGAGAACGGCAAGCCCTACGACGCCACCGCCGACGACGCCGCCTACGGCATCTTCGAGCTGGACGGCGGCGCCATCGCCCAGATCAACTCCTCCTGGGCCGTCCGCGTCAACCGCGACGAGCTGGTGGAGTTCCAGGTCGACGGCACCGAGGGCTCCGCCGTCGCGGGCCTGCGCAACTGCCGGGTCCAGCACCGCTCGGCCACCCCCAAGCCGGTGTGGAACCCGGACATCCCCGCCACCGAGGTCTTCCGCGACCAGTGGCAGGAGGTCCCCGACAACGCCGAGTTCGACAACGGCTTCAAGGCGCAGTGGGAGCTGTTCCTGCGCCACGTCTACGCCGACGCCCCCTACCACTGGGACCTGCTGGCCGGCGCCCGCGGCGTCCAGCTCGCCGACCTGGGCCTGAAGTCCTCGGCCGAGGGCCGCCGCATCGAGGTGCCGGAGATCGCGCTGTGACCCTCCGACTCCCCGGCCCGGACGGGGCCCTGCGGACCTACGAGCCCCGCACCGACCCCTTCACCCCGGGCTCCGCCGCCCCCCTCACCTCCCGTACGGTCTTCTCGGCCGCCCATGTCGTCGCCGACCCCTTCGCCGACGCCGGCCCCGACGCGCCCGCCGCGGTCGACTGGGACGCCACCCTCGCCTTCCGCCGGCACCTGTGGTCCCACGGACTCGGCGTCGCCGAGGCGATGGACACCGCCCAGCGCGGCATGGGCCTGGACTGGACGGGCGCCGCCGAACTGATCCGGCGCAGCGCCGCCGAGGCGAAGGCCGTCGGCGGCCTCGTCGCCTGCGGTGTCGGCACCGACCAGCTCGCCGCGGGTACCACCGCCCAGGTGCGGGCTGCCTACGAGGAGCAGCTCGCGGTGGTGGAGGAGTCGGGCGCCCAGGCGATCCTGATGGCCTCCCGCGCCCTGTGCGCCACCGCGTCCGGCCCCGAGGAGTACCTGGAGGTCTACGGCCACCTCCTGCGCCAGGCCGCCGAACCGGTGATCCTGCACTGGCTCGGCCCCATGTTCGACCCGGCGCTGGAGGGCTACTGGGGCTCCGCCGACCTGGACGCGGCCACCGAGACCTTCCTGGAGGTGATCGCCGCCCACCCGGACAAGGTGGACGGCATCAAGGTCTCGCTGCTGGACGCGCGGCGCGAGGTCGACCTGCGGCGCAGGCTCCCCGACGGTGTGCGCTGCTACACGGGCGACGACTTCCACTACCCCGAGCTGATCGCCGGCGACGAGCAGGGCTTCAGCCACGCCCTGCTCGGCATCTTCGACCCGCTGGGCCCGCTCGCCGCCGAGGCGGTGCGCATCCTCGACACCGGCGACCGGGCGGGGTTCCGTGAACTCCTCGACCCGACGGTCGAGTTGTCCCGGCACCTCTTCCAGGCGCCGACCCGCTTCTACAAGACGGGCGTGGTGTTCCTGGCCTGGCTCGCGGGCCACCAGTCGCACTTCACGATGGTCGGCGGCCTGCAGTCGGCCCGCTCCCTGACGCACTTCGCCCGGGCCTACGAACTCGCCGACACCATCGGCCTGTTCCCCGATCCCAAGCTCGCCGAGGAGCGGATGAAGAACCTGCTGGCGGTGTACGGGGTGGACCAGTGACCTCACTCGCGCGCTTCTCCATCAACCAGATGACGGTCAAGCAGTTGTCGCTGCCCGAACTCGTCGACGCCTGCCGTGAGTCGGGCGTCGGCCAGGTCGGCCTGTGGCGCGAGCCCGTCCAGGAGTACGGCGTGGAGGCCGCGGCCAAGCTGGTCCGGGACGCCGGGCTGGCCGTCACCACCCTGTGCCGCGGCGGCTTCCTCACCGCCGTCGACCAGGACGAGCGGGCCCGGGCGCTGGACGACAACCGCCGGGCCGTCGACGAGGCGGCCGCGCTCGGCACCGACACCCTGGTGCTGGTCTCTGGCGGCCTCCCGGCCGGCTCCAAGGACCTGCGCGGGGCGCGGGAGCGGATCGCCGACGCGCTCGCGGTCCTCGGCCCGTACGCCGAGGAGCACGGGGTGCGGCTCGCCATCGAACCGCTGCACCCCATGTACGCCGCCGACCGCTGCGTGGTCTCCACGCTGGCCCAGGCCCTCGACCTCGCGGAGCGCTTCCCGGCCCGCCAGGTCGGCGTCACGGTGGACACGTACCACATCTGGTGGGACGAGGACGCGCCCGCGCAGATCGCCCGGGCGGGCGCCGGCGGCCGTATCCACTCCTTCCAGCTCGCCGACTGGACGACCCCGCTGCCCGAGGGCGTGC
The DNA here is from genome assembly GCF_040299205.1 of Streptomyces sp. NPDC000983. NCBI lineage: Bacteria > Bacillati > Actinomycetota > Actinomycetes > Kitasatosporales > Streptomycetaceae > Streptomyces > Streptomyces sp. NPDC000983. The sequence goes on along the minus strand of NZ_JBEPBM010000005.1, from coordinate 165,203 downwards.
TCAACGGCCGCGGCCAGATCGGGGACGGATCGATCGACATGCGCGAGTGGCGGGGGTACGTCGAGGCGGCCGGCTACACCGGCGCCATCGAGGTGGAGCTGTTCAACGACGCCCTGTGGGCCAGGGACGGCCGCGAGGTCCTGGCCGAGACGGCCCGCCGCTTCCTCCGGCACGCGGACTGAGGGAAGAGGCGGGGTGGGAGCCGGTGGCGTGCGGGCCGCCGGTTCGACCGGGGAGGGGGACGCCGACCGCGACGTCCCCCTCCCTCACTTCGCGGCGCACCGGGTGGTCGGTACGACGCGGCCGACCCCGGCCACCCGCAAGGGCCTTCGGCCGCGGGGACCGGCCCGAAAAAATCTCCGGAAAATTCTCCGTGCGACCGTGCAACCCTTCCCGGGGGTCGCGGGTCGTACATGGCGTCGGAACTCTTGGAGGGGGATCTGGGGGGATCGCGGGGGGTTCTGACACGGAGGGGGACAGCGCGAGGGGGTCCGGTCGGCCGACCGGACCCCCTCGAAGCGTCTTTGGCGTGGTCCGTGGCCGGGGTCCGGCTCCGAGCGCGCTCGCCCCCACGCCCGACGGACCGGCTCAGAGCCCATCGACCTCCGCTCCCGACGGAGACGACTCCTGCGCGCCGCGCCGGGTGACCGCCGCCGCGCCCACCCGGGCCGCGTACGCCGCCGCCCCGGCGAGCGGGGCGCCCGCGCCCAGCCGGTACGCCAGCGCCGCGGTGAACGCGTCGCCCGCACCGGTGGTGTCCACCGCCGTCACCGGCACGCCCGGGACCTTCGACAGACCCTCGTCCGACACCACCAGCGCGCCCTCGGCCCCGAGCGTCACGACCACCGACCGCGGCCCCTTCGCCAGCAGGATCCGCGCCCAGTCCGCGGGCCCGGCGCCCACGCACGCGTCCCCCAGGATCACCCGCGCCTCGTGCTCGTTGACGATCAACGGATCGCAGACGGCGAGCACCTCCGGCGGCAGCGGCCGCGGCGGCGAGGCGTTCAGCACGAACCGGCTGCCCTCCGCCAGACTCCGCACCACCTCCACCACCGTCTCCAGCGGGATCTCCAGCTGGACCGACACCACCCGGGAGGCCTGGAACAGGCTCGCGGCGGCCCGCACGTCCCCCGGCGCGAGCAGGGCGTTGGCACCCGGCGAGACCACGATGCTGTTGTCCCCGGACGGATCGACGGTGATCAGCGCCACCCCCGTCGGCGCCCCGCCCACCAGCACACCCACCGTGTCCACCCCGGCCCGCCGCTGCGAGTCGAGCAGCAGCCTGCCGTGGGTGTCGTCGCCGACCCGGGCCAGCAGCGCCGTCCGGGCCCCGAGCCGGGCCGCGGCGACCGCCTGGTTGGCGCCCTTGCCGCCCGGGTGGACCACGAGATCGGAGCCGAGCACCGTCTCCCCGGCCCCCGGTCTGCGCTCCACACCGATCACCAGGTCGGCGTTGGCCGAGCCCACGACCAGCAGGTCGTAGTCGTGCATGAGTGATCCCCCCGTCGCGACGAGCCGTCCGGAGCCCCCGCCCACCGAACCCGGCCACGGCACACCCCATCCGCACACTCTCTCCCCGACCGCCCCGCAACCGCCCCCGTTTTCGCCGGATCCGCCCGATCCGCAGCCCGGGACCGCCGCCGCGCAGGACCCGCCCGAGGGTGCCAGGCTGGAAGTGCGGGATCGATTCCTCAGCAGGCCCTGGAGGCCGGAGACGGAGGAGCCATGACGGCGGCGGCACGCGACGACGTACCCGTCGAACTCGAAGGCGGCGGAGTGGAACTGCGCACACAGCCGGTCGGCGGCGGGCTGTCGGTCGGGTTCCTGCGGCTGCCCGCGGGCACGGACATGGGCCCGGCGATGAAGGGCCTGCCCGACGACGCCTGCCAGTGCCCGCACTGGGGCTATCTGCTGAAGGGCCGGCTGCGGATGCTCACGCCCTCCGGCGAGGAGGTCTACGAGGCGGGCCAGGCCTACTACTGGGCCCCGGGGCACGTCCCGCTGGCACTGGAGGACTGCGAGTTCGTGGAGTTCTCCCCGACCGAGGAGTTCGAGAAGGTCGTCGCCCATGTGAAGGCGCAGGCCGGCTGAGCTGTCGGTGGCGGGCGGTACCGTCGGGGCATGTCCAATGCGGCGGTGGTCGAAGGCGTGCTCGAACGCATCACGTACGCCAACGAGGAGAGCGGCTACACGGTCGCCCGGGTCGACACCGGCCGGGGCGCCGGCGACCTGCTGACGGTCGTCGGCGCGCTGCTCGGCGCCCAGGTCGGCGAGTCCCTGCGGATGGAGGGCCGATGGGGCTCCCACCCGCAGTACGGCAAGCAGTTCACCGTCGACAACTACACGACCGTGCTGCCCGCCACCGTCCAGGGCATCCGCCGCTACCTCGGGTCCGGGCTGGTCAAGGGCATCGGGCCGGTCTTCGCCGACCGCATCACCCGGCACTTCGGCACGGACACCCTCAGAATCATCGAGGAGGAGCCCAAGCGGCTGATCGAGGTCCCCGGGCTCGGCCCCAAGCGGACCGGGAAGATCGCCGAAGCCTGGGAGGAACAGAAGGCGATCAAGGAGGTCATGCTCTTCCTCCAGACCGTCGAGGTCTCCACCTCCATCGCCGTGCGCATCTACAAGAAGTACGGCGACGCCTCGATCTCCGTGGTGCGCGAGCAGCCCTACCGGCTCGCCGCCGACGTCTGGGGCATCGGCTTCCTCACCGCCGACCGGATCGCCCAGTCCGTCGGCATCCCGCACGACAGCCCCGAGCGGGTCAAGGCCGGCCTTCAGTACGCCCTCTCCCAGGGCAGCGACCAGGGCCACTGCTACCTCCCCGAGGAGCGGCTGATCGCCGACGCGGTGAAACTGCTCCAGGTCGACACCGGCCTGGTCATCGAGTGCCTCGCCGAACTGGCCCTGCCCGACGAGGAGTCGGGGGAGTCCGGCGTCGTACGGGAGAAGGTGCCCGGGGAGCACGGCGAGCCGGTCACCGCCGTCTACCTCGTCCCCTTCCACCGCGCCGAGCTGTCCCTCTCCGGCCAGCTGCTGCGGCTGCTGCGCACCGACGAGGACCGTATGCCCGGCTTCCGGGACGTGGCCTGGGACAAGGCGCTGGCCTGGCTGAAGGACCGCACGGGCGCCGACCTGGCCCCCGAGCAGGAGGCCGCCGTCAGGCTGGCGCTGACCGAGAAGGTCGCCGTGCTCACCGGAGGCCCCGGCTGCGGCAAGTCGTTCACGGTCCGCTCGGTCGTCGAACTGGCCCGCGCCCGCAAGGCGAAGGTGGTCCTCGCCGCGCCCACCGGCCGCGCCGCCAAGCGCCTGGCCGAACTCACCGGCGCCGAGGCGTCCACCGTGCACCGGCTGCTGGAGCTCAAGCCCGGCGGCGACGCGGCCTACGACCGGGACCGTCCGCTCGACGCCGACCTCGTCGTCGTCGACGAGGCGTCCATGCTGGACCTGCTGCTCGCCAACAAGCTGGCCAAGGCGGTCCCGCCGGGCGCGCACCTGCTGTTCGTGGGCGACGTCGACCAACTGCCCAGCGTCGGCTCGGGCGAGGTGCTGCGGGACCTGCTGGCCGAGGGCGGCCCGGTGCCCGCGGTCCGGCTCACCCGGGTCTTCCGCCAGGCCCAGCAGTCCGGCGTGGTCACCAACGCGCACCGCATCAACTCCGGGCAGCATCCGCTCACCGAGGGGATGAAGGACTTCTTCCTCTTCGTCGAGGACGACACCGAGGAGGCCGGCCGGCTGACCGTGGACGTCGCGGCCCGCCGTATTCCGGCCAAGTTCGGGCTCGACCCGCGCCGGGACGTCCAGGTCCTCGCCCCCATGCACCGCGGGCCCGCCGGCGCCGGCAACCTCAACGGCCTGCTCCAGCAGGCCATCACGCCGGGCCGCCCCGACCTGCCGGAGAAGCGGTTCGGCGGGCGGGTCTTCCGGGTCGGCGACAAGGTCACCCAGATCCGCAACAACTACGACAAGGGCGCGAACGGCGTCTTCAACGGCACCGTCGGCGTGGTCACCTCGCTCGACCCCGTCGACCAGCGGCTGACGGTCCTGACCGACGAGGACGAGGAAGTGCCCTACGAGTTCGACGAACTCGACGAGCTGGCGCACGCGTACGCGGTGACCATCCACCGCTCCCAGGGCAGCGAGTACCCGGCGGTGGTCATCCCGGTCACCACGGGGGCGTGGATGATGCTCCAGCGCAATCTGCTGTACACGGCGGTCACCCGGGCCAAGCGGCTGGTCGTCCTGGTCGGCTCGCGCAAGGCGATAGGCCAGGCGGTGCGCACGGTCTCGGCCGGACGGCGCTGCACGGCACTGGACTTCAGGCTCGCCCCCCGCCCCCTGGAGGGCTGAGACGCCCTCCGGAGGGCCCGGACCCCGGCTCTCACCGTCCCCACGGGGGCGGTGAGTGAAATTTGATCGATCAAACGAGTCGTAAAGGTCACACAGCTCTTCCGGATGCCGGTGTCCAGGGGGCAGGATGAACAGGTTGGCGGCACTCAGTGCCGCCGATAAGCCCAATGGTCGACCCCGAGTGCACTCTCCTGCGCCAAATGGGGGATGGTAGAGACAGTCAGGGCAACCTCGAAGAAGAGGCACAACGTCGGTGAGGGATGACGTGAGCGACAACTCTGTAGTACTGCGGTACGGCGACGGCGAGTACACCTACCCGGTGATCGACAGCACCGTCGGTGACAAGGGCTTCGACATCGGCAAGCTCCGCGCCCAGACCGGTCTGGTGACCCTGGACAGCGGCTACGGCAACACGGCCGCGTACAAATCCGCCGTCACCTACCTCGACGGCGAGCAGGGCATCCTGCGGTACCGCGGCTACCCGATCGAGCAGCTGGCCGAGCGCTCGACCTTCCTGGAGGTCGCCTACCTGCTCATCAACGGCGAGCTGCCCACCGTCGACGAGCTGAGCACCTTCAAGAACGAGATCACGCAGCACACCCTGCTGCACGAGGACGTCAAGAACTTCTACCGCGGCTTCCCGCGGGACGCCCACCCGATGGCGATGCTGTCCTCGGTGGTCTCCGCGCTGTCGACGTTCTACCAGGACAGCCACAACCCCTTCGACGAGAAGCAGCGCGACCTCTCCACGATCCGCCTGCTCGCCAAGCTTCCGACGATCGCGGCCTACGCCTACAAGAAGTCGATCGGCCACCCGTTCGTCTACCCGCGCAACGACCTCGGCTACGTCGAGAACTTCCTGCGCATGACCTTCTCGGTGCCCGCCCAGGAGTTCGAGCTGGACCCGGTCGTGGTCTCCGCCCTCGACAAGCTGCTGATCCTGCACGCGGACCACGAGCAGAACTGTTCCACCTCCACGGTCCGCCTGGTCGGCTCCTCGCAGGCGAACATGTTCGCCTCGATCTCGGCCGGCATCTCCGCGCTCTGGGGCCCGCTGCACGGCGGCGCCAACCAGTCCGTGCTGGAGATGCTGGAGGGCATCCAGGCCTCCGGCGGCGACGTCGACTCCTTCATCCGCAAGGTGAAGAACAAGGAGGACGGCGTCCGCCTGATGGGCTTCGGCCACCGGGTCTACAAGAACTTCGACCCCCGCGCCAAGATCATCAAGGCCGCCGCGCACGACGTGCTGTCCGCCCTCGGCAAGTCCGACGAGCTGCTGGACATCGCGCTGAAGCTGGAGGAGCACGCGCTCTCCGACGACTACTTCGTCTCGCGCAGCCTCTACCCGAACGTCGACTTCTACACCGGCCTCATCTACCGGGCCATGGGCTTCCCGACCGAGATGTTCACGGTCCTGTTCGCCCTCGGCCGGCTGCCGGGCTGGATCGCCCAGTGGCACGAGATGATCAAGGAGCCGGGTTCCCGCATCGGCCGCCCGCGCCAGATCTACACCGGTGTCGTCGAGCGCGACTTCGTTCCGGTCGAGGAGCGCTGACCGCTCCGTAGCGGCGGGGGCCTGTCCTGCGGACGGGCCCCGGCGGCGTCGGCAATAGCGAAAGGCGCCCTGGCGCCGGTCCCCCCACGGGCCGACGTCCAGGGCGCCTTCCCATGTCCCGGTGCGGATTCCCCCCACGGGATCCGGCCGGGCGTCTGTGAGGACAGCGCCTGAATTCGCTGTTGTTCGGTACTGCGTTGAGCAGAACGGGCGGGTGTGCCCGTACTACTCGGTGTGCGGTCTGCCGGGACAGCGCACGCTCGGGAGGGCCGCTCAAGCTCCCCGGGGTGCGTGCCCCGGCAACGCATCTCTGAGGAAGTCCCCCAAGACATCCCCAGATGTCGGTCAGCGCCCCCCAAGACGCATTCCGACATCGCCAACTTAGACCTTCGAACCCCTTCGATGGTTACGTTCGCATCACTGTGATCTGCGTCTCTTGCATATGTCCGTTAGATGCGCAAGGGCACGGATACGCCGGACGAGACCCAAGCGTAAGGATGATGCGCGAGCCTTGTGAAGAGCTTATGTGAGGCTCGCGCCGGACTCCAGAGGGCCCCTGCCCTCACCGCGGCAAACTCCCGGTAACTTCCGCCGGGTTCAGGAGAACGTACGCAATCGCAGGCTGTTCGAGACCACGAAGACCGACGAGAAGGCCATCGCCGCCCCCGCGATCATCGGGTTGAGCAGACCGGCCGCGGCGAGCGGCAGCGCCGCCACGTTGTAGCCGAACGCCCACACCAGGTTGCCCTTGATCGTGCCGAGCGTGCGGCGGGAGAGCCGGATGGCGTCCGCCGCGACCCGCAGGTCCCCGCGGACCAGGGTCAGGTCCGCGGCCTCGATCGCCGCGTCGGCGCCGGTGCCCAGGGCGAGCCCCAGGTCGGCGGCGGCCAGGGCGGCCGCGTCGTTGACGCCGTCACCGACCATCGCGACGGTCCGCCCCTCGGCCCGCAGCCGCCGCACGGCCTCGACCTTCTCCTCGGGCAGCACCTCGGGGATCACCCGCTCGATGCCCACGGTCCGCGCCACCGCCTCGGCCACCGCCCGGTTGTCCCCGGTCAGCAGCACCGGTTCGAGCCCCAGCGCGCGCAGCTCGCGCACGGCCTCGGCGCTGGTGTCCTTGACCGTGTCGGCCACCGCCAGCACCGCCCGCGCGGTCCCGTCCCAGCCGGCCACCACGGCCGTACGTCCGTCCCGCTCGGCCTTCTCCCGGGCCCGGGCGAGCTCCTCGGGCAGTTCGGCGAAGAGGCGCCCCACGGCGACCTCATGGCCCTCCACCCGCCCGCGCACGCCCCGCCCGGGCACGTTCCGGAACCCCTCGACCGACGGCAGCCGCCCGGTCCGCTCCTCGGCGCCCGCGGCGACCGCCCGGGCGACGGGGTGCTCGGAGGCGTGCTCCAGGGCGCCCGCGAGCCGCAGCACCTGCCGCTCGTCGGCGCCCTCGGCGACGTACACCTCGTGCAGGGTCATGCGGCCCGTGGTCACCGTGCCGGTCTTGTCGAGGACGACCGTGTCGATCCGGCGGGTGGACTCCAGCACCTGCGGGCCCTTGATCAGGATGCCGAGCTGGGCGCCGCGTCCGGTGCCGACCATCAGCGCGGTCGGGGTCGCGAGTCCCAGGGCGCAGGGGCAGGCGATGATCAGGACGGCGACGGCCGCGGTGAACGCGTCCACGGTGTCGCCGGTGGCGCCCAGCCAGCCGCCGAAGGTGGCGACCGCCAGCACCAGGACCACCGGGACGAAGACCGCGGAGATCCGGTCGGCCAGTCGCTGCACCTCGGCCTTGCCGCTCTGCGCCTCCTCCACCAGCCGCGCCATCCGCGCGAGCTGAGTATCCGCGCCGACCCGGTCGGCCCGGACCACCAGCCGCCCGCCGACGTTGACCGTGGCCCCGGTGACCGTGTCCCCGGCCGCCACGTCCACCGGCGCGGACTCCCCGGTCAGCAGCGCGGCGTCCACCGCGGAGGCGCCCTCGACGACCGTGCCGTCGGTGGCGATCCTCTCCCCGGGGCGGACCACGAACAGGTCCCCGACGGCCAGCGCGGCGACCGGCATCCGCAGCTCGCGCCCGTCCCGGAGGACGGCCACGTCCTTGGCGCCCAGTTCCATCAGCGCCCGCAGCGCCGCCCCCGAGCGCCGTTTGGCCCGGGCCTCCAGCCAGCGGCCCAGCAGGATGAAGGCCACGACCCCGGAGGCGACCTCCAGATAGATCGTCGAGGCGCCGTCCATGCCGCCGACGGTGAGCCGGAACTCCTCCCGCATCCCGGGCATGCCCGCGTCCCCGAGGAACAGCGCCCACAGCGACCAGCCGAAGGCGGCCAGGGTGCCGATCGAGACCAGGGTGTCCATGGTGGCCGCGCCGTGCCGGGCGTTGGTCCACGCGGCGCGGTGGAAGGGCAGCCCGCCCCAGACGACCACGGGCGCGGCGAGCGTGAGGGCCAGCCACTGCCAGTTGTCGAACTGGAGCGCGGGAACCATGGAGAGCAGCACGACGGGCGCCGCGAGCAGCGCGGAGACGGTGAAGCGCCGGCGGTGGCCGGCCGTCTCGGGGTCGTCCCCGGGCCCGGGCCCCGCCGCGACGGGGTCGGGGGCCGGCTCCTCGGCGGTGTACCCGGTCCGTACGACGGTGGCGATCAGGTCGGCCACCTCGACGCCCGCCGGGTAGCTGATCCGAGCTTTCTCGGTGGCGTAGTTGACGCTGGCCGTGACCCCGTCCATCCGGTTGAGCTTCTTCTCGACGCGGGCGGCGCAGGACGCGCAGGTCATGCCCCCGATCAGCAGCTCGACCTCGGCTGCGGGGGTTATCGGGGCCTGGGTGGTGGAGGGCATGGGCCGGACTCCGTCGGGCTCAGACGGCGCCGACGAGCTCGAACCCGGCCTCGTCCACGGCCGCCCGCACGTCCTCCTCGCGCAGCGCCGTCATGGAGACGACGGTGACCTCGCCGGTGGAGGCGACGGCCTGCACCGAGCTGACGCCGGGCAGTTCGGAGATCTCGCCGGAGACGGCGCCCTCGCAGTGGCCGCAGCTCATCCCGCTGACCTTGTAGACGGCGCTCACGCTCATGTTGTTCTCCTCGGGGAGGCGGGTGGGGCTGACGGGGTCCACGAGTGTTCCCCGCACTCTCTCCACCGTATACCCCTACGGGGTATTTCTCCAAGGAGGGTCGGAGGGGCCCGGCGGCAGGTCCAATTGGGCCGATTTGGCGGAACTATATGGTAGGTACCCCTTATGTCGCAGGCCGGGACGCTCATCCTCATCATGTCCATCGCGGTGCTGGCCCCGCTGCTCGCGCACGGGGTGGGCCGTTGGCTCCCCGTTCCGCTCGTCATCTTCGAGATCGCCCTCGGCGTCCTCGTCGGCCCGGACGTGCTGGGCTGGGCGGGACAGGGCGAGGCCATCGACACCCTCGCCGACCTGGGCCTGGCGATGCTGATCTTCCTCGCGGGCTACGAGATCGACTTCGACCGGATCCGCGGCGACACCCTGCGCCGGTCGGTGTGGGCCTGGCTGACCGCCCTGGCGGTGGGGCTGGGCCTGGGCACCGCGCTCTCCGGCTGGGACCGGGGCGTCTACATCGGCACCGCGCTGACCAGCACCGCCCTCGGCGTCGTCCTGCCGGTCCTGCGCGACGCGGGCCAACTGCGCTCCCGGTTCGGCTCGGTGATGTCGGCGGTGGGCGCGGTGGGGGAGTTCGGGCCGATCATCGCCGTCGCCGTGCTGCTGAGCGGCCGTTCCCCGGGCCGCTCCACCGTCGTGCTGGCCGCGTTCGCACTGCTGACCGGGGCCGCCGTGTGGTGGGCGACCCGGCCGCGTCCGCCCTGGTTCTCCCGGGTCGTGGAGAAGACCCTGCACACCAGCGGCCAGTTCGCGGTGCGGCTGATGGTGCTGCTCCTCGCGGTCATGCTCGGCATCTCCCAGGAGATGGGCCTGGACACCCTGCTCGGCGCCTTCGCCGCCGGGGTGCTGGCGCGGCTGCTGCTGCACGGGGCGGCGCCGCGCAGCGCGGAACCGGTCATGGAGAAGGTCGAGGCGATGGGCTTCGGCTTCCTGGTGCCGGTCTTCTACGTGGTCACCGGCATCGAGTTCGACCTGGACTCCCTGCTCTCCGGTGGCCGCGCCCTGCTCCTGCTGCCGGTGTTCCTGACGCTGTTCCTGGTGGTGCGCGGGCTGCCGGTGTTCCTCCTCGCCCCGCGCGACCTGGACCGGCGCGAGCGGGGCGCCCTGACCCTGTTCGCCGCCACCGCCCTGCCCCTGGTCGTGGCCATCACCACGATCGGCGTCGACGCCGGCACCATGCGCTCCGACGAGGCCGCGGCCCTGGTCGCCGCGGCGATGCTCTCGGTCCTGCTCTTCCCCTCGGCCGCGCTGCGGCTGCGCGGCGAACGCGCGGCACCGCGCGAGGCCCTGCGGGAACCGGAGTCGTGGTGAGGCCCTAGCCTTCCCCGGAAGGAGAGGAGCCTTCGTGCGAGCCGTGGTCTTCGAGAGGTTCGGCGCACCCGCCGAGGTGCGTGACGTCCCCGACCCCCGCCCCGCCGGACACGGCGTGGTGGTGCGGGTCGAGGCCACCGGGCTGTGCCGCAGCGACTGGCACGGCTGGCAGGGACACGATCCGGACATCACGCTGCCGCACGTACCCGGTCATGAACTCGCCGGTGTCGTCGAGGCGGTGGGCTCCGCGGTGACCGCCTGGCGCCCCGGCGACCGGGTCACCGTCCCCTTCGTCTGCGCCTGCGGCGGCTGCCCGGCGTGCGCGGCGGGCGAGCAGCAGGTCTGCGAGCGGCAGACCCAGCCCGGCTTCACCCACTGGGGCTCCTACGCCCAGTACGTGGCCCTCGACCACGCGGACGTCAACCTCGTCGCGGTCCCGGACGACCTGTCGTACGCCACCGCCGCCTCGCTCGGCTGCCGGTTCGCCACCGCCTTCCGCGCGGTGGTGCAGCGCGGCCGGGTCGCCGCCGGGGAGTGGGTCGCGGTGCACGGCTGCGGCGGGGTGGGCCTGTCCGCGGTGATGATCGCGGCGGCCGCCGGCGCCCGGGTCGTCGCCGTCGACGTCTCGCCCGGCGCCCTGGACCTGGCACGGCGGTTCGGGGCCGCCGCCTGTGTCGACGCGCGGGAGGTCCCGGACACCGCGGCGGCGGTACGGGAGCTGACCGGCGGCGGCGCCCATCTCTCCCTCGACGCCCTGGGCTCGCCCGGCACCTGCGCGGCCTCGGTCAACGGGCTGCGCCGCCGCGGCCGGCACGTCCAGGTGGGCCTGCTGCCCTCGGCCGACGGCACCACCCCCGTCCCCATGGCCCGCGCCGTCGCCCGGGAACTGGAACTCCTCGGCAGCCACGGCATGGCCGCGCACACCTACCCCCCGATGCTGGAGCTGGTCCGCTCGGGAGTGCTCCGCCCCGACCTCCTGGTCACCCGGTCCGTCGTCCTGGACGAGGCCCCGGCCGCGCTCGCCGCGCTGGGCACCGCGCCGGGGCCGGGGGTCACGGTCGTCGAGCCCTGGGCCTGAGCCCGGCCGGCCTCAGCCCTCCCTGCGGCCGCGGTTGCCGGGGCGGGAGGCGACCCAGGCACGGACGGTCTCGACGTACCAGTAGGGCTTGCCGCCCTCGACGCGGTCCGGCGGGGGCAGCAGTCCGTGCTTGCGGTAGGACCGCACGGTGTCGGGCTGCACCCGGATGTGGGCGGCGATGTCCTTGTAGGACCAGAGCGGTCGGTCGGTCATGAGGTGCACCTCCCCGCGCGCGCCGCGGCGGCGGCCGGGAACGGCCGTCGGGGGTACCGGGCGCTGCGCTGGCGATCGAGAGGCCGGCGATCACGAAGCGGGTGATCACAGGGCCGGCGATCACGAAGCCTGTGCCCCGTGAACGACCCCGGGCGACCGGGAGTCAGGCACTGTGCGCCGGGTGTGACACAGGACCCGCGTACACGCGACATGTGTGACACAAGCGGGGTGTTTGTGACACTCGTGGCGCAATGACGCACGCCGGTGCACGGGCGTGGCACGTTGACCGGGGCGGGGCCTCCGCCTCGTACCGGCCGGAAAACCTGTCGTCCGAATGTCCGGACAAAACATTGACAGGGCTCCGTGCGCGGGACTAGAAAGCCGGGGAGAGCCGATACGAAGGGAACGCGATGGCGTACGACCTGATCACCATGGGGCGGATCGGGGTGGACCTCTATCCGTTGCAGACCGGTGTCCCCCTGCCGCAGGTCACCTCCTTCGGCAAGTTCCTCGGCGGCTCCGCGGCCAACGTCGCGGTCGCCGCCGCCCGCCTGGGCCGCCGCACCGCCCTCGTCAGCCGCACCGGCGACGACCCCTTCGGCGCCTATCTCCACCAGGCCCTGCGCGAGTTCGGCGTCGACGACCGCTGGGTCACCCCGGTCCGGGGCCTGCCCACCCCGGTCACCTTCTGCGAGATCTTCCCGCCGGACGACTTCCCGCTCTACTTCTACCGCCTGCCCAAGGCGCCCGACCTGGAGATCGACGCCCACGACCTCGACCTGGACGCCGTCCGCGCGACCCGCGTCCTGTGGGTCACCGGCACCGGCCTGAGCGAGGAACCCAGCCGGACCGCCACCCTCGCCGCGCTCGCCCACCGCGCCAGGTCCGGCATCACCGTCTTCGACCTGGACTGGCGCCCCATGTTCTGGAAGGACCCCGACCAGGCCCGCCCCTTCTACGCCGAGGCCCTGCGGCACACCACCGTCGCGGTCGGCAACCTCGACGAGGTGGAGGTCGCCACCGGGAGCCGCGACCCGCACACCGCCGCCCGCCTCCTCCTCGACGCCGGGGTCGAACTCGCCGTCGTCAAGCAGGGCCCCAAGGGCGTCCTCGCGGTCCGCCGCGACGGGGAGAGCGCCGAGGTGCCCCCGCTGCCGGTGACCGTCCTCAACGGCCTCGGGGCCGGGGACGCCTTCGGCGGCTCCCTCTGCGACGGCCTGCTCGCCGGCCGGGACCTGGAGACCGTCATGCGCCACGCCAACGCCGCCGGCGCCATCGTCGCCTCCCGGCTGGAGTGCTCCTCCGCGATGCCCACCCCCGCCGAGGTCGCGGCCGCCCTGGCCGCCGGAGCGGTCCGGTGAGCGTCGACGTCGCGGAGCTCGTCCGCACCCGCACTCGCCACCCCGAGGCGATCGCCGAGGCCGCCGCCCGCCGCCGACGCCGCCCGCTGCTCGGCCCGTCCGGCCGCCTCATGATCGTCGCCGCCGACCACCCGGCCCGCGGCGCGCTCGGCGTCGGCGACCGCGAGTTCGCCATGGCCAACCGCGCCGACCTGCTCGAACGCCTCTGCCTGGCGCTCTCCCGCCCCGGCGTCGACGGCGTCCTCGCCACCGCGGACATCCTCGACGACCTGCTCCTGCTCGGCGCCCTCGACGACCGGGTCGTGATGGGCTCGATGAACCGCGGCGGCCTCCAGGGCGCCCGCTTCGAACTCGACGACCGCTTCACCGGGCACCGCCCCGAGGACATCCGGCGCCTCGGCTTCGACGCCGGAAAGCTGCTGCTGCGCATCGACTACGACGACCCGGGCTCCCTGAACACCCTGGAGTCCACCGCCCGGGCCGTCGACGCGATGGCGGAGCGGCGACTCCCGGTGTTCGTCGAGCCGTTCATCAGCCGTCGCGCACCCGACGGCGGACTCCGCAACGATCTGTCCGCCGGCGCCGTCACCCGGTCCATCGCCATCGCCTCGGGCCTGGGCGGCAGTTCGGCCTACACCTGGCTCAAGGTCCCGGTCACCGCGAACCCGGACGACATGGCCCAGGTCATGGAGACCTCGACGCTGCCCGCCGTCCTCCTCGGCGGCGACATCGGGGACTCCGCCGAGGACCAGGTCTCCGCCTACGAGAAGTGGCGCGACGCCCTCCGGCTGCCCACCGTCCGCGGCCTGGTGGCCGGCCGCTCCCTGCTGTACCCGGCGGACGGCGACGTGGCCGCCGCCGTGGACACCGCCGTAGGACTGCTGTGAGGGCCGTATGACGACGAAGAGGCAGCTGTACGTCCCGCGCGGCTCGACCGCCGAGGGGAAGCATGTGCTCGACATCGGACCCGGGCGGGCCGGCTGGCACCACTCGGGTCTGCGGATCGTGGAACTCGAACCGGGCGGGGCCCATACCCTCACCACCGGGGACAGCGAGTGGATCGTACTGCCCCTGAGCGGTGGTTGTACGGTGCGAGTGGACGACCGGGAATTCCAACTCCTGGGCCGGGAAAGCGTGTTCGCGTCGGTCACCGACTTCGCGTACGTACCCCGAGACGCCCGGGCACAGATCGCCTCCGGCGCGGGTGGCCGCTTTGCTTTGGCAGGAGCAAGGTGCGAGCGACGACTCCCCGCCCGCTACGGCCCCGCGCCGGAGGTTCCCGTGGAAGAGCGCGGCAGCGGCAACCGGCTGCGCCACGTCCGCAACTTCGCCTCCGCCGACGCCTTCGACTGCGACCGGCTGATCGCCGTCGAGGTGATCACCCCCGGCGGCAACTGGTCCTCGTACCCGCCGCACAAGCACGACGAGCACCGGCCCGGCGAGGAGTCGGAGCTGGAGGAGATCTACTACTTCGAGATCGACGGCCCGCACGGTTACGGCTACCAGCGGGTGTCCCCCTCCCGCGAGGGCGGCGCCGAGGTGCTCGCCGAGGTCCGCTCCGGTGACGTCGTCCTCGTCCCCGACGGCTGGCACGGCCCCTCGATCGCCCAGCCCGGCCACGACATGTACTACCTGAACGTCATGGCGGGCCCCGGCGAGACCCGGGAGTGGCGGATCCGCTTCCACCCCGACCACACGGAGGGCTACTGATGACCACCCGGCTCACCGTCGCACAGGCGCTCGTGCGGTTCCTGTCCGCCCAGTACACCGAACGCGACGGCGTACGACAGCGGCTGATCGGCGCGACCTGGGGCATCTTCGGCCACGGGAACGTCGCCGGGCTCGGTCAGGCGCTCGTCGAGCACTCCGCCCTGATGCCCTACCACCAGGGCCGCAACGAGCAGTCCATGGTGCACGCGGCCGTCGGCTACGCCCGCCAGTCCGGCCGGCTCTCCACGCACGCGGTGACCACCTCCATCGGCCCCGGCGCCACCAACCTGGTCACCGGCGCCGCCCTCGCCACCGTCAACCGGCTGCCGGTCCTGCTGCTGCCCGGCGACACCTTCGCGGGCCGCCCGGCCGACCCGGTGCTCCAGCAGCTCGAAGTCCCCTACGCCGGCGACATCAGCGTCAACGACTGCCTGCGCCCGGTGTCGAGGTACTTCGACCGGATCACCCGGCCCGAGGCCCTGATCCCCGCCGCCCTCCAGGCCGCGCGGGTCCTCACCGACCCCGTGGAGACCGGCGCCGTCACCCTCGCCCTGCCCCAGGACGTGCAGGCCGAGGCGTACGACTGGCCCGAGGAGTTCTTCGCCGACCGCGTCTGGACCGTGCGCCGGCCCGGCGCCGACCCCGCCGAACTGGCCGCGGCGGTGACCGCGGTGCGCGCCGCCCGGCGCCCCCTGCTGGTGGCCGGCGGCGGGGTCCACCACAGCCGCGCCGAGCGGGCCCTCGCCGAGTTCGCGGACCTCACCGGCATCCCGGTGGCCTCCACCCAGGCCGGCAAGGGCTCCCTGCGCCACGACCACCCCCAGGACGTCGGCGGCATCGGCCACACCGGCACCGCCACGGCCGACGCGCTGGCCCGCTCCGCCGACCTGGTGATCGGCGTCGGCACCCGGTACACCGACTTCACCACCGCCTCCGGCACCCTCTTCCAACGGCCGGACGTCCGCTTCGTCAACCTCAACATCGCCGCCTTCGACGGCCACAAGCTCGCCGGTCTCGCCCTGGTCGCGGACGCCCGCAGCGGCCTGACCGCGCTGACCGAGGCGCTCCGGCCGCACGGCCACCGGGTCGACGACGCCTACGTCACGGAGTACGGCGCGGGCAAGGCGGACTGGGAGCGCGGGGTCGACGCCTGCTTCGCCGCCCCGGACGAGGACGCCCGGCCGACCCAGACCCAGGTCCTCGGCGCCCTGGACGCGGTCGTCGACGACACGGACGTGATCATCAATGCGGCCGGTTCCCTCCCCGGCGACCTGCACAAGCTCTGGCGGGCCCGCTCCGCCGACCAGTACCACCTGGAGTACGGCTACTCCTGCATGGGCTACGAGATCCCGGCCGCGATCGGCGTGAAGCTGGCCGCGCCCGACCGGCCCGTGTGGGCGCTCGTCGGCGACGGCACCTACCTGATGATGCCCACGGAGATCGTCACCGCCGTGCAGGAGGGCGTCGCCGTCAAGATGCTGCTGGTCCAGAACCACGGGTACGCCTCCATCGGCGGCCTCTCCGAGACGGTGGGCGGCGAGCGGTTCGGCACCGCCTACCGCTTCCCGGCCCCCGACGGCACCCTTTCGGGCGCCCCCCTCCCGGTCGATCTCGCCGCCAACGCCGCCAGCCTCGGCATGCGCGTCCTGCGCGCCCGTACCGTCCGTGACCTGCGCGCGGCCCTCGCCGAGGCGCGGGCCGCCGACACTCCCACATGTGTCTACGTGGAGACCGAAACGCCCGACACAGTGTCGGGCGCGCCCGAGGCGCAGGCCTGGTGGGATGTTCCTGTGGCCGAGACCGCGACCCGACCGTCCGCGGTCAAGGCCCGTGAGGAGTACGACCGGCACGTCTCTGCTCGACGCCGCCATCTGTGAAGGAGCTCTCGGTCATGACGAAGATCGTCAACCACTGGATCGGCGGCAAGTCCGCCGAAGGCGCGTCGGGCAACTACGGGCCGGTCACCGACCCGGCCACCGGCGCGGTCACCACCAAGGTCGCGTTCGCCTCGGTCGACGAGGTCGACGCCGCGGTCGCCGCCGCGAAGGACGCCTACGCCACCTGGGGCCAGTCCTCGCTGGCCCAGCGCACCACGATCCTGTTCAAGTTCCGGGCGCTGCTGGACGCCAACCGGGACGCCATCGCGGAGCTGATCACCGCCGAGCACGGCAAGGTGCACTCCGACGCCCTCGGCGAGGTCGCCCGCGGCCTGGAGATCGTCGACCTGGCCTGCGGTATCACCGTGCAGCTCAAGGGCGAGCTGTCCACGCAGGTCGCGAGCCGGGTGGACGTGGCCGCGATCCGGCAGCCGCTGGGCGTCGTCGCGGGCATCACGCCGTTCAACTTCCCGGCGATGGTCCCGATGTGGATGTTCCCGATCGCCATCGCGTGCGGCAACACCTTCGTGCTGAAGCCGTCCGAGAAGGACCCGTCCGCCGCCGTGAAGATCGCCGAGCTGCTCGCCGAGGCGGGCCTGCCCGACGGTGTCTTCAACGTCGTCCACGGCGACAAGGTGGCCGTGGACCGGCTGCTGGAGCACCCGGACGTCAAGGCCGTCTCCTTCGTCGGCTCGACCCCGATCGCCCGCTACATCCACACCACCGCCTCCGCCCACGGCAAGCGGGTCCAGGCCCTCGGCGGCGCCAAGAACCACATGCTGGTCCTGCCCGACGCCGACCTCGACGCGGCGGCCGACGCCGCCGTCAGCGCGGCCTACGGCTCCGCGGGCGAGCGCTGCATGGCGATCTCCGCGGTCGTCGCGGTCGGCGCGATCGGCGACGAGCTGGTGGAGAAGATCCGCGAGCGCGCCGAGAAGATCAAGATCGGCCCCGGCAACGACCCGGCCTCCGAGATGGGCCCGCTGATCACCAAGGTCCACCGCGACAAGGTGGCCTCCTACGTCGAGGGCGCCGCCGCCGAGGGCTGCGAGGTCGTCCTGGACGGCACCGGCTACACGGTCGACGGTCACGAGGACGGCCACTGGATCGGCATCTCGCTCCTCGACCGGGTGCCCACCAGCGCCAAGGCGTACCAGGACGAGATCTTCGGCCCGGTGCTGTGCGTGCTGCGTGTGGACACCTACGAGGAGGGCGTGGCCCTCATCAACGGCTCGCCGTTCGGCAACGGCACCGCGATCTTCACCCGGGACGGCGGCGCCGCCCGCCGCTTCCAGCTGGAGATCGAGGCCGGCATGGTCGGCGTCAACGTCCCGATCCCGGTCCCCGTCGGCTACCACAGCTTCGGCGGCTGGAAGGACTCCCTCTTCGGCGACCACCACATCTACGGCAACGACGGCACGCACTTCTACACCCGCGGCAAGGTCGTCACCACCCGCTGGCCGGACCCGTCCGACGCCCCGGCCGGCGTCGACCTGGGCTTTCCGCGCAACCACTGAGCGGCGACGGAAGGGCCCGGGCACCCCAGGTGTCCGGGCCCTTCCCGTGTCACTGGCCGTTGGCCTCCTTGAGGGCCTCGGTCAGGTCCGCGGTCTGCGCGGCCGGGGGAGCGTCGATGTCCTTCGTGGCGCCGAACCTGTCGAAGTCCATCGAGACCTTCATGGCGCCCATGACCTGCACCAGCCGGACCGGCAGGTCGTTGTCGTCGACCCAGATGTCCATGGACATGCTGGTGGCGCCGCCGGTCATGTCGCCGAGCAGGCTGCCCTCGCCGCTGTAGGCCTCCTCGTACTGACCCAGGTCCTCCTTGTCGAGGACGGCGCGGTAGTGGGTGGCGCTCTTGCCGTTCACCGTCTCGTTGCCGAGGTCCTCGACGTCGTCGGCGAACTTCAGGCTCTTCAGCGAGGCCGTCGGGTTGCCGCTGTCGCCGCCGCCCTTGTAGGCCTGGCTGCCGCTGTCCCCGAACACCGCGGAGGAGTCGACCTTGATCCACTCCTTGCCCGCGATCGGGCCCGAGGGCTGCGCGTCGACGTCGTAGTAGTACACGCCGTCGACCAGCAGACAGTGGATCGTCGGGTCGTCCTGGAGGGCCTCCATCTGGGCGGCCTTGGTGTCCATCTGCACGTCGTAGGCCATGCCGTCGCCCCACGAGTACGTGCCGTCCATGGCTATCGGCGTGCCGGTGCCCAGGTCGGTGGAGACCTTCACCTCGGCCGAGCCGAGTTCCTCGGTCCGGTCGGTGGCGCGGCTGAGCGCCGCCATGATCTTGTCCGAGTTGGTGACCGCCTCGGCGGCCTTCTTCGCGGTGTCCTCGGCGCCCCCGGAACCGCATCCGGTGACCGCCACCAGGGCGGCCGCCGTGAGCCCCGCCCAGGCCGTGCTCTGCCTCAGCCTCATATGTGTGTCCCCGCCCATCACTATGTCTTCGCTGTGCGACCGAACGACTCTAGCGGGCCCCACCGACACGTCCGTATGCCGGACGTCGGCAGTTTTTTCGGCCTTCACCCTGCGGTTCCCGTACGGCCGCCCGAAGCGGAATCACTGGCCAGTTCTGCCGAATACGCGATCAAGAGGGGTCTCGCGCTGCGGATTTCGTAGGCAAACAGCCATTGACGTGCAGGTTTTCGTCGGTGTTCGATGCAGCGCCGGGAGCGGACGAATCACGTACGACCGAAGCCGCCGGAGGCGATAGCGCTCCTGGACGAACCACCGCCGCAACTGCCGATCGGAAACAGCCGCATGACCGACACGCTGGAGAAGACCCCGCTCACCGAAGGGCCTTCGGCCCCCGCGCCGGAGCTGAAGCGCTCCATCGGCGTCGTCGGCGGCACCCTGCTCACGCTCTCCTGCGTGACCCCCGCCTCCACCCTCTTCGTGGTCGTCCCCGACCTGTTCGGCTCGCTCGGCACCGCCACCGCCCTCACCATCGCGATCGGCTCCCTGCTCTGCATCGCCGTGGCGTTCTGCTACTCCGAGCTCGGCACCCTGATCCCCAGCGCGGGCGGCGAGTACGCGATGGTCACCACGCTGGCCGGACGCCTCGCGGGCTGGCTGGTGTTCGTCCTGTCCCTGCTGGTGGTGATGATCGTGCCGCCGGTGATCGCGATGGGCACGGCCGACTACCTCGCCCCCCTCGTCCACCTCGACCCGTCGGTCGCCGGCGCCGGCGTGATGCTGCTCGCCACCCTCGCCGGACTGCTCGACCTGCGCGCCAACGCCTGGATCACCGGGATCTTCCTGGTCCTGGAGGTCGTCGCGGCGGCCGTCGTCGCCGTCCTCGGCTTCGCCCACGCCGAGCGCGGCCCGGACAGCCTGGTCTCCCTGCAGGTGGCCGGCGCCGACGGCGGCACCGACACCGTGACGGCCATGCTGATCGTCTCCGGTCTCGCCATCGCCCTCTTCGTCACCCAGGGCTTCTCCACCGCCGTCTACCTCTCCGAGGAGCTGGAGAACCCGCGCCGCAACGTCGCCCGCACGGTGCTGGCCACCCTCGCCATCTCCGCCGTCATCATCCTGGTCCCGGTCGTCGGCATCACCCTCGGCGCCTCAGACCTCGCCGCGCTGACCGGCGGCGACCTCGGCGCCATGGTCACCGCCTGGTCCAACTCCGCCGTCGGCACCTTCGTCAGCCTCTGCGTCGCCCTGGCCATCATCAACGCCGGCATCGTCATGGTCATCCAGAACTCCCGGGTCCTGTTCGCCTCGGCCCGGGACAAGGCGTGGCCCCGCCCGGTCAACGACGTCTTCGCCAGGCTCGGCCGCTTCGGCTCCCCGTGGGTCGCCACCCTGGCCGTGGGCGTCCCCGGCGCCGCCCTCTGCTTCGTCAACCTGGACACCCTGTACGGCGTGACGGGCGTGTCGGTGACCGGCATGTACCTGCTGGTCGCGGTGGCCGCCCTGCTGTCCCGGCGCGGCGCCCACCGGTCCACCCCCGCCTGGCGGATGCCGCTGTGGCCGGCGATGCCCGTCCTGCTGATCGCGGTCCTGGCGTACATCCTGACCCAGCAGGAGACCGAGTACCTGCTGTGGACCGGCGGCATCACCGCGGTGGCCACCCTGTACTGGGCCCTCTACCTCCGCCCGCGCCGCGGCACGCGCTGGCTGGTCACACTCCCGCAGGACGAGCGGTAGCCGACACCCCCGCCACGACGTCCCGCAGCCGCTCCACGTACAGCCGCAGGTTCTTGTGGGCCACGTCGGTGTCCGGGTAGCGGGCGGCGAACCACAGCCCCTCGTGCAGCCGGTTCACCCACGCGCACACCTGGTCGCCGTACGAGACCCGGATCAGCCCGTACGCCGACAGCCCGGCCCAGTCGGCGGAGCCGGGGAAGCCCCGGGCGTCGACGTAGGACACGATCGAGTACAGGTCGGGGGAGGTGGGCCGGAAGTCGGTGCCCAGCAGGTTCAGCACCCGGGCCAGCGGCATCCGGGCCAGCGGCCGCGCGGCCTGCAACTGGGCCCGCACGCTGCGCAGGGCGGCCGGGAAGTCGGGCTCCGGCTCCAGCGGCACCTCGATCGGCGCGCCCCCGACGTACCAGCCGACCGAGTCCGACCACCGCGACTTCACCCGTGTGTGGAAGGGCACCACCGTGCGGTACACGGAACGCCCGCCGAGCTCCCGCACGATCAGGGCCGTGGCCGCCAGGACCCCGACCAGCCCGCCGCCGTAGGGCCGGCAGTACGCCTCGAACGCGGCGGCGGCGTCCGGGCCGACGAGCGGCTCGCGCATCAGCCGCTGCGGGGGCAGCGGGCCGCCCGGCCGCACCCCGAGGTCGACGGGGAAGGACGGCAGCGTGCCGTCGCACCGCGCGATGAACTCCCGCCAGCGGCCCACGATCTCGTGGTCCGCGTCGATCCGGTCCGCGTCCGCCCGCTCGGTCTCGCAGAAGTCGATGTAGCTGCACACCGGCGACTCGCTCACCGGCTCGCCCCGCACCGCCGCCGTGTACAGCTCGTGGATCTCGGCGGGGATCCGGTACAGCGAGTAGGCGTCCACGTTGCTGTGGTCGAAGGCCATGTACACGCTGGCTCCGTCGTCCCGGACGACCGCCGCGTAGATCAGGTTCGGCCAGCCGAGCGCGTCCGCCGCGCCGTCGAAGCGGTGCTGGAGGTGGCGCACCAGCTCCGCCGGGTCGGTGAAGTCGCCGACCACCTCGCGGTGCAGGGACACCGCCCCGGCGTCCAGCGTGAACCGGCGCAGACCGGCGCCGTCCGGGCGGAAGCCGCTGCGCAGCGTCTCGTGCCGCAGCGTCCACAGCCGCAGCGCCTCCTGGAGCGCGTCCAGGTCGACCGGGCCCGGCACGTCGAACGCGGCTCCGAGCCAGGTCGGGACCGCGAGACCGTCCTCGCGCACCGAGCGGGCGGTGCGGATGTGGGACTCCTGGATGTAGGAGGGCGGCCGGGGGTCGTCCGGGAGGTCGGCGGCGGCCGCGACGGTCGCCGGGGAGAGCGTGAACTCGACGAGCCTTCCCGGCCTGGCCTCGCAGCGCTGGATGTCCGTGGTGCGCACAGGGCGTCTCCGTTCACAGGGGGGCTGACCTTCGAGGATCTTCCGGCCGCGCCGCCCGGACCTCCCGTTTCGCGGTATTCCATGCCTGTACAGGCGGTATTTCAGTGGATCGGGTGGCCCGTCGAACAGCGGTCCTCGTACCGCGGGCGCGGTATGCGCGCCGTCCCGCGTACGCCGCTGGGATGCCCGCCGGTTCGGTCTGTGGTCGACAACTGCGCGACAGGTTCACCCCGTACCGTTGACGCATGGATCTTCGACCGCGAGGGCTGCTCCGGCGGCCCCGGCGACTGCTGGCCGCCGGGGCCGCCGTCGCCGTGCTCGCCGCCGCCGGCACCTGGACGGCCGTCGCCTCCGACGACGGGCCCGCCGTCCGCCGCGCTGACCGGATGCTGTCCGTGGGCGACGGAGTGCGCCTGGACACCTCGTACTTCACCGCGTCCACGGCGGGGGACCGCCCCGCCGTCCTGCTGGGCCACGGGTTCGGCGGCAGCAAGGACGACGTGCGCGAGCAGGCCGAGGAACTCGCCGCCGACGGGTACGCGGTACTGACCTGGTCGGCCCGCGGCTTCGGCAGGTCCACCGGCGAGGTCGGCCTCAACGACCCCGAGGGCGAGGTCGCCGACGTCTCGAAGCTGATCGACTGGATCGCCGAGCAGCCCCGGGTGCGCCTCGACGCGGACGGCGACCCGCGCGTCGGCATGGCCGGCGCCTCCTACGGCGGCGCGATCAGCCTCCTCGGCGCCGGCCACGACGACCGCGTCGACGCCATCGCCCCCGCCATCACCTACTGGAACCTCGCCGACGCCCTGTTCCCGGACGGCGTCTTCAAGAAGCTGTGGGCCGGCATCTTCGTCAACACCGCCGGCGGCTGCGACCGCTTCGAGGAGCGGCTGTGCCGGATGTACGACCGGGTCGCCGAGTCCGGCGTCCCGGACGACGCGGCCCGCAGGCTGCTCCAGGAGCGCTCGCCGTCGGCCGTCGCCGACCGCATCGAGGTCCCCACCCTGCTGATGCAGGGCCAGACCGACTCCCTCTTCCCGCTCGGCCAGGCCGACGAGGCGGCGCAGGCGATCGAGGCCAACGGCGCCCCCGTCGCCGTGGACTGGATCGCCGGCGGCCATGACGGCGGCGACCCGGAGGGCGACCGCGTCCGGGCCCGAGTCCGGGCGTGGTTCGACCGGTACCTCAAGGGCGACGAGTCCGTCGACACCGGCCCGGCCTTCCGCGTCACCCGCGCCGGCGGCGTCGACTCCACCGACGGCGAGGCCCAGTTGCGGGGCGCGAGCGGGGACAGCTACCCCGGCCTGGACAGCGGCCGGAAGGACATCGCCCTCACCGGCCGCGAGCAGAGCCTGACCAACCCGGCCGGCGCCAGCCCGCCCGCCGTCTCCGCGCTGCCGGGACTCGGCGGCGGCGGACTCGCCCAGCTCTCCTCCCTCGGTGTCGGCGTCTCCCTGGACTTCCCCGGCCAGTACGCCCGCTTCGACTCGGCGCCCGTCAAGGACGACCTGCGCATCACCGGCTCCCCGACGGTCACCGTCCACATCGAGTCCACCAGCCAGGACGCCGTCCTGTTCGCCAAGGTGTACGACGTCGCCGCCGACGGCGTCCGCCAGGTGCTCCCCGCCCAGCTGGTCGCACCGCTGCGGGTGGAGGACGTCGGGTCCGGCAAGGACGTCACCCTCACGCTCCCGGCCGTCGACCACGAGATCGACAAGGGCCACCGGCTCCGGCTGGTCCTCGCCTCCACCGACCTCGGCTACGCCTCCCCGGCCGCGCCGGCCACGTACAAGGTCTCCCTGCGGAGCGACCTGGCCGTGCCGACCGCCCCCGGCGTGAGCACGGCAGCCGCCCCGCTGCCCGCCTGGGTGTGGTGGCTGCCGCTCGCCGGTCTGCTGGCCGCGGCGGCCCTGCTGCTGACCGTCCGCCGCCGCACCACCGCCCCCGCCCCCGACCCGGAGTCGGCCGGGGTCCCGCTGCGGATCACGGAGCTGAGCAAGAAGTACGCGGGCGGCGACCGCTACAGCGTCCGCGACCTCTCCTTCACCGTCGAGAAGGGCCAGGTCCTCGGACTGCTCGGCCCGAACGGCGCGGGCAAGACGACCACCCTGCGCATGCTGATGGGCCTGATCCGCCCCGACGGCGGCGAGATCCGCGTCTTCGGCCACGCCATCCGCCCCGGCGCCCCGGTCCTCTCCCGGGTCGGCGCCTTCGTGGAGGGCGCGGGCTTCCTGCCGCACCTGTCGGGGCGGGAGAACCTGGAGCTGTACTGGGCGGCCACCGGCCGTCCCGCCCAGGACGCCCACCTGGACGAGGCCCTGGAGATCGCCGGCCTCGGCGACGCCCTCGCCCGCGCGGTGCGCACCTACTCCCAGGGCATGCGCCAGCGCCTGGCCATCGCCCAGGCCATGCTCGGCCTGCCGGACCTGCTGATCCTCGACGAGCCGACCAACGGCCTGGACCCGCCGCAGATCCGCGAGATGCGCGAGGTGATGATCCGCTACGCGGCCGCCGGACGCACCGTGATCGTCTCCAGCCATCTGCTCTCCGAGGTCGAGCAGACCTGCACCCACCTCGTGGTCATGGACCGCGGGCAGCTCGTCCAGGCCGGCCCGGTCGGCGAGATCGTCGGCTCCGGCGACACCCTGCTCGTCGGCACGGCCGCGGCCGTGGAGGAGCCGGTCGCCGAGAAGGTCGCCGCCCTGCCGGGCATCTCCTCGGCGGTCCGCACCGACGACGGACTCCTCGTCCGCCTCGCCCCCGACGGCAGCCCGGAACGCCTGGTCGCCGAACTCGTGCGGCTGGAGGTGCCGGTGCGGTCCGTCGGCCCGCACCGCCGCCTGGAAGACGCCTTCCTCACCCTGATCGGAGGTTCCGCATGAGCACGCTCACCGAGGCCGCCTCCGGCTACCGGGCGGGGCACACCCTGCCGCTCCGCGTCGAGCTGGTCCGCCAGCTCAAGCGCCGCCGCACCCTGGTGATGGGCGCGATCCTGGCCGCGCTGCCGTTCGTCCTGCTGATCGCCTTCGCGATCGGCGGCAGCCCGGAGGGCCGCGGCGACCGGATCAACCTGATGGACACCGCCACCGCCTCCGGCGCCAACTTCGCCGCGGTCAACCTGTTCGTCTCCGCCGGCTTCCTGCTGGTCATCCCGGTCGCCCTGTTCTGCGGCGACACGGTCGCCTCGGAGGCCGGCTGGTCCTCGCTGCGCTACCTGCTCGCGGCGCCCGTGCCGCGGGCCCGGCTGCTGTGGTCCAAGCTCGTGGTGGGGCTCGGCCTGAGCCTCGGCGCGATGGTCCTGCTGCCGGTGGTCGCGCTGGTGGTCGGCGTCGCCGCCTACGGCTGGGGCCCGCTGGCCCTGCCCACCGGCGGCTCGCTCGACCCGGGCACCGCCGCGCAGCGCCTGGTGGTGGTCGTCGGGTACATCTTCGTCTCCCAACTGGTCACCGCCGGGCTCGCGTTCTGGCTGTCCACCAAGACCGACGCCCCGCTCGGCGCGGTCGGCGGCGCGGTCGGCCTCACCATCGTCGGCAACGTCCTCGACGCGGTGACCGCCCTCGGTGACTGGCGCCACTTCCTGCCCGCGCACTGGCAGTTCGCCTGGGCGGACGCCGTCCAGCCCACCCCGGAGTGGTCCGGCATGATCCAGGGCGTCGCCGTCTCGGTAACGTACGCCGTCGTGCTGTTCGCGCTGGCCTTCCGCGGTTTCGCCCGCAAGGACGTGGTCTCCTAGGTCAACGGAAGATCACCTACCGGTCTCGGCGGGCACCCTCCGTGCCCACTTCGAGACCCAGCCGCAACCCTCCGTGTCGCACGTTCCGCCCCCTCGCCCCGTCACAGTCGCAGAAGTCGACGTGACGTCAACGGACCGAGGGGGCAGGGAAGATGGCACGGTACGGCACACGACGAGGACTGCGGGGCGCGGTGTTCGCGCTCACCGCGGCGGGGCTGCTGCTGACCGGCTGCGCCGGGGAAGGCAACCGCGGCGCCTCGGACAGCGCGCACCGGGGCGACTACCAGCCGGCCCCCGACGGCGGTCGGTACGGCGGCGGACAGGGCGACGAGGGCGATCCTTCCGCCCGGGAGGTGGCCCCCTCGCCGGACCACCTCTCCACCTTCGCCCTCGACGTCGACACCGCCTCCTACGGCTACGCCCGCCGCACGCTCGCCGAGGGCCGGCTCCCCGACCCCTCGACGGTCCGCCCCGAGGAGTTCGTCAACAGCTTCCGCCAGGACTACGAACGCCCGGACGACGACGGCTTCTCGGTGACCGTCGACGGCGCGCGCACCGACCGCGAGGACTGGTCGCTGCTCCGGGTGGGCCTGGCCACCCGCGCCGCGGAGGGCGAGGAGGAACGCCCGCCCGCCGCCCTCACGTTCGTCATCGACGTCTCCGGTTCGATGAGCGAGCCCGGCCGCCTGGACCTGGCGCAGAGGTCCCTCGGCGTCATGACCGACAACCTGCGCGAGGGCGACTCGGTCGCCCTCGTGACGTTCAGCGAGGAGGCGGAGACGGTCCTGCCGATGACCCGCGTGGGCGGCAACCGCGACGAGATCCACGCGGCTGTCGACAGCCTGGAGCCGGCCCGGTCCACCAACCTCGGCGCGGGCGTGGAGCAGGGCTACGCGACGGCGGTCGAGGGCCTGCGCCGGGGCGCGACCAACCGGGTCGTCCTGGTCTCCGACGCGCTCGCCAACACCGGCGACACGGACGCCGACACCATCCTCGAACGCGTCGCGGGCGCCCGCGAGGAGTACGGCATCACCCTCTTCGGCGTCGGTGTCGGCAGCGACTACGGGGACGCCCTGATGGAACGCCTCGCGGACCGCGGCGACGGCCACACCACCTACGTCTCCGAGGAGAAGGAGGCCGGCGAGGTCTTCAGCGAGGAACTCCCGCGCAACATCGACCTCACCGCCCGGGACGCCAAGGCCCAGGTCGCCTTCGACCCGGCCACGGTGGAGGAGTTCCGGCTCATCGGCTACGACAACCGCCAGGTGGCCGACGACGACTTCCGCGACGACTCGGTGGACGGCGGGGAGACCGGCCCCGGCCACACCGTGACCGCCCTGTACGCCGTCCGCACGGTCCCCGGCGCCGGGGGCCACCTGGCCACGGCGACGGTGCGCTGGCTGGACCCCGACTCCCGTACCCCGCACGAGGAGTCGGGCCGGATCGAGACAAAGGACCTGGCCGACTCCGTCTGGACGGCCGGCCCGCGCTTCCAGATCACCACGGTGGCCGCCTACTTCGCGGACGCCCTGCGCCGGGGCGCCGAGGGCTGGGACACCCTGCCCGGAACCCCCGCACTCGGCGAACTGGCCGAGCGCGCGGAGGGGTTGGCGGGCCGGACCTTCGACGCGGACGTACGGGAGCTGGCGGAGTCGATCCACCGGGCCGACCGTCTGACGTAGGTCGCACGGGGGCCTCCGCACCCATTGACTTGGCTACGCGCGAGTAAGTTTACTTCTGAGTAAGTAAAGAACTCGCAAGTCCGAGCCGCCAGTCGCGACCAGGGGACCACCATGGGCGTACACAAGGATCTGAAACGGGCCAGGCACCGAACCGGCCTCACCACCCGCACCGGGGCCGAGATCACCAAGGACGCCCACGGGGTGGTCCGCGAGGCGCGCACCCCGCCCCTCGCCCCCGAACACCCCACCGGCACCACCGCGGACATCCCCTTCACCAACGCCGCCGAGGCCCCGGACGCCGTGGTCCTGCGCCGCCCCGCGCCGGACCATGGCGGCTGGCGGGAGGTGACCGCCGCGGCCTTCGCCGAGGAGATCACCGCCGTCGCCAAGGGCCTGGTCGCCGCCGGCCTGGAACCCGGCGGCCGGGTGGCCGTCATGTCCCGCACCCGCTACGAGTGGACCCTGCTGGACTTCGCCGTCTGGGCCGCCGGCGGCCAGTCCGTGCCGATCTACCCCACCTCCTCCCCGGACCAGGTGGAGTGGATCGTCCGGGACTCCGGCGCCCGGCACGTCGTCACCGAGACCTCCGCCAACACCGCCACCGTCACCGAGGGCACCGCAGGCCACCAGCAGGCCCCGCGGATCTGGGAGCTGGACGCCGGCGCCGTCACCGACCTCACCGCCCTCGGCCGGGACGTCCCCGACGAGGAGGTCACCAAGCGCCGCGCCTGCCTGACCCCCGGCACCGTCGCGACCCTGTGCTACACCTCCGGCACCACGGGCCGCCCCAAGGGCTGCGTGCTCACCCACGCCAACCTGTACGCCGAGGCCGCCAACACCGTGGAACTGCTCCTGCCGGTGTTCCGGGAGGTCACCCGGCAGACCCCGTCCACCCTGCTCTTCCTGCCGCTCGCGCACATCCTGGGCCGCAGCATCCAGATCGCCTGTCTGATGGCCCGGATCGAGAACGGCCACTTCCCGAGCGTGAAACCGGACGAACTCCGCCCGGCCCTCAAGGAGTTCCGCCCCACCTTCCTGGTCGGCGTGCCGTACCTCTTCGAGAAGATCCACGACACCGGCCGCGCCACCGCGGAGAGGATGGGCCGCGCCGCCTCCTTCGACCGCGCCGACCGCGTCGCCGTCCGCTTCGCCGAGGCCCACCTCGACCGCCTCCGCGGCACCGGCAGGGGCCCCGGCCCCGGCCTGTACGCCGCCTGGGCCCTGTACGACCTGCTGGTCTACCGCCGGGTCCGCAAGGAGCTCGGCGGCCGCACGCGCTACGCGATCTCCGGCGGCTCCCCCCTGGACCGCAACCTCAACCTGTTCTTCTACGCCGCCGGAATCATGGTCTACGAGGGCTACGGCCTGACCGAGACCACCGCCGCCGCCACCATCGTCCCGCCGCTCGGCCCCCGCCCCGGCACCGTGGGACCGCCGGTCCCCGGCACCGCCGTCCGCATCGCCGACGACGGCGAGGTCCTGATCCGCGGCGGCATCGTCTTCGGCGCCTACTGGAACAACCCCGCCGCCACCGACGCCGTCCTGCGGGGCGAGTGGTTCGCCACCGGCGACCTCGGCTCCCTGGACGAGGACGGCTACCTCACCATCACCGGCCGCAAGAAGGACCTCATCGTCACCTCCGGCGGCAAGAACGTCTCCCCGGCCGTCCTGGAGGACCGGCTGCGCAGCCGCTCACCCGTCGGCCAGTGCCTCGTGGTCGGCGACAACCGGCCCTTCGTCGGCGCCCTGGTCACCCTCGACCCCGAGGCGGTCGCCCACTGGCTGTCGGTCCGCGGGATGCCCGCGGACACCCCCCTCGCCGAGATCGCCCGCGACCCGCGGATGCGCGCCGAGGTCCAGCGCGCCGTCGACTACGCCAACGAGGCCGTCTCCCGCGCCGAGTCCATCCGCGCCTTCACCCTGGTGGAGGGCGAGTTCACCGAGGACAACGGCATGCTCACCCCGTCCCTGAAGGTCAGACGGCACACCGTCGTCCAGGCGTACGAGGAGCAGATCGAGGCCCTCTACCGCGGCTGAGCCGCGATGCGGACCCACGACGAAGGCGGGCCACCGGGGAGGACCCGGTGACCCGCCTTCGGCAGACGTGGAGGCTCAGCCGTTGTTGACGCCGTTGCCGGCGAGCACGGAGATGTCGTCCAGGATGTGCGACAGCGGCTCGTCGCCCTTGGCCTGGGTGGAGTTCTCGACGCACTGCTGGTTCTGCGGGGCCGACAGGATCGGCACGTCCTGCACGAGACCGACGGCGGCGGCGCCGACCAGACCCTGGAGGTTGAGCTTCGCCGGCAGACCGACACAGGGCTTGTTCAGCGAGCCCTGGACCAGCGAGAGCTGCGGGCTCATGTCGCCGAACGTGGCCGAGTTGCCGAACTCCTGCGAGGCGCCGTTGCCGCTGGAGGAGGTGGTGCCTTCGTCGTTGCCGATCGCAAGCGCCTGCGTGGCGGTGGCGGCCGAGAGGCCGGCGACGGAAGCGGCGATAGCCGCGGTTGCCCACAGCTTCTTCATGTTCGTTCCCTTCGAAAAGCGGACTCCGGGGGAGGAGCTGCGTGATCGTCAACGCCCCTACCCCCCAGGTGGTTGCGGGTCTTGCCTCGATTGGCCCAGCGCGCACACCGCCGCCCCGGGCGCCCTCACCGGCACGGCCGCGCGCTCCCCGGGCCGGGCCTCCGGTCCGAAGCCCGTCCCCGCGACTTCACCGGCTGCGAACGCAAAGCAGCGGGCCGCCGGAGATCCGGCGGCCCGCTGACTCGGGGCTCAACGACGAGGCGGGTGCCTCAGTTGTTGGCGGCGCCGTTGCCGGCGAGCACGGAGATGTCGTCCAGGATGTGCGACAGCGGCTCGTCGCCCTTGGCCTGGGTGGAGTTCTCGACACACTGCTGGTTCTGCGGGGCCGACAGGATCGGCACGTCCTGCAGGACGCCGACCGCCGCCAGACCGAGGATGCCCTGGAGGTTCGCCTTCGCCGGCAGGCCGATGCAGGGCTTGTTCAGCGAGCCCTGGACGAGCGCCATCTGGGGGCTCATGTTGCCGTAGGTGGCCGAGTTGCCGAACGACTGCGAGGCACCGTTGCCGCTGGCGGAGGTGGTGCCGTTGTCGTTGCCGATGGCCATGGCCGGAGAGGCGATCCCGACGACGGAGGCGGCGACCGCGGCGGAAGCCAGAACCTTCTTGATCACTTGCTAGTCCCTTCTGAGGAAACCCCGTCCACCGGAGCGATCTGGACAACTCCACTCGGCCCGCATGGTTGCTGTCATTCACTCCGATGGCCCACATCGGAAGGAAAAGCAGACCTTTACCCGGAGCTCGGTCATTGCGTTAATTCCTGGAGCCGATCGGCTCGATCGAGTGAAGAGCCGAAACCAAACCCGGCGCACCGTGTTGATGCGAAGGCAGGAACACGCGTCTCACCTCAGGGTGTGTCCGGACCCACGGCGCCTCCTGCCCACGAAAGGAAAAGCAGCATGTTCAAGAAGGCAATGGCCGCCGTCGCGGTCACCGCGTCCGTCGTCGGAGCGTCGGCCGCGGCCGCCCCCCAGGCGCTTGCCATCGGTGACGACACCGGCACCACCTCCTCCAGCGGCAACCGCGCAGAGTCCTCCTTCGGCAACTCGGCCACCCAGGGCGACATGAGCCCGCAGGCCACCCTGGTGCAGGGCTCGGCCAACAAGCTCTGCGCCGGCGTTCCCGTGAAGGCGAACGCGCAGGGTCTCATCGGTGTCATCGCCGCCGTCGGTATCGCCCAGGACGTGCCGATCCTGTCCGCCGCGCAGAACCAGCAGTGCGCCGAGAACTCCACCCAGGCCAAGGGTGACGAGCCGCTGTCGCACATCCTCAGCGACATCTCCGCGATCTCCGGCAACGGTGTCGACAACGGCTGACGCTTTTCTCCGACCAGCAAAATCCGCCCGGCTTTCCCCACTGTTCCGCAAGGGGAAAGCCGGGCGGCTTCGGCATGTACTGCGCCGTTTGATTCCCTTCACCCGGTCGAAGCGTTTCGCCCTCGGTGCGGACACTCCGACGGATCTCCGGTGTCAATTCCGTGAAGGCGATCGAGTGAATTATTCCACGACTCGCGTTCCGTAGTTTCCTGATCCGTCTATCCCTCGTTCTACAGCCTGCCGGTCGTGCAGCGAGCCGTTCCAGCTGTGCTCGCTCGGCCTCGGTCGAAACAGGGGCACGACCGCGGAGAAGGGATAGTTCATGAAGAAGAGCGCTGCAGTTGTCGCGGGCGCCATCATGGCCATGGGTATCGCCGCGCCGGCATTCGCCGACTCGGGTGCCAACGGCGTCGCCGAGAACTCCCCGGGTGTCCTCTCGGGCAACGTGGTCCAGCTGCCCATCCACATTCCGGTGAACGTCTGCGGCAACACCGTCAACGTCATCGCCCTGCTGAACCCGGCGTTCGGCAACACCTGCGTCAACGACTGACGACGCAGCACACAGCCGCTCGGCTTGTGTCAGGGCCGGCCTCGGACACCTCTCCCGTTCCGAGGCCGGCTTTTCCCACTTCATGAAGCAGGAGGACAACGAGATTGCGCCAGACCCTGAGTAGGGGAATGGTCGCGGCCGCAGCCGCGACAAGCATTCTGTCCCTGTGCGGTGGTTCCGCCCTCGCCGACACGAGCGCGAACGGGGCCGCGGCCGAATCACCCGGTGTGCTGTCCGGCAACGACGTGTCGGCACCGGTCACCGTGCCGGTCAACGTCTGCGGCAACAGCGTCGACGCGGGTGCCGCGCTCAACCCGTCCTTCGGCAACGGCTGTGCCGGCGACGCGGACACGGACCGGGCCGACGCCCACGGCTCGCCGTTCGCCGACTCCGGCTACGCCCGCGAGTACGCCCGCGGCCACGCCGGCGACCACGGCCACGCCCGCGACTTCGCCCGCGAGTACGGCCCCGAGTACGGCACCGAGCACGGGCGCGGTGACGGCGGGGACCGGGGCACCGGCGCCTCGGCGAACGGGGGGACCCAGGGCTCGCCCGGTGTCGGCTCCGGGAACACGGTGCAGACCCCGGCCGAGGTGCCGGTCAACGTCTGCGGCAACAGCGTCGACGTGGTCGGCGCGCTCAACCCGGCCTTCGGCAACGAGTGCGGCCACCAGGAGACGCACGAGGACGACGGCGGCTACGGCGACTCGCCCGAGGACGACGGCGGTTACGGCTACGGGGACACGCCTCCCACCAAGCCCCCGACCACGCCCCCCACCAAGCCGCCGACGACCCCGCCGACCAAGCCGCCGACGCAGCCGCCCACCACTCCGCCGCCGACGAAGCCGCCGACGACCCCGCCCACGACCACACCCCCGACGACGCCTCCCACCACGACGCCTCCCACCACGACGCCGCCGGAGAGCTGGCACACCCCGCCGCCCGGGCCGCACGGGCCGCCGCCCTCCCTGCCCGAGACCGGCAGCGGAGAGGGCGTGCTGGCCGCCGCCGGTGCCAGTGCCGCCCTGATCGCGGCCGGAGCCGTCCTGTACCGACGAGGCAGAGCCGCGTCCCGTCGGTGAGCCGGCTGACGGGTGCCGGACGCGCGCAGCGCCCGGCACCCGCACACGCCGTCACGACCCCCTGAGCGGGGTCCGCCGCCCGCCTCGACGGTGCGGCCCCCGCATTTCCGAGCCTGTCGCCGCAGCGACAGGCTTTCTCATTTCCGGTTTCTTTCGTTTCCTCTTGGTTCCGCTTCTTTCCTTCGGTCGGGCGAGTGTGGAACTCGGAAGCCGTAACGGCGGTGGCGTGATGCCATTTCATATGACTGAGTGTCAGTAATGGCTCAACCTGCGCTCACGGAGAAAGGAGCAGGCATGGCCCCACAGCAGCGACCGGCCCGGACCCGTCGGTGGCCGGCGGGTGTCGCGGTGATCGTCGCCGCCTCCGCCGCCCTGGCGTCCGGTCCGGGTGTCGCCGCGGGTGCGGGAGTGGCGGACGTCGCCGCCGCCCCGCCCGCTCCGGCACCCGCCCCCACGACCTCGGCAGCGGCGGCGGCGCCCGCCGCACCGAAGAAGGACACCCCCGCCTTCGGCGCCTACCTCAACTACGACGCCCGGGGCGTGGCCCGGATCGCCGAACTCGGCGACTGGCTGGGCGGCGCCGACCTGCGCGTCGGCCACACCTATCTGCCCGGCGACCGCTGGAGCAACATCGAGGGCGCCCCCGACTTCCTCCAGGACTGGGCGAACTGGCGCCTGGAGCGCGACGACCGGATCTTCGTCCTCAACGTCCCCATGCTGGAGCGCAACGAGGAGGGCCTCTCCGACGCCCAGGTCCGCACCCTGCTCAGACAGGGCGCGGGCGGCGCCTTCGACCACCACTTCCGGGCCCTGGCGAAGCGGCTGGTCGCGCTGAAGATCCCGGACACGGTGATCGTGCCGGGCTGGGAGATGAACGGCATCACCTACACGCACCGCTGCGGACCCGACCCGGAGTCCTGGAAGACGTACTGGAAGCGGATGGTCGCCGCCATGCGGTCGGTGCCGGGGCAGCGGTTCCGGTTCGACTTCACCCCGAGCCGGGGCCGGGACGCGATCCCGTGGACCCAGTGCTACCCGGGCGACGACACCGTCGACATCATCGGCATGGACTCCTACGACCAGCCGCGCGGGATGTCCTTCGACGAACAGGTCAGGGAACCCTACGGGCTCCAGGCGCACGTGGACTTCGCCAAGGCGCACGGCAAGCCGATCTCCTACCCGGAGTGGGGGCTGTTCCGCAACGGCGACAACCCCGAGTACATGCGCCGGATGCTCGCCTGGATGGACGAGCACAAGCCGGTGTACAACACGGTGACGGACTACTGCCCGCACGGCGTGTGGCAGTGCGAGGACAACCCCGAGGCGTCCGAGGTCTACCGCCAGGTGCTGTCCGGCCGCACCGAGGAGCCCACGCCCACACCCGAGCCGACCGGGCCCACCACCCCGCCGGTCACCCCGCCCGACTGCTCGCCGCTGGATCTGGGCGACTGGGTGGAGTACTGGCTCGGCGGAAAGCTGTGCCTGCGCTTCGACTGGTACTCGCGCAACCGGTGAAGCCCCGGTGGCGGCGGGCCGGTCAGGGCCCGCCGCCACCCTCGCGCTCCTGCCACCGGCGCACCAGCCGCTTGCCCTGCCGCCGGGCGGCGACCGTGCACAGTGCCGCCGCCAGCAGCGGCGCGGTCCGCCGCCGGGCCAGCAGCAGCCGCCGGTTGACGACCGGCTCGGGCCGCCAGTGCTGCTTGTACGGCTCGTTCCCGCGCAGCAGGCTCAAGGTGCCCCGCGCGTGCTCGGCGCACGCGTCCAGCAGCATCACCGCCACATCCGCCTTGCGTTCGCGCAGACACGGATGGGCGCCGTACAGATAGCCGCCCGCGAGGCGGCTCGACAGCAGGGTCAGATCGACCGCCACCACGTCGTCGTCGAGGCGGAACTCGGTGACCACGGCGTCCCCGGACGCCACCATCGGCCCGACCGAGCGCACCAGATGGTCGCAGAACCGGGGGCGCAGGTGCTCCGCCGTCACCGCGCGCCCCTGCCACTGCAGCCGGTGCAGCTCCAGCAGCCGGCGCAGCGCCTTGTCGACCTCGCCCGGTGCCACCACATGCCGCTCGATGCCGAGCGCGGTCAGCTTGCGCAGCTTGGCGCGGACCCGCTGCTGCGCCTTGGCCGACGGCAGCCGGGCGATCAGCTCCGGCACCGGGGCGGCGGGCAGTTCCAGGCACAGCGAGTCCGGCACCGCGCGCCGTGGACCCCGCCAGCGGTCGTAGACCTGTTCGGCCGCGCCGCCGGGGCGGACCTCGCGCAGGTCGATCAGGGCGCTGCCGGCCGCCGCCGCGAGGCCCTCGGTGAGCGCGGCCGCCGCCGGTTCGCCGCGCTCGCCGTCCAGCAGGACGTCCCCGTAGTCGGAGATCGCCCCGCCGAGCGGCACCAGTGTCGGCAGCGGACCGCCCACCCGCATCAGGGGCGCGGCGGCGACGAGTTCGCCCCGGTCGCGGACGAGGACCAGCCGGAGCCGGCCGGGGCCGCCGTACGACAGCCACCACGAGTGCAGCCAGGGGTGGCTCTGGAAGGGCGTCGCGGTGACGCAACTGCCGTACAGGCGGGCCCAGTCGGAGGACAGCGAGGCGAAGGCGTCCTCGTCGGTGACGAGTTCCGTCGTGTAGGTCACAGCTGTCCGTGGACGTCGGCGGCGAGGGCCGGGGCGGGCACGGCGGGGCGCCCGGGGCCGTCGGCGCCGCGCCGGGGCCGGACCAGCAGCGCCAGACCGCCCAGCAGCCCGCCCGCGCTCGCGCCGACCAGGCCGGTCACCGCCGGGGAGGCGTCGGACGGCTCGGTGGGCTCGGTGGCGCGGGCGAACTGCTGGAGCTCCACATGGGTGGCCGACTCGGTGTCGGCCGCGTGCCGGGTCAGGGCGCGGGAGACGGCGTTGGCCATGTCGGCGGCGAGGTCGGCGCGCGAGGAGGTGGCGGTGACGGCGACCACCGGCGCGTCCGGGGAGGTCGCCGTCCGCACGCTCTCCTGCAGGGTGGACACCGGCACGCCCGCCCACACCTGCGCGTCCCCGAGCACCGCGAGCTGGGTGGCGACCCGGCCGTACGCCTGGGCGAAGCCGAGCGCGGAGGCCGGGTCGGACCGCTCGGTGGGGACGGCGACGACATAGCTGGTGGCCGTGTAGGACGGCGGCTGGAGCAGCCCGTACGCGCCGCCGAGCAGGCCGCCGGCGACGGCGCCGGCCGCAATCAGCGACCAGGGCGGCAGTGACGTGGCGCGGTTCAGGGGGGTGGCCGGACGGTGCCGTCCGGTGGAGTGCTCGGTCATGTGGAACGGACCCTCTCGGGTGACGGGGACGAGGCGGACGACGAGGCGACGCGGTGGTAGACGTCGAGCAGGCGGGCGGCGCTGCGGGTGATGGCGTAGTGCGAGGCGGCCTCGGGCGCGGTGCGCGGGCGGGGGCCCTCGGCGCGGACCGCGGTGAGGGCGCGGGCGAACTCCTCCGCGCCGCCCCGGACCCGGCGTGCGGTGGGCGCGTCCTTCGCCGGGAGGTCCTCGATCGCGGGGCAGGAGGCGTACAGCACGGGAAGTCCGCAGGCCAGCGCCTCCAGCGCGGCCAGGCCGAACGCCTCCTCCGGGGAGGGGGAGGCGAAGACGTCCATCGCGGCGAGGAGCGAGGGCAGGTCGGGGCCGGGGCCGCCGTCGGGGAGGTAGGGGCGTTCGCCGGTGAACAGGACCCGGTCGCCGACGCCCGCCTCGTGCGCGGTGCGGCGCAGCGCCCGCTCCTCGGGGCCGCCGCCGACCAGCAGCAGCCAGTGGTCCTCGGGGAGCAGGGCGAGGGCGCGCACGAGGGTGCCGAAGTGCTTGCCCTCGGCCAGCCGGCCCACCCCGCCGACGACCTGGGCGTCCTCGGGCAGGCCCAGCCGGCGCCGGGTGCGCAGCCGCAGCACCGGGTCGAAGCGGAAGCGGTCCAGGTCGATGCCGTTGGGCACGACCTCGATGCGCGGCGCGGGCACGCCCCAGCGCTTGAGCCGGTCGGCGACGGTCGGCGACACGGCGACGGTCATCCGGCCGAGCCGCTCGCCCGCCAGATACAGGGACCGCACCCCCGGGCCGAGCCGGCGGCCCTCCATCTGCGAGTCGCCGAGGGAGTGCTCGGTGGCGACGACCGCGCCCACCCCCGCCATCCGCGCCGCGAGCCGGCCGTACAGACAGGCGCGGTACAGGTGGGTGTGGACCAGGTCGTAGCCGCCGCGGCGGATCAGCCGGGCCAGTCGGGGCAGGGCGGCCAGGTCGCGGTTGCCGGCCATGCCGAGGTGGACGACCCGCACCCCGTCGGCGACCAGACCGTCGGCGACGGCGCCGGGGTTGGTGAGCGTGACGACGTCGCACTCGACGGGCAGATGCCGCAGCAGCAGCCGCAGTTGCTGCTCGGCGCCGCCGACGCCGAGACCGGTGATGACGTGCAGGGCCTTCATCGCGGACCTCCCACGGGCCGTCGGCGCAGCCGGTGCAGCCGCTGCTTGAGATAGAGGCGTACGGCGCCGTCGTTCTGCCCGACGTGGACGCGGGGGAGCGCGTGCGGGCCGGTGAGCGGGCCGGGGTCGATGGCGCAGGCGTAGCCGTAGCCGGCCGCGCGGACCGCCTCGACGGCGCGGGCGTCGACCGTGCCGTAGGGGTAGCAGAAGCCGTCGACCTCGGCGCCGGTCAGCTCCGAGAGCACCGCTCTGCTGTCCGCGGTCTCGGTGCGCAGGGTCTCGTCGTCGGCCTGCGTCAGGTCGACGTGGGTCAGCCCGTGCGAGCCGATCTCCACTCCGGCGGCGGCCGCCCGCCGGATGCCGTCGGCGGTCAGCAGCGGCTTGCGCGGGCCGAGCGGGTCCCAGGCGTTGTCGCCGCCGAGCCGGCCGGGCAGCACGAAGAGGGTGGCGCCGCAGCCGTGCCGGTCCAGCACCGGCAGGGCCCGGTTGAGGAAGTCGGCGTACCCGTCGTCGAAGGTCAGCCCGACCAGGCCGGCCCCCTCGCCCCGGGAGCGGGCGGCGAGCAGGTCGGCCATGGACACGCCCCGCAGGCCGCGGCGGCGCAGCAGTCCGAGCTGTTCGTCGAGGCGCTCGGGGGTGACCGTGATCCGGTACGGGTCGTCCGAGCAGTCGCCCACGGAGTGGTACATCGCCACCCAGGGGACGGGCCCCGGGCGGCGCGGCCGGCGCGGGACGGGGTCAGCGGAGCCGACGGGACGGGCGGGAACGGACATGGCGGAGCCTTTGTGTGACGGTGCGAAGGGTGTCGAAGGCGGGTTTGAGGCCCTGGGCGTTGACGGCCCGGCCGAGCAGCAGGAACAGACAGGTCACGGTCGCCGCGCCGGCCGCGAGCGCGGCCGGGGGGCTGTCGAAGCGGGCGGCGGCCAGCGCGCCGGCCGGGGTCGCGAGGGCGGCCGCGCCCACCGGCCCGGCCAGCTCCCGCAGCACCCGCCGGGTGCGGACGGGGACGGAGCGCCGGCGCATGCCCGCGAGGAGCAGCACGGCGGTGACGGTGATGCCGGCGGCGTTGGCGGCCGCGATCCCGCCCACGCCCCAGGGGCGCAGCGCCCAGACGCCCACCGCGGAGGTCACCGCGATGCCGACGGCCATCATGGCGAGCGGGTACCAGGTGGGGCGGCCGGCGGAGAAGTAGGAGCGGATCAGCACGCCGACCAGGGTCTGACCGAGCAGCCCGAGGGCGTACACGCGCATCACCGCGGCCGTGGCGGCCGTGTCCCGCGCGGTGAACGCGCCCTGCTGGAAGAGGAGTTCGACCATCTGCGGGGCGCAGGCGACGACCGTGGCGGTGCCGAGCAGCACCACGCAGGCGGCCATCGCCAGGTCCCGTTCCACCCGGGCGCGGGCCAGTTCGGTGTTGCCCTCGGCCATCGCGCGGGCCACCACCGGGAAGGTGACGGTGCACAGCATGATCGACAGCGTCATCGGGATCTGGGCGACCTTCTGCGCGTAGTTGAGGTGCGAGATGGACCCGGCGGGCAGTCCGGAGGCGAGGAACCGTTCGATGAGGACCTGCGACTGACGGCACAGCGCGAACAGCAGCACCGAGGCGACCAGCGCGGCCCCCACGGCCTGCCCGTCGGCCGGTCCCGACTCCTCGGTGGTGACCGCCCTGCGGCGCAACTGCCGAATCACCGAAGGCAGTTGGACGGCCACCATGAGCACGCCGCCGACCGCGACACCCACCGCCGCCGACCGCACCCCCCACCGGCCGCCCAGGACGAACATCGCCGTGATGATGCCGGTGTTGTACGCCACGTAGATCGTGGCCGGCACCAGGAAGCGCCGGTGCGCGCGCAGCGCGGCCCCGCAGAACCCGGCGAGCCCGAAGCTCAGCACACAGGTCGCCGTCAGCCGGGTGCAGTCGACGGCGAGCGCGGGGTCGGGCAGCCCGGGCGCGAGCAGCTTCACCAGGTGGGGCGCCGTCCACACGGTCAGCGCGGCGGCGGCGACCAGGGCGAGCGCCAGCCTCGGCAGGGTGGTGGCGACCAGCGCGCGCACCGGGTCGCCGGGGGCCCCCTGGGCGCGGCGGGCCAGGGCCAGGCTGAACGCGGGGACCAGCGCGAAGGCGAGGCCGTCCTCGATCAGCAGGGTCGAGGCGAACTCCGGCACCGTCCAGGCGACGAGGAAGGCGTCCGTCTCGGTGCCGGCGCCGAACAGCCGGGCCAGCGCCTGGTCGCGGGCCAGCCCCAGCACGGCGCCGGCGATCGACAGCACCACGGTGACGATCGTGGCGCGGGCCAGGAACTTCTTGGAGACCACGGGCAGTTCGTTGCGGTCCCGGGCCGGTCCGGGACCACCGTCACGGGCCGACGGCAGGCTCGCCCGGCTCTCGGCGCCGGTGCGCGGAGGTGTCACGGTCATCGGGCCGCCACCTCCCCGGCGCCGGGGGCCAGCGCCCACCACGCCGCGAGGCCCAGACAGACGGCCGTCAGCACGGTGGAGGGCCCGCCGATGTCGGCGTACACGAAGTCGGTGAGCTGCCACACCAGCAGGCCGCACGCGACCAGACCGCAGTCCGAGCCGGCGCCCGACCCGCGCACCCGGACCAGCCTGCGCAGCGCGCACACCAGCAGCACCAGCCAGCCGCCCGCCAGCGCGACCAGCCCGATCAGGCCCTGCTCGGCGAGGATCAGCAGATACATGTTGTGCGGGGACAGCAGCGGCTGCCGCTGGAAGCCGGCGCCCGCGCCGTCGGTGTCGCTGCCCGCGGACAGCGCCAGCGAGGCGTGCGCGTCCCGGTGCTCGGGGAAACCCTTCAACCCCACTCCGGCCAGCGGTTCTTCACGCCACATGCCGGTCGCGGCGGCCCACATCGTGTACCGGTCGGTGACGGACTGGTCGGGCGCGTCGGCGACCTGACCGATGCTGCTGATCCGCTCCTGGAGCATCGCCGTGCCGACGCCGAGACCGCCGACCAGGATCACCCCCGTCGCGGCCACCACCGCGCCCACCGCCAGCGCCCGCCGCAGCCCGGCCAGCACCAGTTGCACCACGCAGGTCACGGCGGTGGCGATCCACGCGCCCCGGCTGAAGGACAGCGCGAGCGGCAGCAGCAGCGCCACGGCGCACACGGCCGCGACGGCGCGGTGCCGTACCGGGGTGCGGCCGAGCGCCAGACCCGTCGCGCACACCAGGCCGAAGGCGACGACGGTGGACATCCCCATCACGTCCTGTGCCCCGAACGTGCCGACGGCCCGGATCGGCTCGCCCTGGTAGGAGGCGCCGGTGCCGGTCACGTACTGGTGCACGCCGACGGCACCCTGCCACCCGGCGAGGGCGACGAACGACCAGGCCAGCAGCCGGAAGTCGGCCCGGTCCCGGATCAGCAGCAGTACGGCCGCCGGGACCAGCACGAACACCTGGAGATAGCGGCCCATGCCGCTGAGCCCGGCGCCCGGCGACACGGCGCCCACCGCGGCGAGGGCCAGCCCCACCACGGGCATGCCGAGCACCACGGCCGCGGCCGCGGACAGGGGCCGGCGCCGGTCCCGGACCAGACGCGCCGCGCAGTACAGCACCACCAGCGCCGACAGCGCGTCGGCGGGCCCCGCCCCGCCCTCCCCGCCCGGGGCGATCGGCAGCGCGAGCAGCGCCACGACGGCCACCACCGGCAGCACCGGGGAGAGGGAGCGGACCCGGGGCGGGGCGAGGGCGAGGCCGGCCACGCCCGTCAGCTCCCCGTCGGGCGCACGAGCGCCGCCGCCGTGCGCAGCAGGATGCAGACGTCCTGCCACAGCGACCAGTTGTCGATGTACGCGTTGTCGAACCGCGCCCGGTCCTCGATGGAGGTGTCGCCGCGCAGCCCGTGCACCTGGGCCAGGCCGGTCAGACCCGCCCGCATCCGGTGGCGGGCCGCGTAGCCGGGGTAGGTCTGGCTGAACTTGGCCACGAAGTAGGGGCGTTCGGGCCGCGGCCCGACCAGGCTCATGTCGCCCCGCAGCACGTTCCACAGCTGGAGCAGCTCGTCCAGCGAACTGCGGCGCAGGAAGCTGCAGAACCACGACATGCGCACCTCGCCGGCCACGCTCCAGCGGGTCGCCGACTCGTGCTCGTCGACCGGGCGGTGGGTGCGGAACTTCAGCAGCGTGAAGGGGCGCCCGTCCTTGCCGACGCGTTCCTGGCGGAAGACGACGCCGGGCCCGTCCGTCAGCCGCAGGACCAGGGCGCACACCATCAGCAGCGGGCCGACCAGCGCCAGCAGCAGCCCGGAGACGGTGATGTCCAGCGCCCGCTTGCCGAAGTCGGCGTGGCGCGGGGCGGTGCCCATGTGCAGGCGCCGGCAGGCGTAACCGGCGAGCTGCTCCCGGCTGGCGTACGCCGGGGAGTCCGCGTCCAGCTCCCACACCGTGCAGCCCGAGGCGGCCAGCGCCCGCAGCAGCGGCGCCCGTTCGGACCGTACCGACGGATGGACGGCGAGGACGTCCACGACGCCGTTCTGGATCAGCGCCCGCTCGACCTCCTCGCCGGTGCCGAGCACGGGCAGGGTCTCGGTGCCGTCCGGGTCGGCGGCGACCAGGCCGACCGGCCGCACCCCGCAGCGCGGGTGGCGCAGCACCCCGGCGGCCACGCGCTGCGCGGTCGCGGCGGGGCCGATGACGAGGGCGGCGTGCGGCCGGGTGAGCAGCGCGTCGGCGCGGACGGCGTGCACCAGGGCGCGGCCCGCGCAGCCGGCCAGGCACTGGATGAGCAGCCCGAAGCCGAGCGTGCCCCACGACAGGGACAGCCCCGGGGCGTACGCGGCGACGACGGCGGCGAGCGCCAGCCAGGCCACCGTGATCCGGGCGCAGACCACGGGCAGTTCGTCCAGCAGACCGGTGCCCGGACGGGGCGCCCGCGGGCGGGCCAGCAGCGTCGCCGCCACCAGCAGGGCGACCGGCAGGAGGCTGCGCTGGGGGCCGGTGAGGGCCAGTGCGCCCAGCAGCGCGGCGACGGTGTCGGCGGCCAGCAGCGGCAGGGGCGAGGCCGGGCGGGGCCGGGGCCGGCGGACCGGGAAACGGAACCCGGAGGCCGAGCCGCGCGGCGGCATGACGGAGACGGGCGAGAGACGGGGGCCC
The DNA here is from genome assembly GCF_040299205.1 of Streptomyces sp. NPDC000983. Lineage (NCBI taxonomy): Bacteria > Bacillati > Actinomycetota > Actinomycetes > Kitasatosporales > Streptomycetaceae > Streptomyces > Streptomyces sp. NPDC000983. The sequence continues at coordinate 122,616 of NZ_JBEPBM010000005.1, read as the reverse complement.
CGTGGCCGCCCGGCGGGCGGTTGGAGGGTGCTGTCGGCGGTCACGAGTGGATGGACTCCCTGGACTGGGTGGGCACAGGACGGCCGATCAGGTCGCGGTAGACCTCCGCGACCGACTCCGCCGTGTGCCGCACGTCGTGCGTGGTCAGGACGTGCCGGCGGCCCTGGTGTCCGAGGGACTCGCGCAGCAGGGGGTCGCGCAGCAGCTCGGCGACGGCGGTGGCGAGCCGTGCCGGGTCGCGCGGGGGCACCAGGCAGTGCGGCGCGAGCGAGGGCGGCATGCTCTCCCGGGCGCCGTCCACCTCGGTCACCACCACCGGCCGGCCGGACGCCATCGCCTCCAGCGGGGCGAGCGCCATGCCCTCCCAGCGCGAGGGCAGTACGACCAGATCGGCGGCCCGGTACCAGGGCGCGGCGTCGGCGACGGCGCCCGCGAACACCACCGACCTCGGCGCCCGGGCCCGCAGCGGGCCGGCGTCCGGCCCGTCGCCGACCAGCACCAGCCGGGCCCCGGGCACCCGCTGCGTCACCGAGGCCCAGGCGCGCAGCAGCACGTCCTGCCCCTTCTGGCGGCACAGCCGGCCCACGCAGACCACCAGCGGTGCCTCCGGCGGGAGGTCCGGCAGCAGCGCGGCGCGGCCGGTGTGGTCGGTGCCGTCGGTGTCGCCGGTGCCGTCAGGGACCTCGGGGCCGAAGCGCTCGGGGTCGATGCCGTTGGGGATCACCGTGTACCGGGCGCGGATCCCGGCCCGTACCCCGGTGACCCGCTCCGCCTCGCTCACGCACACCACGCGCGAGGCCCAACGGGCGCCCCTTCGCTCCCAGTTGAGCGCCAGCGAAGCGGTGGCCCCGCCGACCGCCTCGAACGACCAGGCGTGCGGCTGGAAGACGGTGGGGATCCGCCCGCGCAGTGCGAGCCGCCCCGCCAGACCGGCCTTCGCGCTGTGCGCGTGCACCAGATCGGGCCGTACGTCCTCGATCACCCGGGTGAGGAGGCGTACCTCCCGAACGAGTGTCGGACCCGGCGCGCGGGTCGCGGACCAGGCGTGTACGTCGGCCCCGAGCGCCCCCAGGGTTTGGGTCAGGGGGCTTTCGGGGCAGGCGACCGAGACGTGCAGACCGGCCGCGAGCTGGGCGCGGACCAGGTCCGTGACGACGCGGGCGACCCCGCCGTCCACGGGCTGCGTCAGGTGCAGCACCCGGGGCGGTCGGTCGGTTGCTGGCAGGTGCATTGCGCGGCTTCCTCGCTCATGGTGTCGCTGGGGACGGGCGGGATCGCGCCTCAGCTCAGGGCGCCGACGGCGACGAGGAGCGCGCCGGCCCACACCGCGCCCCGCTGGGAAACGAGCCGAACGGGCGGCGGGTCACCGCCGTTCGGCCGCGCCTTGTCCGGTTCGAACGAGGTCCGCAACTCTAGTCGCCGACCGGACTAATCATGAGAAAGCGGTCATGTGTGTCGGAATGGTGAATCAGACTCCGGGCGACGTCACCCCTTTGGCGGCACAACCCCGGGGCGTGCCACGCGTTGACACAGCGCCGGGCATCCCCGCCCGGATGTTTGTGTCAACCCCAAGGAGCTCTTCTCCATGTCGCGTATCGCGAAGGGCCTGGTCCTCACGTCCGCCGCTGCCGCAGCCGTCGCGGGTGGCGCCGGTATCGCCTCCGCCGACGCCGGCGCGAACGGCGGCGCCGCCCACTCCCCGGGCGTGCTGTCGGGCAACGTCCTCCAGGTTCCGGTCCACGTCCCGGTCAACGTCTGTGGCAACACGGTCAACGTGATCGGTCTGCTGAACCCCGCGTTCGGCAACACCTGCGTCAACGACTGACGTCGCCGCGAAACCCCTTCACCGGCCGCCCTTCCGTGGATCCGCCACGGCGGGGCGGCTGGTTCGCGTTACCCCGAACGGGGGATGCCGTCGCCGATCCGGCCGGGACCCCCTCACGGGCCCTCTCACCAGGCGGAACGCGCCCCGGGCGAGACACGGTCGATTACCCAGAGCGTTCGAACGGTTGCAGAGCGCGTTCGAGGCTTCCACGGTGGGCACAAGATCCGAAGCACCACCGAAAGGAACACCCATGCGTGCCCTGCCCGCACGGCGTATAGCTGTCTCCGCACTCTGCGCCACACTCCTGCTCGGGATCGCCGGGCCAGCCGCCACGGCTGCCGACGACCCCGCCCGTGAGCGCACCCACGCGGCGTCCGCTGCGCCCGTCCCCGGCGCGGACGCTCTGCTCGCCCAGACCGAAGCCCTGGGCGACCTCGGTGGTGTGCTGACGCCGGTCACCGACCTGCTGAACGCCGCGCTCAAGGCCGACAACGGCCAACTCCCCGCCGCGGACGCCGAGAAGCTCGGCCAGGCCGTCAAGGACGCCATCGCCGAGGCCACGGCCGCCGCCCCGGTCGCCGCACCCGCCCTGCCGGCCACGAGCCTGCCGGCCGCCAAGAGCGACGACTCCAAGGCGCGGTCCGCCCTCCCGGCCGACGTCGTCGCCGACTCCCTCGCCGGCCTGCAGAAGGCGGTCGACACCCTGCTCGCCGCCGTCACCTCCGGCGACGTGGCCCAGGTCGTCCCCGCCGCCACCGCCGTACTGACCGGCCTGGTCAACGTAGTCGCCGCCACCCTGCTCGGCGGCGGCCTGCCCGCGCCCAGCCTGCCCGGACTGCCGGCCCTGCCGAGCCTGCCCGCGGCGGCGCCCAGCCTGCCGGTCACGACGCCCTCGCTGCCGACGGGCGGTCTGCCGACGGGCGGTCTGCTGCCGGGCGCCTGAGCGGCTGCCCGGCTCCTGAGAGGTTGGCCGGCTCCTGAGCCGTTGCCAGGTGAAGCCCCGAAAGCCCGTACGAGGCTCTCGGGGCTTCACCCTGCCCGCGTCGGCCGGGCCGCCCACGGGTCCGGGATCTCATATGAGGATGCGGGCCCGGGGTTTCCGCTCCGGCACAAGGTCGTTAGGCACGGCGTCCGAACTCCCCGTGGCGACCGTGAGTTGCCGAAGAAAGGAAGACGATGAAGTCCCTGAAGGCCGCCGCTGTCGTTGCCGGTTCCCTTGTCGTCGCCGGAGCGGCCGCGCCCGCGTTCGCCGCCCACAGCCCCGCCGACCTCACCCCGACCAGCCTCACCGGCGCCGTGAACAACCTGACCAGCGGGAACCTCACGCCGTCCGCCACCGACGCCCTCCCCCTCCAGCACCAGTCGGACGCTCTCAACACCGAGAACAAGGACTCCGTGCTCAACACCGTCAAGGGCGCGACCACCGCGCTCAACGCGGGCGGCGGCCTGCTCGGCGGTCTGCCCCTGGGGGGCTGACAGCGCTCGGCGCCTTTGAGGCCGTCCGCTCCCGGCGCCTGCAAGGCCGTCCGCACCCGGCACCCGCAGGGCCGACCGCACTGCGTTCCCCTGCCACGAGGGCCGATTCCGTACCCGCGGAATCGGCCCTCGGCGCATACCCGTCCGGCCCTGTTCGAGGCCCGGGTAACTCGTTCGTGTGGACAGGGCCCGGGGGGTCGCCCGGTCGGGTGAGAAGGCCCGAGGGGGGTTCCGGGGCGTCGATAAGGTCGCGCGGTGACCTCAACCTCAAGCGAAAACCGCCCCTTCAGCGCGGCCGAACTGGGCACGCTCGTCGTGATGGCCTGGAGCGGCGAGGCCCCCGGCGGCGACATGCCCTACCTGCTCGCCTACACCCTCGGTGACGGCACCGAGGGCCCCGAGGGTTCGACCCGGGCCGTCGAGGCGCTCCTGGAGCGCAACGACCTACCGGTCGGCGGTGATCTCGTCGACGGCAACGCCCGGCCCAGCCTGCCCGTCAGCCTGCTCGTCGAGTCAGGCCAGGCCGTCGTCAACATGCCCGGCTTCAACGCCCAGTGCACCCCGCCGCCGGAGTGGATCGAGGCCGTCGGCGAACGCGGCTTCGCCTACTTCGTGTTCACCACCCGCCCCTGGCCCGAGGCGGAGCCCGGCAAGCCCGTCGACCCGCAGGCGCTGGCCGATTTCGCGGGCGCCGACGAGACCCTGAACGCCGCCGCGCACGTCGTCCTGCCGGCCCGCAGCCTGCGCGGCTGATGACCGGGACCGCGGGACGGCCCCCGCGGACCGTGGGCGCGGGGTGGGGCTTCGCCCTGCTGCTGGTGCTCACCGGCGCCGCCGGGCTGCTGGCCTCCTGGGTCATCACCATCGACAAGTTCAAACTGCTGGAGGACCCGGACTTCACCCCGGGCTGCAGCCTGAACCCGGTGGTGTCCTGCGGCAGCGTGATGGAGAGCGACCAGGCCGAGGCCTTCGGCTTCCCCAACCCGATGCTGGGCCTGGTCGCCTACGGGATCGTCGTCTGCGTCGGCGTCAGCCTGTGGGCCGGCGCCCGCTTCCCCCGCTGGTACTGGCTCGCCTTCGCGGCCGGCTGCCTGTTCGGCGTCGGGTTCGTCTCCTGGCTGCAGTTCGAGTCGCTGTACCGGATCAACGCCCTGTGCCTGTGGTGCTGCCTGGCCTGGATCGCCACCGTCGTCCTGTTCTGGTACGTCACCTCGCACCTCGTCCGCACCGGACTCCTGCCCGCGCCCCCTTGGCTGGCCACGTTCCTCGGCGAGTTCACCTGGGTGCTCCCGGTGCTGCACCTCGGCGTCGTCGGAATGCTGATCCTGACCCGCTGGTGGGACTTCTGGACGAGCTGACGGGGACGACGGTCGTACTACTGCGGCGAACGGGCGAATTGTGCGCTGCCGCCGATCCCGGACTCGTTGTGCGGTACGACGTCGCTCCACCGAAACCCTGGAAGGGACCGTAGCTGAGATGAAGTCGACCACCCGAGGAACCCTTGCCGCCGTCGTCGCGGGCTTCGCGGCCGCGGTGGCCTCCGCCGCCCCGGCCGCCGCGGTCGGCACGGTCCCGGTCCCGGTACCGCTGGACGGCGTCGAGAAGTCCCTCAACATCGAACTGCCCACGGTCGGGGCCGAGTTGCCGGTGCCGGTGCCGGGCTCCCCCGAGGGCCCGCGGTACGTCGAGGGCCGGCTCCTCCCCGAGCGGGCCGTCCCGCAGCTGCCGGTCAGCGCCGGTCTGCCCGGGGCCGGCCTGCGCGCCCCGCTGCCGCACCTGCTCGGCGACGACTTCGACCACGTCGGCCTCGACGCCCCCGCCTCCGACCTGCGCACCCAGGCGCCGGGAGCGACCCTGGACGCCCCGCTCACCCCGCCGAACCCGGACCACTTCGGCCTGCCCGAGCCCAAGCTGCCCGAGGCGGGCGTACTCACCCCGCTCCTGCAGACCGCGCCGGGGGCCGCCCTGACGATGGGGCCCGGTCTCTAGGGCCCTTCTGCCACCCACCGGGGCCCGGGGCTCGCGGGCCCTTTTCGGCTTTCCGGGGTACGGGCGGTGACCGGTCGGGCCGCCGGGAGGTTACCGCTACGACAAACCAACCGGACACCGACCGGACGAGGAGCGCGCGATGACAGGTGTCGGCGGCGTGACGACGGGAGCGGAGCGCGCGGCGCGGAACAGGGCGAGACCGGGGCGGGGCGGCGGGGGCCGCCGGGACGTGCTGCGGCGGCTCCTCGCCGCGGCCGGCGTCCTGGCCACGGCCCCGGTGATCGCCGCGTCCCGGCCGCCGTCTCCCGGGCATCCCGGGCGGGGGCGTGCCGAGCCCGCGGGCACCGCCTTCGACGAGACCTACCGCGGCCGCCGTCTGTGCGGCACGCGCATCTCGGCGGGCGGCGCCTGCGGCCCCGAGCAGTGGTACGTCACCGTCGACGGCACCCGGCTGCACCTGATGCGCCGCGCCGACGGCACCTGGCTGAACATGGTCGACCACTACTGCTCGTACGCCGCTCCGCTCGACGCGGCCCGGGCGGCGGTGGACGAACTCGGGCCGGGCGAACAGCTCCGCGACCCGCGGACCGGTACAGGGGGACACCATGGTGTACGTGCGTAAGGACGTCAGCACGCTGACCGTCGCCGAGCGGCGGCGCCTGGTGAAGGCGCTGCTGGAGCTCAAACGGCGCGGCGAGTACGACGAGTTCGTGCGGATGCACATCGAGTACTACGTCGCCGACGGCGAGGGCGGCCTGCGTACCGCCCACATGGCGCCCACCTTCCTGCCCTGGCACCGGCGGTTCCTGCTGGACCTGGAGCGGGCGCTGCGCCGGATCGACTCCTCGGTGACCCTGCCCTACTGGGACTGGACCAAGGACCGCGGGACCGGGTCCGGGCCCTGGACGGCGGACCTGCTCGGCGGGAACGGCCGGAGCCTGGACCGGCAGGTGACGACCGGGCCCTTCGCCTACGCGCAGGGCAACTGGACCCTGCGGGAACGGATGACCGACCGCAGGTTCCTCACCCGGGACCTGGGCCGGTCGCGCGATCCGATCGGACTGCCGACGAAGACCGACCTGGAGGCGGCCCTCGCGGACCCGGTCTACGACGTCTCGCCGTGGAACTCCACCTCCGCCAAGGGGTTCCGCAACAGGCTGGAGGGGTGGGCCCCCGGACGCGGCCCGGTGGCCTGGCGCACCCACAACCGCGTGCACCGCTGGGTCGGCGGCGACATGGTCGGCGGCGCCTCGGTCAACGACCCGGTGTTCTGGCTGCACCACGCCTTCATCGACCTGTGCTGGACCCGCTGGCAGCGACGGCACCGGGTGCACCGCTATCTGCCCGCCAAGCAGCCCGCCGTCGGCGACGAACAGCGCGGGCGGATCGTCGCCCGGCACGAGAAGCTGCCGCCCTGGGACGTGACCCCGGACCAGCTGGAGGACGTCAGCGCGATCTACCGGTACGCGTGAGTCGCGCGTGCGGCACGGGGAGAGCCCCGGCGCTCGAGGTGCCGGGGCTCTCTTCCGTACGGGGAAGTACGGGCGATGCGGGTGGTACGGCTGGTGCCGGGACCGACGAGGTGTCAGCCGCCGTAGCCGTAGCCGCCGTCGTCGTCGTGGGACCGCTCGTCGTCGGCGGCGTTGACGCAGGTGTTGCCGAAGGCCGGGTTCAGCAGGCCGATCACGTCGACGGTGTTCCCGCACAGGTTGACCGGCACGTTGACCGGGACCTGGATGAGGTTGCCCGACCCGACGCCGGGCGAGTGCTCGGCCGTGCCGTTGGCGCCCGCGTCCGCCAGGGCCAGTCCGGCCCCGCCGACCACCATGGCACCGGTGCCCATGGCGACAGCGGCTGCCTTCGCGATGCGCGACATCACGTTTCTCCTTTGGTTCGGTGAGCGCGGCGCCAGGGTGCGCCGCCGCACTTCCCGTTCAACGCGGAGGGCCCCGCCGGGTCACGGCGATCGCGCCGGGATCCCCGGGCGTTAACCCGTGCGGGGGTGTGGGCGGGGGCGCCGGTGGTGGTGTCGGTCCTTGTGCGAGGTGCGAGGTGCGAGGTGCGAGGTGCGAGGTGCGAGGTGCGCGGGTCGGGGAGCCGGCCGTACCGCACGCGGTGACGCCGTGCTCCCGGGCCGCGGCGTGTGCGTCTCGAACTTGGCCTTCACGCTTCGCGTGTGACGGCCCCGCGCGCGTCGCCGTCCCGCAGGAACAGGGCGCTGGTGAGGACGCCGAGGAGGGCGAGGGCGGCGTTCACCGCGATCGCGACCTTCAGTCCGGCGAGCAGGGCCGCGGCGCCGGTGCCCGTCATGGCGACGGTGGCGACGGCGCTCATGACCGGGGTGCCCATGGTGATGCCGATCTGCTGGGTCATGGTGGCGAGACCGGTGGCCAGGCCCTGTTCACGGTCGGCGAGACCCGAGGTGGCGGTGACCATGAAGCCCACGATGGCGAGCATGTTCCCCACACCGCCGGCGAAGGTCGCGGCCAACAGCAGCCACATCCAGGAGCGGCCCTCGCCCAGCCCGAGCAGGGCCGCGGTGGACACGGTCTGCAGCAGGCCGCCCGCGATCAGCGTCCGCCTGCGTCCGATCGCTCCGATGACCCGCGGGGCCAGGAAGCCGCCCACGACGGTGCCGGCACCGAGCACCCCGAAGGTCAGTCCGGCGGCGAGCGGGGAGAAGCCGAGCACCTCCTGGAGGTAGAGGGTCAGCAGGAACACCAGCGAGGTCTCGGTGAGGAACGCGATCAGACCGGCGACGTTGCCCCAGGCCACCGACCTTCTGCCGAGCACGGAGACGGGCACGAGAGGTGCGGACACCCTGCGCTCGACGGCGACGAACACCACCAGCAGCACCGCACCGGCGGCCAGCGGTACCAGGGCGTCCGGCGAGCCCCAGCCCCGCTCCCCGGCCCGGGTGAGTCCGAGGACGACGGCCAGCAGACCGAGCGTGACGCTGACGGCGCCGGGCGCGTCCAGCCGGGGGCGCTCCTCGGGCCGGGACTCCTTGAGGACGGTCGGGGCGACCAGCAGCACAGCGAGTGCGACGGGCACGTTGATGAAGAACGCCCAGCGCCACGACAACAGGTCGGTCAGCAGCCCGCCGAGCACGGCGCCGGTGGTGAACCCGGCGGACATCAAAGCCCCGTTGAGCCCGAGCGCCTTCTCGCGCAGCGGCCCCTCGGGGAACGAGGTGGTCAGCAGGGACAGACCGGCCGGGGTCACCGCGGCGGTGGCCAGGCCCTGGAAGACCCGGGCCGCGATCAGCACCTCCGGACTCTGCGCCAGGCCGCCCACCAGCGAGGCCGCGGCCAGCACGACGAGTCCGCCCAGGAACAGCCGGCGCCGGCCGAACAGGTCGGCGATCCGGCCGAACAGCAGGGTGAAGCCCGCCGCGCACAGCGCGAACGCCGTGGCGATCCACTGCAGGTGGCCGAGCGAGAAACCGAGGCCCGTGCCGATCACCGGCAGGGCCACGTTCAGGATGGAGAAGTCCACGGCCAGCATGAACTGGGCCGCGAGCAGCAGCACCAGCACCAGCCGGAGCCTCGGGGTGAGCGCGGCTGGGGCGGTGCCGGGGGCGCTCGTATCGGTGACGGACATGAGAAGCCGAATCCCTTCCTCAAGTTCCCGCTGCGCGGCGCGAGTTGCGGGGGTGCGCCCGGGTGCGGTGCGCGGTCGGGCGTGGGTGTGGGTGGGTGTGCGCGATGACGGAGGAAAGGCTGGTCGGCGCGTGGATCCGCAGCCAGATCCCTGTCGCGCACAGCCGGCGTGAGGGTAGTCGTCGCAGGACCACCCTCACCCGGCCCGACCACGGGGAGCGGCGGGCATGATGGGAGGGCAGTGACCGCGGCCCGTCGCACCACGCGCCGACCTGGAGGCATGCATGTCCGCCCAGTCCCGCCAGTCCGCCTCGTCCGAGCTGGGGGAGTTCCTCAAGTCCCGCCGCGCCGCGCTGCGTCCGGAGGAGGTCGGCATCGCGCCGCATCCGACGCGCCGCCGTGTGACCGGGCTGCGCCGGGAGGAACTGGCGATGCTCGCGGGGGTCAGCATCACCCACTACACCCGGCTCGAACAGGGCCGGGCCACGGGCGTCTCCGACAGCGTGCTGGAAGCGATCGCACGCACCCTGCGCCTCGGCGTCGACGAGACGGCCCATCTCAAGGACCTCGCCAGACCGGCTACCGCGACGTCCCGTCCCGCACCGCCCCGCACGGAGCATGCCGGGTCGTCGGCACGGCAGTTGCTGGCGGCCATGACCGAGATACCGGCCCTCGTTCTGGACCGGCGGAGCGACGTCCTCGCGTGGAACCGCCTCGGCCACGCGCTGCTCGCCGGGCACTTGGCCGCCGACAGCCCCGACACCCCGGCCACCCGCCCCAACCTGACCCGGATGCTCTTCCTGGACGAGCGGTACCAGGCCCTGTATCCGGACCGCGACGAGGAGGCCCAACTGGCGGTGGCCTCCCTCCGCCTGGTCGCCGGCCGCCACAAGGACGACCGAGCCCTGGCCGAACTCGTAGGCCAACTGGCGATGCTCTCACCGGAGTTCGCGGCGAGCTGGGCGCGACACCCGGTCCGCACCTGCACCTCCGGCCCGAAGCGCCTGCGCCATCCCCTGGTCGGCACGATGGAACTCAGCTTCGAGAACCTGCTGATCCCCGGCCCCGCAGGCCAACGCCTGATCGCGTACACGGCCGAGCCCGGCTCCCCGTCGGACGCGGCCCTGCGCCTGCTGGCGGCCTGGGGCATGGCAGAAGCGGGCAAATCGGCTCTGACTGGCCTTGCGGACGCCTAGCCTTGGGCGATGGGCATGATCGGCGAATACCTGCGTGTCACGGCCGCTGAACTGGACCGGATGAGCCAAGACCGCGTATGGACCTGGTACTTCGTGGCAGCGGTCCAGGACGCCGAGGGGGAGGCGAGGCCCGCGCCGGCCCAGGCGCGCCACTTCAGCACGTACGAGAACTGGGACCTGCTCCGGTTCCTGCTGACCCGCGCCGAGTTCCCGGTGGACGTCATCCACGGCGAGGAGCCGTTCGCCGAGGAGGAGGACTGGGGGTACGGGCCGCCGCGGTGCCTGCGACCCGAGCGGGTCCGGTTCGCGGCGGAGACACTGCGGAACACCGGCTACAGCCACCTGATCGGCGGCGTGGAGCCGGCCGAACTGACCGAGGCCGAGGTGTACCCCCTCGGCTGGGGCATCCCGGGCGCGCTGGAGCGCGGACGTTACCCGTACGAGCGCCTCACCCAGTTCTTCGAGGCCGCGGCCAAGGCGGACGACTGGATACTCGTCTGGCTGGACTGACCGGGCCCGGTGGATACGGGGCCGCGGCTGCGAGGCCGCCTCCGAACAGCAAAAACGCCCTCCCGAAGGAGGGCGGAGACTGGGCGCCCCCGGCAGGACTCGAACCTGCGGCCAAGCGCTTAGAAGGCGCCTGCTCTATCCACTGAGCTACGGGGGCCGGTGTGGTGGCCTCGGTCGTGGTGCCCGGGTGCGGGCTGATCCTTGACGTTGCCGGGGACAAGGATAGGGCTCCCGCGTCCTTGTCCCTGTTGCTTCGCCTCCGTGACCCTATGTGGAGGTTCAGTGAAGCGGTCCTGATAATCGCAGGCAGGTACGAATCGTGCACCGCTTTTGGCCTCTGGCGCACCGGGTGTTGTGCACTCGTTATGCCTGGACTATGCCCGTGTCCCGGTCGCCCCTTCCGTCCCTTGTGTCCTGTCGGCGCGCAGGCATGCTCATATGCTTCAGAATTCCCCTAAAATTGGGCATTCTTCACATGTGGTGACCTTGGACGTACGGCCTCAGCTGATCGACGCACTTTCCGCTCTGCGCGACCGTGTCGCAGCCGCACGCTTTCCGCTCCCGCTGGCCGGGGCGCCACGCGCGCGTGCCAACCGCGACGAACTACTCGCCCAGCTCGACGACTACTTGGTGCCCCGGTTGAGAGAGCCCGAAGCGCCCCTGCTGGCGGTCGTCGGCGGCTCCACCGGAGCCGGCAAGTCGACACTGGTCAACTCCCTGGTGGGCCGCCGGGTCAGCGAGGCCGGCGTACTGCGGCCCACGACACGGACTCCCGTCCTCGTCTGCCATCCGGAGGATCACCACTGGTTCAGCGGCATGCGCGTCCTGCCCGACCTCACCCGGGTCCAGGTGCCCCAGCAGGACCCCGGCGACGATCTCCTGCTGCCCGGCGAGGACGCCGCGCGCGTGCTGCGCGTCGAGACCGCCGACACGCTCCCGCGCGGACTCGCGCTCCTCGACGCCCCCGACGTCGACTCCCTCGTCGCCGACAACCGCGTCCTCGCCGCCGAACTGATCTGCGCCGCCGACATCTGGGTCATGGTCACCACCGCCGCCCGCTACGCCGACGCCGTCCCCTGGCATCTGCTGCGCACCGCCAAGGAGTACGACGTCACCCTCGTCACCGTCCTGGACCGTGTGCCGCACCAGGTCGTCTCCGAGGTCTCCCGGCAGTACGGCGCCCTGCTCACCAAGGCCGGACTGGGCAGTGTGCCCCGCTTCACCGTCCCGGAGCTGCCCGAGTCGGCCTGGGGCGGCGGTCTGCTGCCCGCCAGCGCCGTGGCACCGCTGCGCACCTGGCTGGTGCACCAGGCCCAGGACCCGGTCGCCCGCCAGCACGTCATGGCCCGCACCGCCTACGGCGTCCTCGACTCCCTCAAGGCCCGTATGCCGGAGCTGGCCGGCGCGGCGGCCGCCCAGCACGCCGCCGCCCTCCGCCTCACCGCCGCCGTCGACTCCGCGTACGACAGCGAGCACGCGCGCGTGCGGGGCCGGCTCCAGTCCGGCACCGTGCTCGCCGGTGACGCCCTCAAGCGCTGGCGTGCCTTCCCCCTCGACTGCTCCGCCGGTGAGCTGCTGGACGCGCTCGCCGAGAGCCTCGCGGCGCTCCTGCTGTGCGCCGTCACCGCCGCCGACGAGCGCGTCGACGAGGCATGGCGGCGCGAACCGGCGGCAGCCGCGCCCGGCCTCCGGGACCGCGACCCCGCCCTGGAGAGCGCCGAGCACCGGATCGGCCTGGCCGTACGGCGCTGGCTGCGCGAGCTGGAGGAGTGCGCCGAGGAGGAGGTGCGCGAGCTGGACAAGGGCACCGCGCCCGAGCCCGGGACCGTCGCCGCGCTGGTCGCCACCGCGCTGCTGGGCGGGCGCCGGGCCCGAGCGGCCGGCGAGCGGCTCGCCGAGCGCATCGGCGCCCACGGCGCGCTGCGGCTGCGCGACCGCGGTGGCCGGCTGCTCGCCGAGCTCCTGGACCGGGTGATGCTCGCCGAGCGCGAGCGCAGGATCGCGCCGCTCGACGCCCTGGACGTCCATCCGGAGCCACAGGCCGAACTCATCGCCGCCCTGTCCGTACTGCAGAAGGAGAGGTGACCGGTGACCGCCGTCACTGACCAGGACCACGACCCGCGGCACGGCGAGACCGCAGCCGATGACGCCGTACCGACCGCCGGCGACGCCGGGAACGCAGGCACCGCCGGGAACGGAGGTACCGCCGGGAACGCAGGTACCGCCGCGAAGGGCGACGACGACACGCCCGGGGTGGACGAGCCGTCCGCCGCCGCGTCCGGCCAGGAGGCGGCCGACGCCGAGGCCGGGCCCGCCTGGGACGACGGGCTGATCGCCCGCCGGGTCAACGAGACCGACGCCGCGGAACAGCCCGTACCGGCCGTGGAGAGCCGGGCCTCCTCCCCGCAGGGGGCGGCGACCCTCGCGTTCGACGGCGCGCTGCGCTCGCGGCTCGACGCGCTGCGCGAGCTGGTGGGGCTCTCCCGGGCCCGGCTCGACAGCCGGACCCTCGCCGAGGCCGGACGGGTGCTCGACGAGGCCACCGCGCGGCGCCGGCTCTCCGGCGAGCACACGGTGGTCGCCATCGCGGGTGCGACCGGCAGCGGCAAGTCGCAGCTGTTCAACACACTGGCCGGCGTGCCCATCTCGGAGACCGGGGTGCGTCGGCCGACCACCGCCGCGCCCATCGCGTGCAGTTGGAGCGACGGCGCGGCCGCGCTGATCGACCGGCTCGGCATCCCGCCCCGGCTTCGCCGCCGTCCCGCCCAGCACGCCGACGCCGACGGGCAGTTGCGCGGACTGGTCCTGGTGGACCTGCCCGACCACGACTCCGCCGCCGTGCAGCACCGCGAGCAGGTGGACCGGGTCCTGGCCCTGGTCGACGCGGTCGTCTGGGTCGTCGACCCGGAGAAGTACGCGGACGCCATGCTCCACGAGCGCTATCTGCGGCCCATGGCGGGCCACGCCGAGATCATGTTCGTCGTCCTCAACCAGACCGACCGGCTGCCCGGCGAGGCGGCCGAGCAGGTCCTCGACGACCTGCGGCGCCTGCTGGACGAGGACGGCATCGCGCTCGGCGAGTACGGCGAACCGGGCGCCACCGTGCTGGCGCTGTCCGCGCTCACCGGCGACGGAGTCGGCGAACTGCGCGAGGCGCTCGGCCAGTTCGTCGCGGAGCGCGGTGCCCCCGCGCGCCGGATCTCCGCCGACGTGGACACCGCCGCCTGGCACCTGCGGCCCGTGTACGCCACCTCGCGGCACGCCGGGCTGAGCGAGGAGGCGCGCGAGGAGTTCGCCGCCCGGCTCGCCGACGCCGTCGGCGCCACCGCGGCCGGGGAGGCCGCCGAGCGCGCCTGGCTGCGCAACGCCAACCGCGCCTGCGGCACGCCCTGGCTGCGGCTGTGGCGGTGGTACCAGGACCGGCGCGAACCCCCCACCGGACGGTTCCCGCTGCGGTCCCAGGAGGACGAGGAGGCCACCGCGCGCCAGCGGGTGGAGCAGGCCGTGCGCACCGTCGCCGAGCGCGCCTCGGCCGGGCTGCCGACGCCGTGGGCGCAGGCGGTCCGCGAGGCGGCCGTCCGCGGCTCCCAAGGGCTGCCCGAGGCCCTGGACGGCCTGGCGGCGAAGGCGGGCCTGCCGCCGGGACGGCCGCCCCGGCCCGGCTGGTGGCCGGCGGCCGTGCTGGTGCAGGCGTCGATGACGCTCCTCCAGGTCGTCGGGGGCCTGTGGCTGGCGGCTCAGATCGCGGGCTTCATGGCGCCGAACCTGGGCGTGCCGGTGCTGCTGATGGTGGCCGGCATCGTCGGCGGTCCGCTGGTGGAGTGGGGCTGCCGGATGGCGGCGCGGGGGCCCGCCCGGCGCTACGGCGCGGAGGCGGAGAGACGGCTGCGGGAGTCGGCCGCCGGGTGCGGCCGGGCGCGGGTGCTGGACCCGCTGGCGGCCGAGCTGCTCCGGTACCGGGAGGTTCGGGAGCAGTACGGGCGGGTGAGCGGGGTGGGGGTCGGGTAGGCGGCTCGTCCGGAGGTGGAGGGGCTTCCTGGGCTCCCTGGGCTTCCTGGGCTCCCAGGGCATCCTGGGCTCCCGGGGCGGAATGGGGGCCGGGGGATGTGGAGCGCCGCGTTCGGGTGGCGGGGTTGTCCACAGGTGCGAGGTCGATCCACAGGGCGCAGCGGGCTCGGTCCGGCGGAGGCAGTCTGGCTTCGCGGCGATACGCACAGGGCGTGGTCGCCGCGGCAGACGCTGCCGTACGGGACGGGCCCGTACGTGGATCCGCCCGGACTTCGCGAGCCGGGCGAGCGAGGGGGCGCACGATGAACGAGACGACCATCTCCGTGGTGGGCAACGTGGCGACGCAGCCGGTGTACCGGGAGGCCGTGACGGGGCCGTCGGCGAGGTTCCGGCTGGCGGTGACCTCGCGCTATCTGGACCGCGAGCGGAACGAGTGGACGGACGGGCACACCAACTTCTTCACGGTGTGGGCCAATCGGCAGCTCGCCACCAACGCGGCGGCCTCGCTGACCGTCGGCGACCCCGTTCTCGTCCAGGGGAGGCTGAAGGTCCGCTCGGAGGTGCGCGAGCAGCAGACGTGGACCTCGGCCGACATCGAGGCGGTGGCCATCGGCCACGATCTCGCGCGGGGCACGTCGGCCTTCCGCCGCCCCGGCAGGCCGGAACCCGCGGTGCACACACCGTCGTCCCGGCCGGAGCCGAACTGGGAGACACCGGTGGGGGACGCGGACGAACCGCCGGGGACCGGCGCCCAACCGGCCGCCGAACCGGCGACCGTGACATGACGTCACCACCGCGCGGCCCGATCTGACCGGACTGCGGCTTATCGGCTCTTTCGCGTCGGCCGATCCCGGTGGATTTGTCGATAAGTCCGGCCCGCAACCGCCCGGGGCGATAACGATTCCGAGTCGGATCGCCCCTGCCATGAGATCTCCGGGAGGCGTGGTGCGGCAGGTACTTAGGATGCCGAACAAGGCTCGGGTGGCTTGCAGTTCCGCTGGTGGGACCGTACCCCCACGTCAACGGGTCCTGCTCGAAGGGGAATTCTGTGCTTTCTGCTTTCTCCGCGCTGACCGGGCGCGGCCGAGGGGCGGCCCGACTCGCCGCCGCGACGCTGGTGTCCGGCCTGCTCGCCGCCGGTACGACGCTGGCCGGCGCCGGCCAGGCGGCCGCGGTGGACGGGGCGGTGCGGAGTCAGGGCGGGGCGACCGCCACGATAGGCGGCCTGAAGACCTACGGCGCCGCCGTCATACGCGACGAGGCCGGCGATCAGGAGATCTCGGCCGGCCTGTTCGAGATGTCCGTCGACGGCGGTGGCACCCTCCAGACGTACTGCGTGGACCTGTACAACCCCACGCAGAAGGACGCCAAGTACCACGAGACGTGGTGGGGCGGGACCTCGCTCGGTGCCAACGAGAACGCGGGCCGCATCCGCTGGATCCTGCAGAACTCCTATCCCCAGGTGAACGACCTGGCGGAGCTCGGCCGGAAGGCGGGGGTGCGGGGCGGCCTCACCGAGCAGGACGCGGCGGCCGGCACCCAGGTGGCCGTGTGGCGCTACTCCGACGGCGCCGACGTGGACGCCGTGGACCCGCAGGCCGAGAAGCTCGCCGACTACCTGGAGAAGAGCGCCCGCGACCTGGCCGAGCCCAAGGCGTCGCTCACCCTCGATCCGCCGGTGCTCTCCGGTCACCCCGGCGAGCTGCTCGGACCGGTGACGGTGCGCACCGACGCCAACGCGGTGACGGTCGTGCCGCCCTCGGCGATGAGCGGGGTCCGGGTCGTCGACGAGAAGGGCGAGCCGGTCACCACCACGACCGACGGCGGCCAGGTCTGGTTCGAGGTGCCCGAGGACGCGCCGGACGGCACCGCCGAGCTGACCGTGCAGGCGTCCACGACCGTGCCGGTGGGCCGCGCCTTCACCTCCGAGAGCCGCAGCCAGACGCAGATCCTGGCCGGCTCCAGCGAGTCGACGGTGTCGGCGACGGCGAGCGCCACCTGGGCGAGCGGGGGTGCGATACCGGCCCTGTCGGCGAGGAAGAACTGCGCCGAGGGCGGCCTGGACATCGTGGCCGCCAACGAGGGCGACGAGAGCTTCACCTTCGAGCTGCTGGGCGTCGAGTACACCATCGGGGCGGGGGAGACCCGGACGGTGACGATCCCGCTCCAGGAGGACCAGGCCTACGACTTCACGATCGAGGGCCCCGGCGGCTTCGAGAAGCGCTTCGCCGGCGTCCTGGACTGCATGACCCAGGCGGCCGAGGCCGCGGAGGCCGACAACACCACGACCCAGACCCTGACCGAGCCGAGCCCCGCCACGGTGGGCGGCACCGCACAGGACACCAACCTCGCCGCGACGGGCAGCTCCGCCGCGACCCCGGCGATCGCGGGGGTGGCCATCGGCCTGGTGGTCATCGGAGGCGCGGCCCTGCTGATCGTCCGCCGCCGGGAGGCGTTGGGGCGGGACTGACGGGCGGAGCTGACGGGAACCGCTGAAGCGGGGCCGACGGCGCGGGTCGGCAGGCGGGGCTGAGGGGGCTGGGCCGACGGCGGTCCGGGCTTACGGCGGCCGTGCCGGACTCGGCGCCCGGCCCGCCCGCTCCCGGCCGGCCCCGACCGTCCCACGCCCCGCTCCCGCCCACCGCGGCGCGCGCACCGCGGTCCTGGCACGCACAACCGAACAGCCACGGGGGAGACGCAACGCATGAACACATCAGCACAGCCCGCGACGCCCACGGCGTACAAGGAAGGCCCACCCGACGGCCGGCCCGTGCTCATCGGGGCCCTCGCCCCGCTGGCCCCGCCCGGCTGGGCCGAGGCGGGCCGGCATCTGCTCGCCGGGCTCGAACTGGCCGTGGCCGACGTCAACGCGGCCGGCGGGATCGCGGGACGGCCCCTGGAGCTGGTGGTCCGGGACACCGCGGCCGATCCGGGACGGGCCGAGGCGGCCGTGACGGAACTGGCCGAGCTGGGCGTGGCCGCCCTGGCCGGCGAGTACCACAGCGTCGTCGCCCGTGCCGCCGCCGCCCGTGCCGACGCCCTCGGGCTGCCGTTCCTGTGCTCGTCGGCGGTGCTCGACGCGCTCACCGACCGGCCGACCGAGCTGGTCGCGCGCCTCGCCCCGGCGCAGTCCCACGGCTGGCGTACGTACGCGGACCACCTGCTCGGCGCGGGCCACAGCCGTATCGCCGTGGCGACCCAGCCGAGCGTCTACTGGGCGACCGGCACCGGTCTGCTGCGGGAGCGCCTGGCCCCGCAGGGCGGCACCGTGACCGAACTCGACGCGACCGCCCTCGCCCCCGCTGAGCTGTGCGACGCACTCGCCGAGGACGGCGCCACCGCCCTGCTGCTCCTGGTCGGCCACCCCGACCCGGCGGTGCCGCTGGTGCGGGCCGTCCGGGCGGACGAGCGGCTCGCCGACGTTCTGATCGGCGCTCCGGCCGGGCAGCCCGAGCTGCCGGAATGGGAGCGGCTGCTGGGTGCCGACGGCGCCGGGATCCCCTTCCTGCGCTATCTGCCCGAGCGCCTCGGCCCGCTCGGCGAACGGGTCGGGACGGACCTGCGCGAGCGGCTGGGCCAGGAGCCCTCCTTCGTCGGCCACGAGGGCTACGACACGATCACCGTCCTCGCCGGGCTGCTGCGCGCCCACGGCACGGACCGGGCCCGGATCGCCGCGTCCTGGCCGGACGTGGAGGTCGAGGGCACCCGCGGCCCGATCCGGTTCTCCCGGGTGCCGGGCACGGGCGTTTGGCAGTGGGCCTGGCCGCCGGTCCAGGTGGCCGACCGCGACCCGGCGGCACCGGACCGCTTCCGCGTCCTGCGCACCGGCTGACGCACGACCCCTGGCCCCCGGTCGGCCCACCACCGCATCCGGGAACCCCCAGGTCACAGCCCCCGGACCGAACGGGTTTCCCCCCAGGGGTGGCCGTCGGGCAAGATGGGGTGTATCTGCCCACTGCCAGATTTCAAGCTGCCGGACGGTTTCTCTTGGCTGAGTTCATTTACACCATGCGCAAGGCGCGCAAGGCGCACGGCGACAAGGTGATCCTCGACGACGTCACCCTGAACTTCCTCCCCGGAGCGAAGATCGGCGTCGTCGGCCCGAACGGCGCCGGTAAGTCGACCGTGCTGAAGATCATGGCGGGGCTGGAGCAGCCGTCGAACGGTGACGCCTTCCTGTCGCCCGGGTACAGCGTCGGCATCCTGATGCAGGAGCCCAAGCTCAACGACGACAAGACCGTCCTGGAGAACGTCCAGGAGGGTGTCGCCGAGGTCAAGGGCAAGCTCGACCGGTTCAACGAGATCGCCGAGCTGATGGCGACCGACTACTCCGACGCGCTGCTCGACGAGATGGGCAAGCTCCAGGAGGACCTCGACCACTCCAACGCCTGGGACCTCGACGCCCAGCTGGAGCAGGCCATGGACGCCCTGGGCTGCCCGCCCGGCGACTGGCCGGTCGTCAACCTCTCCGGTGGCGAGAAGCGCCGTGTGGCGCTCTGCAAGCTGCTGCTGGAGGCCCCCGACCTGCTGCTCCTCGACGAGCCCACCAACCACCTCGACGCCGAGTCGGTGAACTGGCTGGAGCAGCACCTCGCCAAGTACGCGGGCACCGTCGTGGCCATCACCCACGACCGGTACTTCCTGGACAACGTCGCCGAGTGGATCCTCGAACTCGACCGCGGCCGCGCCTACCCCTACGAGGGCAACTACTCCACCTACCTGGAGACCAAGCAGACCCGTCTGAAGGTCGAGGGGCAGAAGGACGCCAAGCGTGCGAAGCGTCTGAAGGAAGAGCTGGAGTGGGTGCGCTCCAACGCCAAGGGGCGCCAGGCCAAGTCGAAGGCGCGTCTGGCCCGCTACGAGGAGATGGCCGCCGAGGCCGAGAAGATGCGGAAGCTGGACTTCGAGGAGATCCAGATCCCGCCGGGCCCGCGGCTCGGCAGCATCGTCGTCGAGGTCAACAACCTCAACAAGGCCTTCGGCGAGAAGGTCCTCATCGACGACCTCTCCTTCACGCTGCCGCGCAACGGCATCGTCGGTGTCATCGGCCCGAACGGCGCCGGCAAGACCACCCTCTTCAAGATGATCCAGGGTCTCGAAGAGCCCGACTCCGGGTCCATCAAGGTCGGCGAGACCGTCAAGATCTCCTACGTCGACCAGAGCCGCGAGAACATCGACCCCAAGAAGACCCTGTGGGCCGTGGTCTCCGACGAGCTGGACTACATCAACGTCGGTCAGGTCGAGATGCCGAGCCGGGCGTACGTGTCCGCCTTCGGCTTCAAGGGCCCGGACCAGCAGAAGCCCGCCGGGGTGCTCTCCGGCGGTGAGCGCAACCGCCTCAACCTGGCGCTCACCCTCAAGCAGGGCGGCAACCTGCTGCTCCTCGACGAGCCGACCAACGACCTCGACGTCGAGACGCTGTCCTCCCTGGAGAACGCCCTGCTCGACTTCCCGGGCTGCGCCGTGGTCGTCTCCCACGACCGCTGGTTCCTGGACCGGGTGGCCACCCACATCCTCGCCTACGAGGGCGAGTCCAAGTGGTTCTGGTTCGAGGGCAACTTCGAGTCCTACGAGAAGAACAAGATCGAGCGCCTCGGTGCGGACGCCACCCGCCCGCACCGCGCCACCTACAAGAAGCTGACCCGGGGCTGATCGATCTTGCGGCACATCTACCGCTGCCCGCTGCGCTGGGCGGACATGGACGCGTACGGCCACGTCAACAACGTGGTCTTCCTCCGGTACCTGGAGGAAGCCCGTATCGACTTCCTGTTCCGTCCGGACAAGGATTTCCAGCAGGGGTCCGTGGTGGCGCGCCATGAGATCGACTACAAGCGGCAGCTCGTGCACCGGCACCGCCCGGTGGACATCGAGCTGTGGGTCACCGAGATAAGGGCCGCCTCCTTCACCATCACCTACGAGGTGAAGGACGCGGACCTGGTCTACGTCCGTGCGTCGACGGTGATAGTGCCGTTCGACTTCGAGGCGCAGCGGCCCCGCCGGATCACCTCCGAGGAACGAGAGTTCCTCCGGGAGTACACCGACGACGTGGAGGAGGAGGCCGTCGCCGCATGACGGTGCTCCACCTCGCCGAGGAGGGGGAGGCGGCCGATCTCGCCGCCTTCCTCTCCCGGCTGCTCCACTACGACCGGTCCGCCGCGGTGCGCCTTCAGGCGGCCGGCACCGCGCTCGCCGTCTTCGGCCGTCCGCCCTCCTTCGAGGTGCTGGCGATCCGCGCGGCACGGCTGGCCAAGCCGTACGAGGACGGCCTCGACGTCACCCTGGACCGGACCGTGTCCGCCGGTGAACTCCTGGAGGCGGTGGACGAGGCCGCGGCCACGGCCGTCGTCCCGGGCGCCGTCACCGGGCCGCCCTGGGCCGGTGTGCTGCCGCCCCGCGGCGGCTGGCGGACCGAGCCGGGACTGCCCGCCCCCGACGCGCTGCGCGCCATGGTCGGTGCCGCGGTCGCCGAATTCCGCGCCCGCACCGAGGAACTCGGCCCGGAGGGGCGCACCAGAGCCGCACTCGACCTGATCGGGCGGGACATCTGGTCCCGGACCGTCGGCGACACCTCGCTGCCCGTACGGGCCGTGCACGCCGCCCAGTCCCTGGGCTTCCTGCGGGGCGGCGGGGAACCCGCGCTGCTGTCGGCGGGGAGCTGGCTGCGCCTGCGCACCCCCTACGGGTCCGTCGCCGTGCGTACGGCGGGACTCGGGGCGCTGGGGGTCAGCGTCTCCCGCTGACCCGCCCGCCCACCGGTCTCAGTCCGCGCTGTTCACCATCGAAGCCGCCGCGTACGTCAGGTAGTTCCACAGGGTCCGCTCGTGCTCCTCGGAGAGGCCGAGCTCGTCGACGGCGTCCCGCATGTGCTTCAGCCAGGCGTCGTGGGCCGCGCGGTCGACGGTGAAGGGGGCGTGGCGCATCCGCAGACGGGGGTGGCCGCGGTTCTCGCTGTACGTGGTCGGACCGCCCCAGTACTGAATGAGGAACAGGACCAGGCGCTCCTCGGCGGGGCCCAGGTCCTCCTCGGGGTACATGGGCCGCAGCAGCGGGTCCTCGGCGACACCCGCGTAGAAACGGTGGACCAGACGGCGGAAGGTCTCCTCCCCGCCGACCTGCTCGTAGAAGGTCTGCTCCTGAAGCGTGCCGCGCCGAATCTCTTTCACCCTCCCATGGTCTCAGACGCCACGACCGAGGACCTGGGACTTAGGACCTCGGCCACCGGGCCCACCGGCGGGCCGCGATCCGGCCGGTCCGGCACTCGCCGTGCGCCGTCCGGCGCAGGACAGTGGAGGCATGGGCGCCCCCGCTCCCGAACAGGACCTCGACGACCTCGCCGCAGCGGCGCGGGCGCAACTGGTGCGCGAGATCGACCTCAGCGGCGCCTGGGACGAGGACCCGGTGTGGCGGGAGGTGTTCGCGGCCGTCCCGCGCCATCTCTTCGTGCCCTACTACTACGTGGGCGCGGTCGGCGGGTACGAGCGCCGCTGGGGCGAGAGTCCCGAACCGGGCGGGCGGGAGCTGTGGATGCGCGGCGCCTACGCCGACGTACCGCTGGCCACCCGGCTGCGTGACGGGGAGCTGCTCTCCTCCAGCAGCCAGCCCTCGCTGATGGCGATGATGCTGGTCGCGCTCGGCGTGCGGGACGGGGACCGGGTGCTGGAGATCGGCGCCGGGACCGGCTACAACGCGGCGCTGCTGGCCCGGCGGCTGGGCGACGACCGGCTCGTCACGACCGTCGAGCTGGAGCCTGAGATCACCGAGTCGGCCCGGCTCCATCTGGCCGCGGCCGGGTACCACCCCGCGGTGCTCACCGGCGACGGCGCCCGCGGTGCCGCCGAACGCGCGCCCTTCGACCGAATCATCGCGACCTGCGCGCTGCCGTCCGTCCCGCCGGCCTGGCTCGCCCAGTGCCGGGCGGGCGCCCGGATCCTGGCCCCGATGGCCACCGGTCTGGTCGTGCTGACCGTGCGCGGCCCCGAGCACGCCGAGGGCCGCTTCCTGTCCACGCCCGCCTACTTCGTCCCGCTGCGCGGCGGCCCGCCGGAGGAGGAACCCCTGCCCTACGGAGGGGTCCCGCGCCGGGCCCGGGAGCACGAGCTGTTCCGCTTCCTGCTGGCGCTCAGCCGCGACAGCCTGGACCCGCAGGAGGCGTACGCGATGTGGCGGCGCGAGAGCATGCCGCAGCGGCGGCGCTACGGCGTCACCGTCAGCGGTGGGCGCGGGTGGGCCTGGCTGGACGATCCGGAGGGGCCGTACGCCTGGCCCCTCCGGTGAGGCGGGTCAGCCCCGGCGGATGGTGATCGTCGTCCACGCGCCGACGTGCACCCGGTCGCCGTCCTGCAGCGGTACCGGGACGAACGGCTGGATCGGCTCCTCGGAGCCGTTCACCGTCGTGCCGTTGGTGGAGTTCTGGTCGACGACCGCCCAGGAGCCGTCGGGCTGCTGGACCAGCACCGCGTGCTGGTGCGAGACGCCCGGGTCCTCCGGCGGCACCGACAGGTCGATGTCCGGGGTGTCGCCGGTGGAGTGCCGGCGGCGGCCGATGGTGACCTGGTTGCCGCCGAGGGTGCGCTGCTGCTCGGGGGAGTACGCGGGCAGGTTCAGGCCCGCAGCTTCGGGGCCGGAGCGCTGCATCATCGCCATGAAGTAGTCGCGGTCCGGGCCGATCGTCGCCGACCAGGTGGCCGGCTGCTGCGGGAAGGCCTGGCCGGGCTGCGGGTAGCCGTAGCCGCCCTGGCCGCCGGGCGCACCCGCGGACGGGGGCTGGATCACCCAGTCGTCCTCGCCGCCGCCGAAGGACGGGCCGCCGGGCTGCGGCCGGTTCGCCTCCTGCGGGAAGGCCGGCGGGGCGGGCGGGCCGGAGGGGGACTGGAACGCCTGCGGAGCACCGCCGGGTCCGCCGGGGCCGGCGGGCGGGGTGGGACCGGGCGGCGGCGGGACCGGCCGCGAGCCGTCGCCGCCGAAACCGGACGGGCCACCGGGGCCACCGGGGCCACCGGGGCCACCGGGGCCACCAGGTCCGCCGGGGCCGGGGCCGCCCGGACCAGGGACGCCGGGTCCGCCGTAGGCGCCCGTGCCGCCGGGCGCACCGGGGCCGCCGTAGCCACCGGGACCACCCGGGCCGGGGCCGCCGGGACCGCCGTAGCCAGGACCGCCTGGTCCACCGGGACCGGGACCGCCGTAGCCGCCCGGACCGCCGGGGCCTCCCGGGCCGCCGGGTGCCGAGGCGGGGTCGGAGCCGAACGGCGGAATCGGTTCGGCGGGCCGGTTCATCTGCGACGGCCGCGAGCTCTGGTAGTCGTAGGAGTCACCCCCGCCGTAGGACGGCCCGGGCGGCGGCTGC
The DNA here is from genome assembly GCF_040299205.1 of Streptomyces sp. NPDC000983. NCBI lineage: Bacteria > Bacillati > Actinomycetota > Actinomycetes > Kitasatosporales > Streptomycetaceae > Streptomyces > Streptomyces sp. NPDC000983. The sequence goes on along the minus strand of NZ_JBEPBM010000005.1, from coordinate 98,667 downwards.
TGGAAGCGGGCGGCGGGGCTCGGGCCGGGCGGGCGCGGGGCGGCCGGGGTGTACGAGGTCGCCGTGTTGGTCAGGAAGTTCCACCGGCACTCCTCGCAGAACGGCGCGCCGCCCTCACGGGGCGTGCGGCACTGCGGGCACAGCTCCGGCTCGGCGTTCGGCACGGAGGACAGGTGCGGCGGCCGGGCACCGCCGGGCTGGGCGCCGGGCGGCGGGAAGCCGTAGCCGCCGCCGGGCGGCGGGGGAGGGGGCGGAGGTACGGCACCGGCCATGCGGTGACCGCAGACCTCGCACCAGTCGTCGGAACCCGACTGGTGTCCGTTCGGGCAGGTCGGCATGTCGGCGCTTCCCCCTCTCCTTTCCGGCCGCCATGGCCGGATTACTCCCACCCCGAGGGGCCGGGCTCGTGGTCTTGCTCGGGCGGTACTGGTGTCACTTCTTTACACGAACAGTCTTTGTGGACCGGGTTTCGAGAGTCATCTCGTCGGCCTCCGCGACCTTCGCCTTCAGTCGCACAGTACCTGCCGCGGCATCGACCACGTCCACCACCTTCGAAAGGAGTTTCGCCGTATCGGCGTTTCCGGAGGCGCTGGCGAGCTGAACGGCCCGGCCCAGTTTGGCGGTTGCCCCGTCCGTATCGCCCGCTTTGCGGAGGTCCAGTCCCTGCTGGATGGCCTGGGCCAGTTCGGCCTGCCCGGTGTAGTGGGCGACTTGGGGGTTGATCGACGTCGAGGCGGCCATGTCGTCGGTCCACACGGCCCTCACCAGGCCCTGGGCGCCGAGGTTGTGGACGTCGTCCGACCCGGGCCGCGGAGTGACCAGCGACACCCGTGCGGCCAGCATCTCCCGGCCCAGTTCAGCGGCCGGGACCTCCACGCACACGTGGTAGTCACGGGACTCGTCCCCCCAGGAGCCGGTGGGGTAGTCGCCGGAGCGCGGCCCCGACTCCGTGCGGCGGTCGGTCAGCTCCTCGACCGTGGGGGCGACCTGCTTGACGAACTTGATGGTGGTGCCGACCGGGGTCCACACCCTGAGGGAGACGTCCGCGACCTCCTTGCCCATCGCCGTCTCCATCATCCGCGTGAAGTCGGCGGCGAGGCCGGCCGGGTCGGCGACGATGTCGGCGGTGCCGAGCAGCGCGGAGGAGATCGCTGTGACTTCTTTCACTTCCCAGTCGGTGCCCACACCGCGGGCGTCACAGGTGAAACGGCCCGCGCAGGCGTCCAGGGCGGCCCGCAGATCCTGTGGTGACTCGTGTTCATTGCGGCCGTCGGTGAGCAGGATGCCGTGGCGGATGGCGACGTCCGCGGAGGACAGCAGCCGGTCGGCGAGGCGCAGCCAGGTCCCGATCGCCGTGCCGCCGCCCGCGCTGAGCCTGCGCAGCGCCTCCTTGGCCTGCTCGCGGGTGGTGGGGTCGGCGACCGCGAGGCGCCCGCCGCCCGGGTAGACCTCCTTGGCGACATGGGTGCCGCCGATCACCGCGAAGTGGACGCCGTCGCGCAGGGTGTCCACGGCCGCGGCCGTGGCGTCCCGGGCGTTGCGCATCTTGGTCCCCGGGTAGTCCATCGAACCCGAGCAGTCGACCATGATCGCCACCGCGGCGGACGGGCCCTGCCCCGGCGTGTAGAGGTGGGGCGCGGCGACCGCGTTACCGATCGTGCCGCCCCCGGTCGAGGTGACCGTGACGATCGCGTTGACCTCGCGGCCGCCCTCGGGGAGGTACTCGTTCTGGTACACGTCCATCGAGAACTGCGGCACGTTCGATTTCGAGAAAATGGCCATGCTTCTCTGATCCCCCTGTGAGACCCCACCGGGGTGGGGCGATGGCTGTGGGCGGACCGGTCCCCTCCGGTCCGTCGAGGCTGTCCCCCGCGGCGCGGCCTCTCAGGCCGATCCTGCCCCCAACTGCGGTGCCGGGAACGGCAGCACGGCCACTGTTACGTTGTCGTGGCCCCCACCGTCGAGCGCGTGACCGACCAGCACCCGCGCGCTGTGCAGCGGACGCACGGCCGCGTCGAGGGGCACCACCTCGGCCATCTCCTCGGCGCCCTCGGCGTAGTTCCACAGGCCGTCGGTGCACACCACGACCACACCCGGCCGGTCCGGCTTGAAGGAGGCGGTGTGCGGCTCCAGTTCGTAGGCGTCCGCGCCGAGCCAGCCGGTGATCGCGTGGGCCCGCTCGTCGGCGTACGCCTCGGCCTCGTTCATCAGCCCGGCGGCGACCATCTGCGCGGCCCAGGAGTCGTCCTCGGTGAGCCGTGCGGGCGGGGTCCCGCGGTCCACCGGGACCCAGTAGACGCGGCTGTCGCCGACCCAGCCGACGACCAGCAGTCCGGCGGTGATGACCGCGCCGACCAGGGTGCAGGCGGGGGAGTTCTGGTGCGGGGCCTGCTCGCGGGCGGTGGCGGGCTCGCCGGCCAGCGCGTTGACCGCGCGGGAGGCCGCCACGATCGCCTCGTGCATGGCCTGCTGGGGGTGCGTGCCCTGCGGCAGGGCGGCCAGCAGCGTGTCGCTCGCCGCCCGGGACGCGGCCAGCGAGGCGTCGTCGGGGCGGGTCGCGGAGGAGACGCCGTCGCAGACGATCGCCAGGACCGCGGGGGAGCCGTCGGGCAGGGCCGTGCAGCCCACGGCGAAGGCGTCCTCGTTGCGGTGGTGGCGCAGCCCGCGGTCGCTGACGGCGGCCACCGGGCCGCACTCCTGCTCCATGTGGTCGCGTTCGCGGGGCTGGGCGTGCCCGCAGTTCTCGCAGTAGCCGTCGTGGTCGACCCGGCCCGCCCGGCAGGCCACGCACACCTTGGCGCCGGCGGCCTCGGGGGCGGGCTGCTCGGCGGCGATCCGCGGATCCGGCGCCTGGAGCGCGTACTCGTCCGGCTCGGGCGCGCGGTCGAACCGCACTCCGCCCCGGGCGGCGCCGTCGCCGCCGTCCGACTCCGTGCCCTGGAGGTCGGTCGGCAGATGGACCGCGGGCGGGGTGTCCGAACTGTCCGGCTCAACGGCGTGCGGCCAGGCCACATCGCCGTTCGCGGCGGCCGGCGTGTCGAGCAGCGCGGACAGGTCGTATCCGCACTTCTCGCAGAACCGGTCACCCGAGTGCAGCGGTTCGGCGCAGCTCGGGCACTTCGACAGCGCGGTCTGCTGGGGCATCTGCGACATCAACTACACCCACGTCCGGGGGCGGTAACGATTGGCACGTTCCACCAGGTCGATCCTCTCCTCGCCGCCCTGCGCGAGCCGGGCCAGCATGCGGTACGAACGCTCCAGCCCGAACCGCAGTCCCCGCTCGTCCAGGCCACTGCCCAGCAGCAGCCGTCCCCCGGCGGCGTCGGGGACGGCGGAACCCTGGCCACCGGAGAGTACCCAGTCCAGCGCGGAGCCGAGCACCTCCGCCGCCAACTGCTCGCGGCGCGCCGGGTCCAGGCCGTACGCCTGGAGCGCCTCCACCTGCCCGGCCGCGGCCGTCAGGTCCTCCAGGAACGGTACGTCACCGGCGACCGCGGTGCGTTGCCGCAGCCGCGCCCGCACCGCCGCCACCCGGGCCGCCGTGCAGTGCACGGAGCTCTCCGGGACCGACTCCAGCGTCGTCACCGCGCCCCGCCGGTCGCCGGTGGCGAGCTGGACGCGGGCCAGACCGAACGCGGCGCTCACGAAGCTCGGATCGGTCGACCACACCAGGCGGTAGTACTCGGCGGCGTTGTCCAACTGCCCCAGCACCTCGGCGCACAGACCGAGGGCCAGCTTGGGCGCCGGCTCGCCGGGGAAGGCGTCGTAGACCGCGTCGAAGGCGAGGGCCGCGCCCTCGTGGTCGCCCGTCACCAGGGCGGCCACACCCCGGTACCAGACCACCCGCCAGTCGTCGGGCCGGTCCGCCTCCAGCTCCAGCAGGGTCCGGTGGGCCGAGCCCGCGTCCCCGCTCTCCAGCCAGGCCCGCACCTGCCGCAGCCGGGTCTCGGCCGACGGCGCCGGAGCCGCCGCGAGCGCGCCGGCCAGCTCGGCGGGGGCGGAGGTCATCAGGCCCGCCAGGAAACCGGCGTTGGGGTCACCGGGGTCCACGTGCGGCACCGGGAGCGCCAGGGCCGCCGCTGCCGTGTCGACGGGCTTGACGAGCCCTTCCGTGAGCGCGGGCGCGGGCCCGGCGGGCGCACCGGGCGTGCCGCGCGCCCCCAGCCGCGAGACCTCGCCGGTCTGCCGCGGGAACAGCTCCGTGTCCGTGACCCTCAACTCGGGCCCGAACAGCGTCGACAGGGCCGGCCGGGCCTGCCCGGTCTGCAACGAGACCACCTCGCGCAGCACGCCCGTCAGCTGCTCCGCCATCTCCTGGGCGGAGGCGAACCGGCGCGCCGGGTCGGGGTCGGTGGCCCGCACCAGGAGCCGGTAGAAGGACTCGTACCGCCGGAACACCTCGATGTGGTCCGGGTCCGGCAGGGAGTCCACGAAGACGTTGGTGTAGCCCTGGAAGTCGAAGGTCAGCACCGCCAGGGTGCGGGCCACCGTGTACAGGTCGCTGGCCACCGACGGGCCCACGTCCGCGACCTCGGGCGCCTGGTAGCCGACCGTGCCGTAGATGGCCGACTCCTCGTCGTCCATCCGGCGCACCGCGCCCATGTCGATGACCTTGAGCTGGCTCTCGGTCTGGATGGCGTTGTCGACCTTGAAGTCGCAGTAGAGCAGGTTGCGGCTGTGCAGATGGCCGAGCGCCTCCAGCGCCTCGATGCCGTACGCGCACGCCTGCTCCACCGGCAGCGGATCGCGCTTGCCGGCGCCGGTGCGGCGGCCGTTGGCGATCTCCTTGAGGGACTTGCCGCCGACGTACTCCATGACGATGTAGCCGTCGAGGGAGCCGGTGCGCTGGTCGAGGTGCTCGACGAAGTTGTAGATCCGCACGATGTTGGCGTGCTCGATCTCCGCGAGGAAGCGCCGCTCGGAGATCGCGGCGGCCATCGCGTCCTGGTCACCGGTGTCCAGGAGACCCTTGAGCACCACCCACCGGTCGGAGACCGCGCGGTCCACGGCGAGGTAGACCCAGCCGAGCCCGCCGTGCGCCAGGCAGCCCACGACCTCGTACTGGCCGTGCACGACGTCCCCGGACTTCAGCTTCGGCACGAAGGAGTACGGGTTGCCGCACTTGGTGCAGAAGCCCTCCGTACGGCCCGGCCGGTCGTCGCGCGAACGGCCCACCGGCGCCCCGCAGTCCGAGCGCGAGCAGAACCGCTTGCGCTCGGGCACCTCGGGGTTGTCCAGCACCATCGCGCGCGGATCGGGCCGCGGCACGTCCGGGACCTCGACCAGGCCCACCCCGAGCCGGCCCCGCCCGGAGGCACTGGCGGCGGCGCCGGAGCTGCGCACCGACACCGAGCGGCTGGTGGAGCGCCCCGACAGGGACCGCGACAGCCGCCCCGACACCGAGCGGCGCGACTTCGAGGACTGGGACGACGTACGGGAGCTGGCGCGGCCGCTGGCGCGCGAACTCGCGCTGCCGGAGCCGTCCTTGTCGCCGGCCGGCGCTCCGGCCGGGCTCGCGCCGACGACCGGGGCCAGCCCGCAGGTGTCGCAGTACAGCTCGCCGCCGCCCATGTCCTCGTACGCGCCGCCGCAGCCGGGCCGCTGGCAGGTGCGCTGTGTCCCACTCATGAGCTCGTCTCCCCCCGACGATCCTCCGGGCCGCCCTGACCCGGCACGCGGGGGGAGCCCAGCTGTTCGGCGGCCGCCTGCTGGTAGCGCAGGACGGCCTGTTCCGCGACGCGCAGGTCGCAGGGCGCGCTCCACAGCATGCGCCGGGCCGCGTCGTACCGCTCCACCAGCAGCGGGTCCTCGGCCATGCCGTGCCGGGCCACCTTCGCCTTGTACGCGTCGAGGCGGCCGCGCAGCTCCGCGCGGACCGCGAGCGGCGCGGTGACGGCCGTCAACGACTCCCGGGCGCGCAGCAGTTCGTCCTCCGCCCGCTGCTCCAGGGACTCCAGCAGCGGCGACAGCCGGTGCCACTGGGCGTGCCTGCGGTACTCGGCGGCCGTCGCCAGTTGCTCCTGGAGCACGGTCGGCGGGCCGCTGACGACCGGCACCTCGGTGGCGGCGATCTTCGCGAGGACCTCGCCGCGCGCGGCGCGGGCCTCGGCGAGGGTGCGGTCCGCGCGGGAGAGCACGTCCCTGAGCTTCACCAGCCGGGCCTCCGCGTCCTGGCGGACGGTGAGCACGGCGTCTATCTCCCGGCGCACGTCCTCCAGCGCCCGCGCCTCACGGTCGTAGACCGTGGTGTCGGGCCTGCCGCCGCCCGGCGCCGAACTCCCGGGCGCGGGGCGCCAGTAGGCCAGCGGGTCGGACACCACCTGCTCGCGCAGGGCGGTCAGGACACGGGTGATCCGTTCCAGGTCGTCGCCGGCCGGGTGTTCGCCGGGCCGCACCCCGACGGAGTGCGCGAGCCTGCGGGTGCGCTGGAGCTCCGCGGCCAGTAAATCTATCCGGGCGGGCAGCGCCGACCAGACCGCGTCGGCGGTGACGACCATGTCCAGCGAGGTCGCGTACAGCTCGTTCATCCGGTCCACCAGCGTCACCAGGGTGAACCGCTCGCTGAGCTTGCCCGAACCGCCGTTCAGGGTCGGTGCGTTGGCGGTGGCCGCGGCGAAACCGGCGACCGTGACGGACTCGCCGCGCAGCAGCTCGGTCAGCTCCACCAGGTCCTCGCGGCTGGACCAGCGGCGCCGCGAGCGGATCTCCCGGGCGCCGCGCAGGGTCGCCGTGTAGGAGTCGAAGTAGGCCCACAGCAGCGTGATGGAGGCGTCGGTGGACGCCCAGCGCTCCTTGGTGACGCCGGTCAGCTCGGCCCCTTCGAGGAGTCTGCGGCCGGCGTGGTCCTGGAGGGCCAGCAGCGAGGTCTCGATCGCCTCGTGCTCCGCGCCGAGCCGTGCCAGCGCACGGTCCACCTCGTCCCGGTCCATCACCGGCCCGGGGGGTCCCGTGACGCCCATCGATCACCTCTCGCTGCTGTTGTCGTGCCTTCGGGGGAGAGCCTGTCGTGACTGTGTCTGCCGGTGGTCAGCTCGTGCGGAGGTACTGCGGCGCGGGCGGCTCCGACTCCGCCGAATCGGCTCCCAGTGTCGCCGAGAGCCACTTGTCGTAGGACGCCTGCCAGCCGCCGGAGTCCTCGCGGTACTCCACCAGGATCCGGTTGACCCGGCGCACCAGGTCGTCGGCGTCCTTCTTCATCGCCACGCCGTAGTACTCGGTGGTGAACGCCTCGCCCTTCAGCTCGACGGTCGGGTCCTGCGCGGCCTGGCTGGCGGCGAGCGCGCCGTCGGTCACCACCGCGTCCACCTCGCCCAGTTGGAGTCGCACCAGGCAGTCCAGCTGGTTGGGGACGACGGTGGAGTCGATGTCCGCGGTGGCCGGCAGGTCACCGTCCTTCTTCGCCCGCTCCAGCGTGGAGTACGCCGTCGAACCGTCCGCGGTGCAGATCCTGCGGTCGGCGAGGCTGTCGTCGTAGCCCTCGACCGTCGAGGACTTGGGCGCCAGGACCTGCTGGCCGGTCTTGAAGTAGGGCGCGGAGAACGCGACGTCGGCGAGGCGGTCGCAGTTGATCGTCATGGTGCGGACGACCATGTCGACCCGGCCCTCCTGGATCGCCGGGATGCGCTGGTTGGTGGGTATCGCCTTGAACTGCACCGCGTCCGGGTCACCGAGGATGTCCTCGGCGATGCGGTGCACCAGGTCGATGTCGAAGCCCTCCAGCTCGGCGGTGCCGGTGCTGTTGGGGTTGCGGTAGCCCCAGCGGTAGCTGTTCTGGTCGACGCCGACGACCAGCTTGCGCTTCTCGCCCTCCCGGCTCTTGATCGCCTCGATGGTCGGGCCGTCGGCGCCGGACGGGGAGAGCGTCTGCTTCTCCGGGCCGGCGCACTCCTCCTCCGCCCGGGCGTGCGTGCCCTGGGCGACGCCCGGTCCGCCGATCCCCGTGCTGCCGTCGCCGGCGGACTGGGTGAGCGGCAGCAGCAGCGCGAGCACCACCGCCAGGGCGCACACTGCCGCCATCGCACCCACTCCGCCCCAGCCCCGCAGACTGGCCCGCAGCCGGGCCCCGCCCCCGAAGGGCCGGACGAACTCACGCCCGCGCATCGTCACTCCCCCTCTCACCGGTACTCCGACAGCCTGCGGCCGATGCCCAGCACGGCGCCCGCGGCACCCAGCACGGCGAGGACGGCGGCGCCCGTGGACAGCCCCGTCATCGCGTCCAGGCCGCCCCCGGCCGCCGACTTGAACTCGGTCGTCTCGTGCTCCAGCGCCTTGGCGAGGTTGGCGTCGACGCTGTCGAAGCACTCGCCGGTGGTGCCCTTGGCACCGATCACCCGGTCCAGCGCCTGCTGGTACTCGCCGTTCTCGTCCTCCGCGCGGGCCGCGGCGTGGCGCTTCCTCCACTCCGTCATGTTCCCCACCGCCGCGGTCACCGGCTGCTCGCCGGCCCGGTCGTCGGCGAGCCCCTCGGCGAGGGTGAGCCCCTTGCCGAGGGTCTTCATCTCCCGCTCGAACTCGTAGTCGTAGGCGTCGTACGTCTCCTCGCCGACCTTCTTGGTCTGGGCGCCGCGGGAGACCAGCGTCAGGTTCTCGTTGCCGCGGGCCTTCAGGGAGGCGATCCGGGCGTCGTGCAGGACGTTCAGCGAGCGGACCCCGTGGTCGTAGGAGTCGTTCAGCCCGGCGCGGGCCACGCTGTGGCCGACGACCAGCCAGAGCAGGACGACGACGGCGGTCGCGGTGGCGGCGACCAGACCGTGGTTCAGGACCCGGTTCGTACGGCGGTAGTTGCGGTGCTGCGCCCAGCCGAGCGCGGCCAGCGCGACCACGCCGAGGGCTATCGCGATCCACGGGTACGGGGTGGCTGCGGCGTAGTCCTCGCGCAGCCGCTGGTTCTCCCGCGTGTAGAGGTCCTCCGCCTTCGGGAGCATCTGCTCCTGCATCTTCTCGTTGGCGTAGCGCAGATAGGCGCCGCCGACCGGGAAGCCCTGGCGGTTGTACGTCCGCGCCTGCTCGACCAGGCCCTTGTACTCCGGCAGCAGCCGGTTGAGTTCGGCGATGGTGGCGGCGGAGGGGGAGTCGGGGTCGGAGTTGGCCGCGGCGTTCACCAGCTTCTCGGCGGCCGTGCGGATGCCCTTCTCGTAGCGGACCCGGTTGACGCCGGTCTCCTCGCGGCCGGCCAGAAAGCCGCTGGAGGCGGCGGTGTTGGCGTCGGCGAGGGAGCGGTAGATGTCGGCGGCGTCGGAGCTGAGCGGCTGGCTGCTGGTGAGGACGTCGTCGGCGGCGGCCGCGCGCTCGGTGACCTGCCAGGCGGTGACGGCGCCGAAGGCGACGACCAGCAGGGCGAGTACGGCGCCGATGATGCGCAGGCGGCCGGGCTCGGTGGTGGCGGCCGCGCGGAGGCGGTCGGCGCCCTCCGCGAACGCGGTTCTGCGGGTGTCGGGTGGGGTGGGGGGAGTGGGGCGGGTCTGCTGGGGCGGGAGTGACGGGGGTGTGGGCAGGGGGGAGTTCGGTGGTGGTGCGGTGCTGTTGCTGGTGTGCGCCGGCTGTGTCACTTCGACCTCCCCCATGGTCATCCGTCGTCCGCCAGTATCACTGCCGAAGGCTGCCGGCGGCCAGGCGGGATCCCGGATCACCCCCCGCCCATGAATACGCGGCTGGAATCGGTTCGGTTCCGGTGGGGTTGTGCGGGGGTGCGGGTCGGCGTCTGGTATCGCCCCCGCCGCCCCTTCCCGTCCCTCCCCCAGAGGGGGGACCCCCACCGGGGGCTCTGCCCCCGGACCCCCGTCCGGCCCCGAAAGGGCCTCGTCCTCAAACTCCCCCAGAGGGGGCACCCCCAGACGGGCTGGGTGGGTTGTAGTGGGTGCGTGCCTGTGACTTGGCCTCCTCGCTCGCCCTTGTTCGGTCCAGGCCCAGGAGGACGGCGCCCAGTACGGGTGGGGCCGTCACCACGGTGGGGACGGCTTTCGGGGCTCGGGTGGAGAGCAGGTTCCGTACGCCCTCGTCCAGGAGGGGGTGGTGGGCTGCCAGGACGCTGCCGCCCAGGACCACCGGGGTTTCCTCCGTCAGGAGGTCCAGTCGGGTCAGGGCCACCGTCGCCATGGTGACCACCTCGTCGGCGAGGCGGGTCACCAGGGAACGGGACACCTCGTCGCCCGCCTCCGCCGTGGCGAACAGGACCGGGGTCAGTTCGTGGCGGCGGGACAGCGGGAGGTGCTCCAGGTGGAGGGCCTCGATCAGGGCCGGCATCGAGGGCAGCCCGAAGTGCGCCGGGAGCGCCGCGGCCAGGGCCGTGGGCGCGCCCCGGCCGTCGTCGGCCCGGGCCGCGTACCACAGGGCCTCCTCCGCCAGCCCCCAACCGCCGCCCCAGTCGCCGGAGATACGGCCGAGCGCGGGGAAGCGGGCCGTACGGCCGTCGGGGAGCATGCCCACGCAGTTGATGCCGGCGCCGCAGACCACCGCCACGCCCCTCGGCTCGGTCACGCCCGCGCGCAGGACGGCGAAGGTGTCGTTGCGGACCTCGACCGTCGCCCCCCAGCCGCGGGCCGCCAGCGCCCGCGTCAACCCGGCCTCCTCCACGGGAAGATCGGCGTTGGCGAGGCAGGCCGAGACATGGCTCACCGCGTCCACGCCGGCCTCGGCGAAGGCGCGCCGCACCGCCTCCTCGACCCGGTCCACCGCGGCGTCCACGCCGACCGCCGGCGGCCGGAACCCGCCTCCGCGCGCCGAGCCGACGACCCGCCCGTCGGCCGTCACCACCGCCACGTCGGTCTTGCTGTTGCCCGCGTCGATCGCCAGCACACCGCCCGTCATGCCCACGCGAGGTGCTCCCGGTTGTGTGCGATCAGCCGGTCGGTGAGGGTCTCCGCGTACGCGTACTGGCCGATCAGCGGATGCGCCAGCAGCGCCCGGAACACCCGCTCCCGGCCGCCCAGCAGCGCCGCCCGGAGCGCCAGGTCCTCGTAGGCCGTCACGTTCGCCATCAGCCCCGCGTACAGCGGGTCCACCTCCGGCACCGGCAGCGGTACGGCCCCCTGGGCGCCGACCGCGGCCTGCACCTCGATCACCGCGTCGTCCGGGAGGAAGGGCAGCGTGCCGCGGTTGAGGGTGTTCACCACCTGGTACGGGCTGCCGGTGCCGCCCAGGAGCGCCGCCGCCAGGTCCACCGCGGCCTCCGAGTAGTACGCCCCGCCCCGCCGGGACAGCAGCTCCGGCTTCTCGTCCAGGGCCGGGTCGGCGTACATCCGGAGCAACTCGCGCTCCATCCCGGCTACTTCGGCGGCCCGGGAGGGCTTGGTGCGCAGTTCGTCCACGACCTCGTCGTGGGCGTAGTAGTAGCGCAGGTAGTAGGAGGGGACCACGCCGAGCCGGTCCAGTGCGGCGCGCGGCAGGCGCAGGTCGGCGGCGATCGCCCCGCCGTGCCCGGCGAGCAGCTCGGGCAGGACGTTCCTGCCCTCCGGACCACCGAGCCGTACCGCCGTCTCCCAGGTGAGGTGGTTCAGGCCCACGTGGTCGAGGTGGAGGTCGGCGGGGGCGACGTCCAGCAGGGCGGCGAACTTCCGCTGGAAGCCGATCGCCACGTTGCACAGGCCCACCGCGCGGTGCCCGGCCCGGAGCAGCGCGCGGGTGACGATCCCGACCGGGTTGGTGAAGTCGATGATCCAGGCGCGGGGGTTGGCCCGGCGGACCCGTTCGGCGATGTCCAGCACCACCGGTACCGTGCGCAGCGCCTTCGCCAGGCCGCCCGCGCCGGTGGTCTCCTGGCCGACGCAGCCGCACTCCAGCGGCCAGGTCTCGTCCTCGTTGCGGGCCGCCTGGCCGCCGACGCGCAGCTGGAGCAGGACGGCGTCGGCGCCCTCCACGGCCCGGTCCAGGTCACCGGTGGTGACGATCCGGGCGGGATGGCCCAGGCGGGCGAAGATCCGGCGGGCCAGCCCGCCCACCAGCTCCAGCCGCTCGGCGGCCGGGTCCACCAGGACCAGTTCCCCGATCGGCAGGGTGTCCCTCAACCGGGCGAACCCGTCGGCCAGTTCGGGGGTGTAGGTCGATCCTCCGCCGACCACGGTCAGTTTCATTGTGCGGCTCAACCCTTCACTCCGGTCAGTGTGACGCCCTCGACGAACGCCTTCTGAGCGAAGAAGAACACGACGATCACGGGGGCCATGACCAGGACGGTCGCGGCCATGGTCAGATTCCAGTCGGTGTGGTGCGCGCCCTTGAAGGACTCCAGGCCGTAACTGAGCGTCCAGGCAGCGGGGTTCTCGGAGGCGTAGATCTGCGGGCCGAAGTAGTCGTTCCAGGCGTAGAAGAACTGGAACAGGGCGACCGCGGCGATGCCCGGCTTCGCCATCGGCACCACCACCCTCAGCAGGGTCCGCAGCTCGCCGCAGCCGTCGACGCGGGCGGCGTCCAGGTACTCGTCGGGGATGGTCAGCAGGAACTGGCGCAGCAGGAAGATCGAGAACGCGTCCCCGAACGCCATCGGGACGATCAGCGGCCAGAGCGTGCCGGACAGGTCCAGCTGCTTCGCCCAGAACAGGTACATCGGGATGATCACGACCTGCGGCGGCAGCATCATCATCGAGACGACCAGCATCATCGACAGATTCCGGCCCCGGAAGCGGAACTTGGCCAGCGCGTACGCCACCGGGATCGAGGAGACCACCGAGAGCACGGTGCCCAGGCCCGCGTAGAGCAGGGTGTTGCGCCACCAGGTGAGGAAACCGGGGGTGTCCAGGACCCGGCGGTAGTTGTCCCACTGCCAGGTGTCGGGGACCAGATCCCGGGTGAGCGCCTGCTGGTCGCTCATCAGCGAGGTCAGGACCACGAAGACGAAGGGGAGGGTGAAGAAGAGTGCCGCGGCCACGCCGAGGGAGTGCACGGCGATCCACTCCAGCAGGGAGCGGCGGCGGGCGGCGCGGGCGGCGTCGTCGACCGGCAGGGACGGCACGGACTTGTCCAGTACGTGAGGTGTCGTCATCGCGCACCCGCTCCCAGCAGCCCGCCCCGGCTGCGCATCAGCAGCGCCGTGAACGCCATGGCGAGGACGAACAGCACCAGGGCGACGACGCAGGCGGCGCCGTAGTCGAAGCGCTGGAAGCCCAGATTGTGGACGAGTTGGGGGAGGGTGAGGGTCGACTTGTCGGGGTAGCCCGGTTCGAAGGACTGGCCGGAGCCGCCGATGACCCCGGAGGCGACCTTCCCGGCCACCAGCGGCTGGGTGTAGTACTGCATGGTCTGGATCACGCCCGTCACCACCGCGAACAGCACGATCGGCGAGATGTTCGGCAGCGTCACGTACCGGAACCGCTGCCGTGCCGAGGCCCCGTCCAGTTCGGCGGCCTCGTACTGCTCCTTCGGTACGTCGAGCAGGGCGGCCATGAAGATGACCATCAGGTCGCCGACGCCCCACAGGGCCAGTGCGGTGAGCGCCGGCTTCGACCAGGCGGGGTCCGTGAACCAGCCCGGCGCCGGGAGGCCCAGCCCGTCCAGGACCGTGTTCACCGGTCCTGTGCCGGGGTTGAGCAGGAAGACGAAGGCGAGGGTGGCGGCCACCGGCGGGGCGAGGTAGGGCAGGTAGAACAGGGTGCGGAAGACTCCGGCGCCGGTCCTGATCCTCGTGATGAGCAGGCCCACGCCGAGTCCGAAGACCACCCGGCAGGTGACCATCACCAGGACCAGCCACAGCGTGTTCCGCAGCGCGGGCCAGAACATGGGGTAGTCGTTGAAGACGTAGCTCCAGTTGTCCAGGCCGCGGAACTGCGGCGGGTTGAAGCCGTCGTAGCGCATCAGGGAGAAGTACAGGGTGGAGATCAGCGGGTAGGCGAAGAAGACCGCGAAGCCGATCAGCCAGGGGGAGAGGAAGGCCAGCGTCCGCAGGGCGGACCTGCGGCGCCGGACGGCGAGCGTGGTGGACATGGGCGGCTACTTCGCCTGCTCGATGTCGCGGTCGATCTGCTCGGCGGTCTTCTCCAGGCCCGCCTTCAGGTCGGTCGCCTTCCCCGACTCGTACGCGTAGCCGAAGTCCTGGAGCGTCAGCTGGTAGGTGGCGCCGTTGACGGAGTTCGGGGCGGTGCTGGACTCGGGGTGCCGGGCGATGTCCAGGAAGGTCCTGAAGGCGGGGTCGGTCTTGAGGTCCGGTGATTCGAGGGCCTCGAAGGTGGACGGCACGTTGTGGATGGCGTTGGAGAAGGCGACGACGGCCTCGGTGTCGGTCGTCATGTACTTCACCAGCTCCCACGCGGCGTTCTGCTTCTCGCTGCGCGGCGCGATCCCGACGATCGTCCCGGAGAGGAAGCCCTTGCCGTACTCGTCCGCCTCGTCGTCGGCGACGGGCAGCGGCGCGGTGCCGATCTCGAAGCCGGGGTCGGTGTCCCGGGCCATCCCCAGGCGCCACTCGCCGTCGAGCTGCATGGCCACCTGGCCGGTGTGGAAGGGGTGTTCGGCGCCCCATTCGTCGCCGAAGGTGTTGCGGTACTTCTCCAGCTTCGCGAAGCCGCCGAGGTCGTCGACGAGCTTCTTCTGGTAGGTGAACATCTCGGCGAACGCCGGGTCCTTCGCGATGTTCGACCTGCCGTCGGCGTCGAAGTAGGCGTGGTCCCACTGGGACATGTAGTGCGAGACGACGGTCTCGTAGCCGTGGTACGTCGGCATGAAGCCGAGCCGCTCGTAGGAGTCGCCGTCGGCCTTCGTGAGCTTCTTGGCGACCTCGGCGAACTCCGACCAGGTCTTCGGGGGCGCCTTGATGCCGGCCTCCTCGAAGGCGTCCTTGTTGTAGTAGAGGCCGTAGGCGTCGCCGAGCAGCGGGAGGGCGCAGCGCCTGCCCTCGAACTGGGTGTAGTCGAGCATCGGCTTCGGGATCGTCGCGTCCAGGTCGAGCCCGGACTTGTCGATGAACGGCTTCAGGTCGAGGAAGGCTCCGGAGGAGCAGAACTTGCCGACGTTGGAGGTGGTGAACGACGACACCACGTCCGGTCCGTTCGAGCCGCCCGCGCGCAGCGCCTGGTTGAGCTTGTCGTCGTTGATGTTGCCGACGACCTTCACCTTGATGTTGGGGTGCGCCTTCTCGAACCGGTCGATGTTCTCCTGGACGGCCTTCACCTCGGCGGGCGCGCTCCAGCCGTGCCAGAAGGTGAGCGTGGTCTCGGCGTTCGGGTCGTCGCCCGCGCCGGAGCCGGAGTCCCCGGTGCAGGCGGTGGCGAGGAGGGCGAGGGAACAGGCCGTGAGGACATAGGCCGCATTTCTTACGGATATGGGCATGGCGAAGTCTCCCTGGGAGGGACGGCAGGGGGCAGGGGCGGGGGTGCGCCCTGGGAGGGGCAGCGGGGGGTGTGGGCGGGGTTCGCCCCAGGAGGGGCGTCAGGGGGTTGTGGGCGGGGTTCGCTCAGCGCGAGGTGTCGAAGACCTCGTCGCGGGTCGTCGCGAGGGCGCTCTCCAGCGCGCCGCGCAGGACGGGCTGTTCGGTCACGTCGCCCAGCACCAGCCGGGGCCGGGAGGCGGCGAGTTCCGCCAGCTCGGCCTGGACCAGGGCGAGCAGCCGCTCGCCGCCGGAGCTGAGGGCGCTGCCGCTGAGGACGACGAGTTCGGGGTCGAGTACGGAGACGAGGGAGGCGAGACCAGTGGCCAGACCGGTCGCGTAGGTGGTGAGCAGCCGCAGGCGGGGCCCGTCGCCGCTGTCCGCGGCCCGTGCCAGCAGGGCGGCGGCGACCTCGGTGTACGGGCCCTCGGGGATGTCGTGGTCGCCGAGTTCCCGGGCGAGCCGCGGGATCACCTGGGCGCCGGCCAGCTCCTGGTAGCCGCCGCTGTTGGTGCGGGTCACCTGGCGGACCAGGGGCGCGCCCGGCACCGGCAGGAAGCCGACCTCGCCGGCGCCGCCGGTCCAGCCGCGGTGCAGTCGGCCGCCCAGGACGAGGGCGGCGCCGAGTCCGGCCTCGTTCCACAGCAGGACGAAGTCCTCGTGCCCCCGGGCCGCGCCGAGCCGTTGTTCGGCCACCGCGACCAGGTTGACGTCGTTCTCGTACTCCACCGGCATCGGCAGCGCGGCGGCGAGCTCGTCGAGGATGTGCGGGGTGTGCCAGCCGGGCAGATGGGCGGCGTAGCGCAGCCGGCCGGTGTTGGGGTCGAAGGCGCCCGGGGTGCCGATGACCAGCCGGCGCACGTCGTCACGGGTCAGCCCGGCCGCCTTGACGGCGCCGTCGAGGGCGTCGGCGACCTGCTGGACGACGGGCCGGGCGGGCCGGCGTTTCGGGGTCGGGATTTCGAACCGTCCGACGGTGCGGCCGGTGAGGTCGGCGACGGCGGCGAGGACCCGCTCGGGGGTGACGTCGAGTCCGGCGGCGTATCCGGCGGCCGGGTTGACGCCGTAGAGCTGGGCGCTCGGGCCGGGCCTGCCCTCGGTGGTGCCGGTGGCCAGGACCAGGCCGGCGGCCTCCAGACGGGCCAGCAGCTGGGAGGCGGTGGGCTTGGACAGGCCGGTGAGCTTGCCGATCCGGGTACGGGACAGGGGGCCGTGCTCCAGCAGCAGGTCCAGCGCGGCGCGGTCGTTCATGGCGCGCAGGACGCGCGGGGTGCCCGGCGTGCCGGCGGTTCCTGCCACGGTGTCTGCACCTGCCTCTCGGGGGGACAGCTTCTCACGCCTCCGCTCGCCAGGGAGGCCGTGGGAACACTGTTAGGAAACTTTCCTATCGGTTGTCGAGGAAGGTAGGCCCAGGCGTCGGGGCCGTCAAGGGCCTGCCGGAAAATGAGGTTCGATCAGCAGCCTCGGGCGGCGCGGAGAAGGGCGGGGACCCGGTGGGGCGAGGACGGAGACGGGCGTCGGCGGTGTGTCTGCTCGCGGTGTGTGCCGCGGCCTGCGGAGGGGGGGCGGCGAGCGGGCGACGGCCGGACCGCCCGGTACTCCCGCGGCCTCCACCCGCGCCGCTTCCACCCCCGCGCCGTCCGTCTGTGCGCGCGAGGGCGCGATCCGCTGGAGTTCGCACACCTCGGAGCCCGTCCTCGTCGCCGTCTCCCCGGTGGTCGACATCGCCGAGGACGAGGGCCCGGTCGCCTTCCCGCTGCTGCACGTGCGCACGGTGGTCCCGCGGCTCGACGCGAGCGAACCGGTGCCCGAGGCCCGCATCCTCCGGTCCCTGGAGCGCCGGGAGGGGCTGGACCTGGCCCGCGTCGGGGAGACGTCCGTCCGGGACGAGGAGCCGGGCTTCGGCGAGGCCGACTACCCGGTGGCCGGACGCTTCGTGCAGGCCCGGGCGGTCCGGCTCGTCGAGGCGGACTTCACCCTCGACTGCGCCGGCACCGGCCCGGTCCACGGCCATGTGACGACCTGGCGCAGCGGTGCCGAGGCATCGCTCCAGTGCGGCTTCACCCAGGGCGCGTCCAAGTGGTCCGCCTGGGCGCGGGAGGTCTACGACCCGGCCCGCGGGGCTACTTCGTGACGCTGGGCGGGGTCAGCGGGGTGGCTGCCTGGGACTGCGGGGAGGTGGCGTTGGCGTAGGCCGACGGGGCGGCCATGCCCGCGGTCGGGTCGGTCGCGACCGCGTCGTCCACCGGCACCGGCGGGCCGCCGACCATCTGGATGTCCGCGGCGTCGAAGGCCCGCTTGATCCGCCAGCGCAGCTCGCGCTCCACGGTCAGCGACTTGCCCGGCATCGTCTTCGCCGTGACCCGCACCACCATCGACTCCAGCAGCACGCTGTCCAGGCCGAGCACCTCGATCGGGCCCCACAGCATCTCGTTCCAGGGCTCTTCCTTGCTCATCCGCTCGGCGACGTCGGAGATGACGGCCTTCACCCGGTCCAGGTCCTCCGTCGGGCGCACGGTCACGTCGACCCCGGCCGTCGACCAGCCCTGGGAGAGGTTGCCGATGCGCTTGACCTCGCCGTTGCGGACGTACCAGATCTCGCCGTTGTCGCCGCGCAGCTTCGTCACGCGCAGGCCCACCTCGATGACCTCGCCGGAGGCCACGCCCGCGTCGATCTGGTCGCCGACGCCGTACTGGTCCTCAAGGATCATGAAGACACCGGAGAGGAAGTCCGTGACGAGGTTGCGGGCGCCGAAACCGATCGCCACACCCGCGACACCGGCCGAGGCCAGCAGCGGGGCGAGATTGATGTCGAAGGTGGACAGGATCATCAGCGCCGCGGTGCCCATGATCAGGAAGCTGGCCACCGAGCGCAGCACCGAGCCGATCGCCTGGGACCGCTGACGCCGGCGCTCCACGTTGACCAGCAGCCCGCCGATCGCGGTGCCGTCGACCGCCTGGGCCGTGCGGTTCATCCGGTCTATGAGCTTGGTGATGGCCCGCCGCACCATCACTCTCAGCACCGCCGCTATCACCACGATCAGCAGGACCCGCAGACCGATCGCGAGCCAGGTGGACCAGTTCTCCTCGACCCAGCTGGCCGCGTTGGTGGCGCGCTCCTGGGCGTCCTGGAGCGTCGGGACCGTGGGGCCCGTCACCGAGGGCGACGGGGACGGTTCGGCGGCGGCCAGTAGGGCGGCGGACAAGGACACGGCGGGTACCTCCAGGTGCGGTTCTGCCTCCCGGTACTGCGGTCTGCGGGGGTCAAGGTCATCAAGGTCACGGAAAGGTCACCGAGGGGGCAGACCCACCACACTAACGGTGCATCGTGTGTGGATCGTTGCAATGTTCGAGGGAGAGACCGTGCTCACCTGGGGATGAAGAAATGTGTGGTCGAAAACACTCTCAGCCCGTTACCCGGACATGGTGGCGCTTTCGACAGGGCTGAGGGGAGACTGACTACAGATCGTCCCGGCGCGAGCCACGCGCCGCCGACGCCCAAGGAGGCATCCGTGCCGCATGTCCTGGTCCTCAACGCGTCGTACGAGCCGCTCGGCGTCGTACCGCTCCGCCGCGCGCTCGTCCTCGTCCTCGAAAACAAGGCCGTCTGCCTTGAGGAGTCCGGCGCCTTTCTGCACAGCGCAACCGTCACAGTCCCCGCACCAAGCGTGGTCCGGCTCAAGCGATTCGTCCGGGTTCCCTATCGGGGGCCCGTTCCTCTTACCCGGCGGGCGCTCTTCGCGCGTGACGGGGGCCGGTGCATGTACTGCGGTGGCGTCGCAACCAGCGTCGACCACGTCATCCCGCGCAGCCGCGGGGGCAAGCACGTCTGGGACAACGTGGTGGCGTCCTGCCGCCGCTGCAACCACGTGAAGGCCGACCGTCATCTGTTCGAGATCGGCTGGCGGCTGCGCCACAAACCGGCCCCGCCCACCGGTCTGGCCTGGCGCATCATCGGAACAGGGCATCGGGACCCGCGCTGGCTGCCGTACTTGCAGCCGTACGGCGCGGACGACGCGTTGGCCCGGATCGACGGCATCTCCGCCTGAGCATCCGGGCTTTTGTGCGTCTGCGGAGGGTGTGTGGGGACCGGTTGCACGGTCCCCTCGCGCGCTCCCCTCCCCACATCCGCGCGCGGGCCTCTTTCACGGTGCCGCGCGCCCCTCCTACGACGTCGCGCGCGCCCCGCGCACCGTGTAGAGGGCGCCTCCGGCCACGAACAGCACGGCCGCCGTCGTCAGGGCGGTGCCGCCCGCCGCCGGCTGGAGCAGCCACGCCCACGGTGGCAACGAGTTGCCCGTGAGCCCCGAGACACCCAGGTACACCGCGCTGACGTAACCGAACACCGGCAGCCAGCTCAGCCGCGCGCCCAGCACCACCGCTGCCGCCGCCGTCAGACCGGTGCAGCCCAGCACGTTGCGGATCATGGCGAGCGGGCCGAAGGTCTGCGCACTCGTGAGCACCGCGAGCGGGAGCAGGGCCGCCGCCAGCGCGGTCAGCGCCAGCAGATGCGCCGCCCGGCGGCGCCACCAGGGGCGTACCGCCGTGCGGTCCAGTTCCGCGGAGGCGCTGTGCAGGCTGGTGCCGATCGCCGCCGACGCGATCAGGGGGGCCAGGGCGACCACCGGGACCCTGCGCTCGGGGTCGAGGTAGGAGTCCAGGGCGTGGGCCGCCCACACCGCCAGCAGCGCGGTCACGAGCAGCGCGGCGACCGTCTGCGGCAGGGCGCGGGAGCGGGCGTGGAGGACGGGGCCGGTGGCCTTCACAGGGTCGGCGCCCCGCTCGCGTCGCAGCCCGTCGCCGTGGCGAAGTACTCCGACAGCCAGCTCCTGCGCCGCTCCTCGTCCATCGCCAGCAACCGGGCCCGCGCCTCCTGCCGGGCCTTGAGCGCGGCCCGGTCCGACGCCCTGCCCCGGGCGTCCTGCCGGTCGAATTCCGCCTCCATCGGGCTCGGCGCCAGGTAGTGCTCCACGGCGGCGTCCGTGGCGGCCAGGACGGGGTCCGTCCGGTCGCAGTCGGCGCGCCCGACCAAGGCCATCCCGGCCTCCCAGGCGTACCGCTCGGGATGGGTGAGCCGGCCCCGTACGGCCGACCAGCCGAGCGGGGTGACCGACGGCAGGTACACCTCGTCCTCGCGCGGCCCGTCCTGCCGGTCGGCGAAGCGGACCGGGAGGTTCTCCACGCCCTCCAGCCGGCCGGTGAGCCCGGACAGCGCGTCGGTGATCTGCGGCAGGAGCTTCTCGTAGCGGGCGTTGACGCAGACCTGCGGGGTGGTGGAGGTGTCGCACACCTGGCGCAGCGCCACCGGGTTGGTACGGGTCAGCCCGTCCCCGGTCTGGGCGAGCAGGACCGCGGCGGCGACCGCGGCGGCCAGCGGCAGCAGCGCGGTGGCCCGGCGGCGCGCGGCGTGCGCCAGGACCGCGGTGAGCGCCAGCCCGCCCACCCAGGCGACCGTGGCCAGGGGCTGCCACCACACCGGGACGTCCTCGGGCCAGAGCCTCGGCAGCGGGGAGAGGCGGTTGAGGGGACCGTAGTGGTCGTAGGACAGGACGCCGAGGACGACGTATCCGCCGAGCGCCAGCACCGGCGCCGCCAGCCGCCAGGGCACGACCCGGCCGACGACATGGCCCGCGAGCGCGGCGCAGCCGATGAGGACGGCGTCCGTCAACGGCACGACCAGGTGCGGGCTGTCCCCGGTCGCGCAGTACCAGGTGGCCAGCAGGGCCAGTCCGGCGGCGACCAGGTGCCCCACGGCGACCCAGGCGGCGACCGGGAGCGCCGTGGCGAGGAAGCGGGACAGCGACCCGCGCACGGACGTCCGCAACAACTCGCCCGTCCCGCGCCGGTGTTCCCGGCCGCCCTGCCAGCAGCCGGCGGCCAGGGCCATCGGTATGCCGAGCAGCACCGCGCCGGTGTGCAGGCGGTCCCGGGTCTCCGCCCAGCCGCCCTGCCAGGTGTCCGCCACGATCGCCGCGCCGACCAGCAGTGTCAGCAGGACGGCGACGCCCGTGAGCGGCGCGAAGCCGCGCCGGTACTCGGAGCGCAGGGGGTGGGCGGGACGGCGTGCCGCCCTCTTCTCCGCCGGCAGCGTCTTCTCCTCCGTCAGCAGCGTCATCGGGCCGTCGCCCCCGCCCCGGCGAGAAAGGCGCGGTGGCTGCGCAGGGCCGCCGTGTAGCCGCGCTCGATGGGGTGGTCGCCGATGCCGTCGGCCGTGGCGCCGAGTTCGGTGAGCGAGTGCGGCGTCCCCCGGTAGGCGAGCCGTCCGGCGGCGATGAGCGTGACGTCCGTGCAGGCCGCGGCCACGTCCTCCACCAGGTGGGTGGAGACCAGCACGGTCGCCGAGGCGCCCAGCTCGCGCAGCAACTGCCGGAACTCCACCCGCTGTTCGGGGTCGAGACCCGCGGTCGGCTCGTCCAGCAGCAGGACCCGCGGCTCGTTGACGATCGCCTGGGCGATGCCGACGCGGCGGATCATGCCGCCGGACAGCGTCCGGATCCGCGCGTCGATCCGGTCGGCGAGCCCGACCTGGGCGACGGCCCGCTCCACCGCCGCCGGGGCCGAGGCCGCGGGCATCTCCTTCAGCCAGGCCAGATAGGCCACGAACTCGCGCACCGTGAAACCCGGGTAGTAGCCGAAGTCCTGCGGCAGATAGCCCAGTCGGCGGCGGATCTCGGCCCGCCCGCGCGGATCGGCCGTGTCCTCGCCGAGGATCTCCACCCGGCCGCCGTTCGGGGCGGCGACGGTGGCGAGGACCCGGATCAGCGAGGTCTTGCCCGCGCCGTTCGGGCCGAGCAGCCCGTGCACACCGGGTCCGAAGTCGAGGTCCAGCGAGTCGAGCGCGACGGTCTTGCGGTGCCGGACGCGCAGTCCGGCCACCTGGATGGTGGTCAAGGGTGCTCCTGGAAGAAGAGGGCGCTCGCGCCGCGCGCAGGCGGGAGGGCGGCGCCGGGACGGTGCCAGGGAGTAGAGGGGGTAAGGGAGTTACGGGTTCTCAGTGCCGTTCGAGGCGGTCGTACGCGGTGCGGCGGGTGGCCAGCAGGGCCGCGCACAGCACGGCGGCCGCCGCCCAGCCGCCCTGCGCGGGCGCGCCGCCGACGTACGAGGACAGCCGGTCCGTCAGCGCCGCCGACACCGCGCCGTCCGGTGTGGCCAGGGCCGGCGCGAGGACGGCGCACAGCCAGCCGCCGCCGGTCACGGCCGTGGCCGTGCGCAGACCGAGCCAGCCGCCCAGAGCCAGCGAGGCCAGCGTCAGCGCGAGCCCGGGCAGCAGCCAGGCGGCGCCCCCCGGAGCACCCGACGACGGCAGCAGCAGCCCGGCGAGGGCCAGCAGCGGCAGGCTCACGGCCAGCACGACCGCGGTCCGCGCCAGCACCAGCCGCAGCCCTGCCGAGGGCGTCGAAGCGGCGAGTTCGTGCAGCGGGTCGGCGTGCGCGCCGTAGGACAGCGCGACCCCGGCGACCGGTACGAGCGGCGCCACCGCCAGCAGCAGCGGACGGGCGCCCTCGAACCCGGCCCAGTGGCCGAGCGCCACCGCGCCGAGCACCGCCAGCAGCACGGCGGGCAGCCAGGCACCGCGCACGGCGGGACCGGCGGCCCACAGGAGCCGCGCGAGGTGGACACGGGCGGGGCGGGCGTGCGGGGCGGCCGGGTGCTCCACCGGCGCCGGGCGCGGGGGCGCCGCCGCGAGGACCGCCTGCCGTACGGCGTCCAGGGCGGGGCCCGCCGCACTCGCGCGCACGGACCGGGAGACGCGGTCCGCGCAGCCGGCGCAGGACTCCAGGTGCTTCTCCAGCGACCAGGCGTCGGACTCCGGCAGGGAGCCGTCGGTGTAGCGGGCGACCAGGGCGTCGGACGCGTGCCAGTCGGTCATGCCGGGCCTCCCAGCGGGGACGGGTTCAACCGGGCCAGCGCCACGCGCAGTTCGGCACGGGCCCGGGTCGCCCGGGACTTGACGGTGCCCTCGGGGATACCGAGCAGCCGGGCCGTCTCGCGGGTGGTCAGACCGTCCACGACCGTGGCGCGCAGCACCTCCCGCAGCTCCGGCGAGATCCGGTCCAGGGCCGTGCCCACGTCGCCGAACTCCAGCCCCGCCAGCACCCTCTCCTCCGCGGAGGGCGCGGACGCGGCGGGCTCGTACCCGGACACGGTCCCGTCGATCGGCGTGGTCTCCAGCCGGGCCGCCCGCTCCTGCGCCCGCCGCGCGTCGACCAGCCGGCGCGCCGCGATCGTCCAGAGCCAGCCGCCGGCCTGCTCGCCGCGGTGCGCCGCCGCCGACCGCCACACCGTGACGAAGGTGTCCTGGAGCACCTCGCGCACCAGTTCGGGGTCCGCGCAGCGCCGGGTCAGCCGGGCGTGCAGCCAGCCCGCGTGCCGGTCGTAGAGGGTGGCCATCGCCGCCGGGTCCCCGGCCGCGACGGCCCGCAGCAGCGCGGTGTCCGCCGCCGCTCCCTCGTCCTTCTCCCGATGGCCCCCCACGGGGCGGAACAGTCTCACACCCCGTCTATCGACGGCCCCGACGGGACCGGTTCACGCCCGCTCGACGCGCGCTCGGGCCGTACTGACGGCGGCCTCGCGCGAACGTCGGCGGGAGGGTCGTTGCGGCGGTATTGTCCCGGTCTGGAGGTGTCGCGGCGGAGTGGAATGTGACGACAGGCACGTTGTCCGCCCGGGCACGTCTGCCACCGCGTCCGCTGGGTAGGGCTGCGGTAACCCGCAAGGGCCCGCCCGGCGCGAGCCGCCGGAGAGGCCGTAGGTCGCCGTACTCGACAAGGAGCCCCCCGTGGCCGCATCGGCACACCTTCTGCTCACCGCCCTGTCCAAACCCGAGGCGCTCATCGAGCCCGAACCGCACGTCTGCGTCTTCAGCGCGGAGAGCGCCTGCGGCGAACCCCCGCTGACCAGTGAGCCCCCGCTGTCCGCCGTCGAACCGCTGACCAGCGAGCCACCCCTGCACGAGGCGCCGCCGCTGACCAGTGAGCCCCCGCTGCACGAGGTCCCGCCGCTGACCAGCGAGCCGCCGCTGTCCCTCGCGCCGCCGCTGACCGGTGAGGCCTTCTCCCTGGGCCCGGACGGCGAGAGGCCGTAGATGACAGAGCGGCGGTCGGCCGAACCCCCCTCCGAGGACGCTTCTTCCGAGGACGTCCTTGTCGAGGACGCCCCTTCCGAGGCTCTGTCGCGTCTCGCCGAACTGCACGGCGTGGCCACCTCCTTCCGCCCCTCCCCGGACGTCACGGTCCGGGCCTCGGTCACCGCGCTCACCCTCGCGCTCACCGCGCTCGACGTCGACGTGCGCACCCCCGAGGCCGTACGGCGCGCCCTCACCGCCCGCGAACACGCGCTGCGCGAGCGGCTGCTGCCGCCGACGCTGGTCTGCTGGAGCGGACCGGACGGTGCCCCGCCCGACGCCGTCACCGCGCTTCCGCCCGGCACCCGGCTGCGGATCGAGACCGAACAGGGCGAGACCCGCGCCGGTGTCGACCGGCTCCCGCCCGGCGTCCACCGGCTGACCGCGACCGCGCCGGACGGCCGGACCGCCGTCGCGCACCTCGTCGTCGCCCCGGCCCGGCTGCCCACCGCCGCCGGACGCTCCCACGGACTCCTCGTCCAGCTCTACTCCCTGCTCTCCCACCGCTCCTGGGGCATGGGCGACCTCGGGGACCTCGCCGAACTGGCCGGCTGGGCCGGCCGGACCCTGGGCAGCGGCTTCGTCCAGGTCAACCCGCTGCACGCGGCGGTGCCCGGGGCGCCCACCGACCCCTCCCCCTACCGCCCCTCCTCCCGCCGCTTCCCCGACCCGGCGCACCTGCGCGTCGAGGACATCCCCGAGTACGCCCGGATCGAGGACCACGCCCGGGTCCGGGCCCTGCTGGAACGCGCCGCACGGCTGCGCGAGACGGTGCTGGAGAAGGACGGCCTCATCGACCGCGACGCGGTGTGGGAGCTGAAGCGGGAGGCGCTGGAACTGGTCCGCGAGGTCCCGCTCGGGCCCGGCCGGCGCGCCGCCTACGCCGACTTCCTCGCCGAGGAGGGCGAGGCGCTCCGGGACCACGCCACCTGGTGCGCGCTCGCCGAGGTGCACGGCAGCGACTGGCGCGGCTGGCCCGCCGCCCTGCGCGACCCCCGGTCCGCCGAAACCGCCCGCGCCCGCGAGGAGTTGGCGGACCGGGTCGACTTCCACTCGCTGCTCGCCTGGCTCACCGACGCCCAGCTCACCGCCGCCCAGCGCACCGCGCGCGAGGCGGGCATGCCGGTCGGGATCGTGCACGACCTCGCGGTCGGCGTGCACCCCGAGGGCGCCGACGCCTGGGCCCAGCAGGAGTACTTCGCCGCCGGGATGTCGGTCGGCGCGCCCCCGGACGCCTTCAACGCGCGCGGCCAGGACTGGGGGCTGCCGCCCTGGCGCCCCGACCGCCTCGCCGAGTCCGGCTACACGCCCTACCGGCGCCTGCTCAAGGCCCTGTTCCGGTACGCCGGCGCGCTGCGCATCGACCATGTGATGGGCCTGTTCCGCCTCTGGTGGGTCCCCCGGGGCCACCTCCCCACCGACGGCACCTACGTCCGCTACGACGCCGAGGCCATGCTCGCGATCCTGGTCCTGGAGGCGTCCCGGGCCGGGGCCCAGGTGATCGGCGAGGACCTCGGCACGGTGGAGCCCGGCGTGCGCGAGGCGCTGCGGGCGCGGGGCGTGCTCGGCACCTCGGTGCTGTGGTTCGAGCGGGACTGGGAGGGCGACGGCCACCCGCTGCCCCCCGACCGGTGGCGGGCCGACTGCCTGGCCACGGCCACCACCCACGACCTGCCCTCCACGGCCGCCCGCCTCACCGGCGAGCACGTCGAACTGCGCTACCGGCTCGGCCTGTTGACCCGCTCCCTGGAGGAGGAGCGGGCGGAGGCGGCCGCCGACACCGCCGAGTGGCTGGAGGTGCTGACCCGCCTCGGCCTGCTGCGCGGCGCCGACGGCGGACCCGGTACGTTCCAGGAGGCGTTGGAGGGGGAGCCCGCACCGGACGAACCCTCGCGGGAGGAGGCCGAGATCCAGGCCGTGCACCGCTTCCTGCTGCGCACCCCCGCCCGCATGGTCGGCCTCTGGCTCCCCGACGCCGTGGGCGACCGCCGCCCCCAGAACCTCCCCGGCACCTGGGACCAGTACCCCAACTGGCGGCTGCCCGTCGCCGACGCCGACGGCCGGCCGGTGACCCTGGAGGACCTGGCCGCCTCCCCCAGACTGCGCGCGCTGGCGGAGGTCCTGCGGCGCCCGGACGCGTGACCGCCGGTGCCGCGCCGTCGGACGGGGCCTGTTGCGCGACAGGCCCCGGAGGGCTCATATGCACCCCCGGACGAGCGGCCCCATCCGGGGTTCGATACTTTGGGCACCGTGGACAAGAAGAACGCCCTGCGCGCCGGCGCCCTGGCCGCCGGTACGACGCTGATGATGCTGCTCATGTCGTCCCCCGCGCTCGCGCTGACCCGCGACGACGGTGACGACCCCGGCACCGGCCTGAGCGTGATCGAGACGCTGGGCCTGTTCGTCGTGGCCCCGATCGTCCTGTTCCTGGCCATCACGGCCCTCGTCATGGTCCTGGACCGCTCCGCCCCGGAGCACCTGGTCAGGGCCAAGCCGAAGGCGAAGGCAAAGGTCCCCGCGAAGGTCTGACCCCACCCGAACTCTTCGAGGGCGCCGCACCCGACGCCCGTACGCGCAGACCGCCGTACGGGGCCGGGGGCGGCGCCTTCCGCGTCCGCGGGGCTGCGTCGGGTCCGGGCTGCGGCCCGTCCACGGCGTCCGCGGCGTCTTCGCCGTCGACGCCCGCCTCCTCCGCCCTCTCCGCCGCCTCCGCCGCATTCACGGCCGCCCCCGATGCCGCCTTCGCCGCCGTCACGGCCGCCGCCTCCGCCGCATTCACGGCCGCCCCCGATGCCGCCTTCGCCGCCGTCACGGCCGCCGCCTCCGCCGCATTCACGCCGCTCCCGATGCCGCCTTCGCCGCCGTCACGGCCGCCGCCTCCGACGCGGCCTCGACCGCCGCCCCCGTCACGGGTTCGGGGCCGTCAGATAGCGCTGAACCGTCGGCGCCAGCCATGCCACCACCTCCTCCGGGCGCAACGCCACGGCCGGCGGCAGCCGCAGCACGTACCGGGTGAGCGCCAGCCCGAGCAACTGCGAGGCGGCGAGCCCCGCCCGCACCGGACCCTGCTCGGGGTCCGGGCACACCTGCCGGGCGAGCGGCAGCAGTTGCTCCCCGAAGATGTGCTGCATCCGCTCGGCCCCGGCCTGATTGGTGACGCCGACCCGGAGCAGTGCGGTGAGCACCTCGTTCTCCTCCCACAGATGCAGGAAGTGCAGGACGAGCGCCTCGCCGACCTCCGTGCGCGGCAGCCGGTCGAGGTCCGGCAGTTTCAGGTCGACCGAGACGGCCGCCGCGAACAGCCCCTCCTTGTTGCCGTAGTAGCGCATCACCATCGACGGATCGATGGCGGCGTCCTTGGCGATGGCCCTGATGGTGGCCCGTTCGTAGCCGTCGGCCGCGAAGCGTTCGCGGGCCGCGGCGAGGATCGCCGTGCGGGTGGTCTCGGATCGTCGGCGGCCCCCATTCCCGGAATCGGCCGCGGTACTGCGTTCATTTCCAGTCATGCCAACAAGCGTAGGCCAACGAGCGTAGGCCAACAAGTGTTGACTCTCGCCGGAGAGCGTCCTATCGTCGTCAACGAGCGTTGGCCAACAGGTGTTGGCAAATCGGAGGCGTTGGCTCTAGGAGGCAACCATGAATGGCATCGGCACCGGCTTCGGTATCGGCACCGACCCGAACCCCACCCCCCGCCCGGGCGCCGAAGACACCCCTCACTCCGTGGTCGTCGTGGGCTGCGGCCCCACCGGTCTGCTGCTCGCCGGTGACCTCGCCGCCGCCGGCGTGCCGGTCACCCTGGTCGAGAAGCGCCCGCACCGGATCAGCAACCTCTCCCGCGCGATCGTCGTCCACGCCCGCACCCTCGAACTCCTCGACGCCCGCTCCCTCGCCGAGGAGGCCGAGTCCCTCGGCCGGCGGCTGGACCGGATGCGCCTGTTCACCCGGCTCACCGTCCAGTTCGACACCCTCCCCTCCCGCTTCAAGCACCTCCTGGTCCTCCCGCAGTACGAGATGGAGCGGATCCTGGAGCGGCGGGCGGTCGCGGCCGGGGTGCGGTTCCGGTACGAGACCGAGGTGACCGGGCTCGCCCAGGACGAGACCGGGGTCACGGTTCACACGCGCGGCTCCGACGGCACCCCCGGCACGCTCCGGGCGGCGTACGTCGTCGGCGCCGACGGCATGCGCAGCACCGTGCGCAACGCGGTGGGCCTGCCCTTCCCCGGCCGTTCCGTGATCCGTTCCGTCCTGCTCGCCGACGTCAAGCTGGCCGACCCGCCCGACGAGGTGCTCTCCGTGCACGCCCGCGGCGACGCCTTCGTCTTCTTCGCGGACTTCGGTGACGGCTACTACCGGATCGTCGCCTGGCACCGCCGCCGCGACATCCCCGAGAGCGAGCTGCTGCACCTGGAGGAGGTCCGCGAGACCGTGCGGCTCGCCGCCGGGCACGACTTCGGGATGCACGACGCCCGCTGGCTCTCCCGCTTCCACAGCGACGAACGCCAGGCGCCCTCCTACCGGGTGGGCCGGGTCTTCCTGGCCGGCGACGCCGCGCACGTGCACACCCCGGCCGGCGGCCAGGGCATGAACCTGGGGCTTCAGGACGCGGCGAACCTCGGCTGGAAGCTCGTCGCCGTGCTCCAGGGCCGCGCGAAGGACGAACTCCTCGACACCTACCAGCAGGAGCGGCACCCCGTCGGCACGCAGGCCATGCGCAGCTCCGGCGCCATCGTCCGCCTCGCCATGGCCAAGCACCCCTGGGAGCTGGGGCTGCGGGCGACGCTCACGTCCACCCTCAACACCCTCGGCCCGCTCCGCCGCAAGGTGGCCCTGCAGATCACCGGCATCGGCGTCGACTACGGCGCCCCCGAGGGCGCCCACGAGCTGACCGGTTCCCGGGCGGCGGACGAGGACCTGGCGGGCGGCCGGCTCTACGAGGCGCTGCGCGGCGGCCGGTTCGTCCTGATCGCCGCCGACGACGAGTGCCCGGACAAGACGGGCCTGGAGGACGTCCTGGCGGTGGAGCGCCGCGCGGGCCGCGGGCGGGACGGCGCCCCGACGGTCCTGGTGCGGCCCGACGGATACGTGGCCTGGGCGGCCGACGCCCCCTCCCGGGCGGAGGTCGAGGCGGCGGTGCGGGCGCATGTGGGGGAGCCGCTGCCGTCGGCCCCCTGAGCGTCACGGGCGGGCGGACTCCCCGGTTCCCGCCAGCAGTTCCCGCAGCAGGCCGGCCAGGTGGCCGGCCTGTTCGGCGTTCAGGGCGGCGAGCGCCTCCGTCTGGAGGGCGAGTCCGGTGCCGACCGCCTCGTCGACCAGGGTCAGCCCCGGCTCGGTCAGGGTCACCTGGAGTCCGCGGCGGTCGTGCGGGTCGGGGGAGCGGCGCAGCAGCCCGGCCCGCTCCAGCTTGTCCAGCCGCCCGGTCATGCCGCCGGTGGTGAGCATCAGCGTCGCCGAGAGCTGACGCGGCGAGAGGGTGTACGGGGCGCCGGAGCGGCGCAGGGTCGCCAGGACGTCGAACTCGCCCCGGGAGATCCCGAAGCGGGCGTAGCCCTTCTCCATGCGGTCGCCCATGGCGCGGGCGAGGCGGTTGATCCGCCCGAAGACCTCCATCGCGGCGGTGTCGAGGTCGGGCCGCACGGCCGCCCACTGGTCGATGATCGCGTCGACGGCGTCCGGGCGCCGCTCAGGGCGTGCGTTCATGTGCCGAGTATCCGGCCTGGAAGGATCACCCGCAAGAAAGTGGCTTGACGGAAAGTAGCTTAGAGGTAAGCTACTTATTATCGACCTGATCGAAGGGTGTCTCCCATGGCCACCGGCCGTCCCGCACTCATCGCCGTCACCGCTCTGGCGCCCGTCTCGTGGGGCACCACCTACTACGTCACCACCGAGTTCCTCCCGCCGGACCGGCCCCTGTTCACCGGCCTGATGCGCGCGCTGCCCGCCGGTCTGCTGCTGGTCGCGATCGCCCGGACGCTGCCGCGCGGCTCCTGGTGGTGGCGGTCCGCGGTGCTCGGCGCCCTCAACATCGGCGCCTTCTTCCCGCTGCTGTTCCTGGCCGCCTACCGCCTGCCCGGCGGCCCCGCCGCGGTCGTCGGCTCGGTCGGACCGCTCTTCGTCGTCGGTCTCTCGGCGCTGCTGCTCGGCACCCGGCCCACCGCCCGGGCGCTGGTCACCGGCGCCGCCGCGGTGGCCGGGGTGGGTCTGGTGGTGCTCAGGGCGGTCGGCGCGCTGGACGCCCTGGGGCTGCTCGCGGCCCTCGCCTCGACGGCGTCCATGTCGACCGGCACCGTGCTCGCCAAGAGGTGGGGGCGCCCCGAGGGCGCCGGACCGACCGCGCTGGCCGGCTGGCAGCTCACCGTCGGCGGGCTGCTCATCGCGCCGGCCGCCTTCGCGGTCGAGGGCGCGCCGCCCGCCCTGGACGCCCGCGCGGCCGCCGGCTACCTCTACCTCGCCCTGGCCGGTACGGCGGTCGCGTACTGGCTCTGGTTCCGCGGCATCGGCCGCCTCAGTGCCACCCAGGTCACCTTCCTGATCCCGCTCTCCCCGCTGACCGCGGCCGTCGTCGGGTGGGCCGCGCTGGGGGAGTCCCTCGCCCCGGTGCAGCTCGTCGGCATGGTGATCGCGCTCGGCGCGACGGCCGCCGGGCAGCTGGTGGGCGGCGGGGAGGGGACCGGGCGCCTGTTCCGGCCCACTCACCAGGACCGGGACGAGGCCGGCAGCGCGAAGGGGCGCCGGTCCCGGACCGGCACCCCTTCGTCCCGCTGACCGCAGGGGTTACCCGGCCGCCGCGTCCGCGGCCTGGGCCTTCAGGGCACGCTCCACACCCGAGCGCGACTCCGAGACCAGCCGGCGCAGGGCCGCGTTCGGCTCCGCCGTGCTCAGCCAGGCGTCCGTCTTGGCGAGGGTCTCCGCGGAGACCTGGAGCGTCGGGTACAGGCCGACCGCGATCTGCTGGGCGATCTCGTGCGAACGGGTCTCCCAGACCGACTTCAGGACCTCGAAGTACCTGTCCGTGTACTCCGCCAGCAGCTCACGCTGGTCCGTCTGCACGAAGCCCGCGATCACCGCCTCCTGGACGGCGTTCGGGAGCTTGTCGGACTCCACGACCTGGGTCCAGGCGTCCGCCTTCGCCTCCGCCGTCGGACGGGCCGCGCGAGCCGTCGCCGCGTGCCGCTCGCCCGCCGCCGTACGGTCCCGCTCGTACTCGCCGGCGATCTCGGTCTCGTCGTAGCGCCCCACCGCGGCCAGTCGCTGGACCAGCGCCCAGCGCAGCTCGGTGTCGACGGCCAGACCCTCGATCGTCTGCGTGCCGTCCAGCAGGGCCTCCAGCAGGTCCAGCTGCTCCGGCGTACGGGCCGTCGCCGCGAACGCCCGCGCCCACGCCAGCTGGTGGTCGCCGCCCGCCGGAGCGGAGCGCAGGTGCGCCAGCGTGGCGTCCGTCCAGCGGGTCAGCAGGGCCTCACGGGCCGCCGGGTCGGCGTACAGCTCGATCGCCAGCTTCACCTGACGGTGCAGCGACTGCACGACACCGATGTCCGACTCCTTGCCGATGCCGGAGAGCACCAGCGACAGGTAGTCCCGGGCGGGCAGTTCCGCGTCGCGGGTCATGTCCCACGCGGACGCCCAGCACAGGGCGCGCGGCAGGGAGGACTCGAAGTCGCCCAGGTGCTCGGTGACGAAGGCCAGCGACTCCTCGTCCAGCCGCACCTTGGCGTACGACAGGTCGTCGTCGTTGAGCAGGACGACCGCCGGACGGCGCCGGCCGGCCAGCTGCTGAACCGCCGTCAGCTCGCCGTCGACGTCCAGCTCCAGCCGCTCCTCGCGGACCAGCTTGCCGCTCGCCCCGTCGAGTTCGTACAGGCCGACCGCGATGCGGTGCGGCCGCAGCGTCGGCTCGCCCTGGGCGCCCGCGGGCAGCGCCGGGGCCTCCTGGCGGATCGCGAAGGAGGTGATCAGACCCTCCGCGTCCGTCTCGATCTCCGGGCGCAGGACGTTGATGCCGGCCGTCTCCAGCCACGCCTTCGACCACGCCTTCAGATCACGCCCGCTGGTCTCCTCCAGCGCCCCGAGCAGATCGCTCAGCCGCGTGTTGCCGTACGCGTGCGCCTTGAAGTACGCCTGCACGCCCCGGAAGAACTCGTCCATGCCGACATAGGCCACCAGCTGCTTCAGGACGGAGGCGCCCTTGGCGTAGGTGATGCCGTCGAAGTTGACCAGGACGTCGTCCAGGTCCCGGATCTCGGCCATGATCGGGTGCGTGGAGGGCAGTTGGTCCTGCCGGTACGCCCAGGTCTTCATGGAGTTGGCGAACGTCGTCCAGGCGTGCGGCCAGCGCGAGTCGGGCGCGTACGCCTGGCAGGCGATGGAGGTGTAGGTGGCGAACGACTCGTTCAGCCACAGGTCGTTCCACCACTCCATGGTGACCAGGTCGCCGAACCACATGTGGGCCAGCTCGTGCAGGATCGTCTCGGCCCGCATCTCGTACGCCGCGTCCGTCACCTTGGAGCGGAAGACGTACTGGTCGCGGATGGTCACCGCGCCCGCGTTCTCCATCGCGCCCGCGTTGAACTCCGGCACGAAGAGCTGGTCGTACTTCCCGAACGGGTAGTCGTAGTCGAACTTCTCCTGGAACCAGTCGAAGCCCTGCCGGGTGACCTCGAAGATCGCGTCCGAGTCGAGGTACTCGGCGAGCGAGGGGCGGCAGTAGATGCCGAGCGGGACGGACTGGCCGTCCTTCTCGTAGACGCTGTGCACGGAGTGGTACGGGCCGACGATCAGCGCCGTGATGTACGTCGAGATCCGCGGCGTCGGCTCGAACGCCCAGACGTCGTCCTTCGGTTCGGGCGTCGGCGAGTTGGAGACGACGGTCCAGCCGGCCGGCGCCTTCACGGTGAACGTGAAGGTGGCCTTGAGGTCGGGCTGTTCGAAGGAGGCGAAGACCCGGCGGGCGTCCGGCACCTCGAACTGGGTGTAGAGATAGGCCTGGTCGTCGACCGGGTCGACGAACCGGTGCAGTCCCTCACCGGTGTTGGTGTACGCGCAGTCCGCGACGACCCGCAGGACGTTGCGGCCCTCCAGCAGACCCGCGAGCGCGATCCGGGAGTCCTCGAAGACCTCGGCCGGGTCGAGCGCGTCGCCGTTGAGGGTCACCTCGTGCACGGTGGGCGCCACCAGGTCGATGAAGGACTCGGCGCCGCCCTCAAGAACGTCGAAGCGCACCGTGGTCGCGGACCGGTAGGTGCCGCCCTCCTGCGCGCCGGAGAGGTCGAGTTCGATCTCGTACGAGTCAACGGTGAGCAGCTTCGCCCGCTGCTGCGCCTCTTCGCGAGTCAGGTTTGTGCCAGGCACGCGGTCATCTCCTCGTTATGTGTGGGTTCGGTCATCCTTCCATGGGACCTGCGCGGAAGGCGATGTCCGTTTACCGCCGGTCGGCGGGGCGCGGGGGCGGGAACCTGGGGGCATGACGACCTATATCGCACGCCCCATCGAGCCGCGGGCCCTGAAAGAGCTGCGCGTCACCGACGACGCCGGCCGCACCACCGTGCCCCGCACGGACCCCGAGGGCGGCGCCCCCTTGCGCTGCTGTCTGCGCCGCAGCGCGCCGGGCGAGCGGATCGCGCTGGTCAGCTACGCGCCGCTGCGCCGCTGGGCGGCCGCGACGGGAGTCGACCCGGGCGCCTACGACGAGCAGGGCCCGGTCTTCGTCCACGCCGAGGAGTGCGCGGGCCCGGCCGGCGACGGCCACCCCTTCGCCGGGGCCCACCGCACGGTCCGCCGGTACTCCGCCGACGGACGCATCCTCGGCGGCCGGCTTGTCGAGTCCCTCGGCGACGACGCCTTCCGAGACGCCTTCGACGACCCGGAGGTGGCGCTGGTCCACGTCCGGGCCGTCGAGTACGGCTGCTTCCTCTACGAGGTGGGGCGAGGTTAGGCCTTGAGGTCGGCCGCCACCAGCTCCGCGATCTGCACCGCGTTCAGCGCGGCGCCCTTGCGGAGGTTGTCGTTGGAGACGAACAGGGCCAGGCCGTGCTCCACCGTCTCGTCGGCGCGGATCCGGCCCACGTAGGAGGCGTCCTTGCCGGCCGCCTGGAGCGGGGTCGGGATGTCGGAGAGGGCCACGCCCGGGGCGCCGCCCAGCAGCTCGGTGGCGCGCTCGACGCTGATCGGGCGGGCGAACCGGGCGTTGATCTGGAGGGAGTGCCCGGAGAAGACCGGGACCCGGACACAGGTGCCGGAGACCTTCAGCTCCGGGATCTCCAGGATCTTGCGGGACTCGTTGCGCAGCTTCTGCTCCTCGTCGGTCTCGTGCAGACCGTCGTCGACGAGGTTGCCCGCCAGGGGCAGCACGTTGAAGGCGATGGGGCGCTTGTAGACCTGCGGCTCGGGGAAGTCGATCGCCTCGCCGTCGTGGGTCAGCTTGTCGGCGTCCGCGATCACCTTCTGCGCCTGGCCGTGCAGCTCGGCCACGCCCGCGACGCCGGAGCCGGACACCGCCTGGTAGGTGGCGACGACCAGCGCTTCCAGGCCCGCCTCCTCGTGCAGCGGACGGAGCACCGGCATCGCGGCCATCGTGGTGCAGTTCGGGTTGGCGATGATGCCCTTGGGGCGGTCCGCGATGGCGTGCGGGTTCACCTCGGACACCACCAGCGGCACCTCGGGGTCCTTGCGCCAGGCGGAGGAGTTGTCGATCACCACGGCGCCCTGCGCGGCGACCTTCTCCGCCAGCGCCTTCGAGGTCGCGCCGCCCGCGGAGAACAGCACGATGTCCAGGCCGGTGTAGTCGGCCGTGGCCGCGTCCTCCACCGTCACGCCGTCCAGAACCGTCCCCGCCGAGCGGGCCGAGGCGAACAGACGCAGCTCCGTGACCGGGAAGTCCCGCTCGGCGAGGATCCTGCGCATGACCGTGCCGACCTGGCCGGTGGCTCCGACGATTCCTACCTTCACGGCGACTCCTAGGTGTGACGTGCGTGTGTGCCCGGACGGCCGGGACCCTTCCATCATGCGCGGGACCCCGGCGTCCGTGTCCAATCCTTTGCCCGAGGGGCGGACTGCCACGCCTTCAGCCGCGCTTCTCGATCACCCACTCACCGAGAGCCCTGACCTGCAGGATTCCCTCCGAGACGCGGTACGGGCCGGAAGTTGCGGTGACTTTGACCGCGGGGAACAGGTTTTCGTCCAGTTGGTAGAGGTGCTGGATGCCCCCGGTCGAGGCGTACGTCACCTCCACCGGGGGCCCGATGTGACGTACGACTCCGTACGCGGTGCCCTGGGTGCGCGGGCCCAGCACCGGGGCCTCGTCGAAGGGCGCCGGCTCCAGCCGCCACTTGGTGTCCTCGGGGCAGAGGACGACCACGAAGCAGCTGCCGCCCGGATCGACCCAGACGGGGCCGAGGGCGGGCCGGTGGCGGTCGGTGACGTCGGCGATGATCGCCGTCTTCCCGAAGGGGTGGTTCGCGGCGTGCGCCTGAAGCCGTCCGTCCTTCTTCCGGGAGGTCCGGTGGAGGGTCATCAGGGTGGGCGGCCCCTGGTAGCGCAGGACGGTCGTGCCCCTGCCCTCGGTCCGCCCGGTGATCAGCGGCGCCTGCTCCTCGGGCAGCAGCCGCAGGCTCCACTCACCGGAGTGCTTGACCCGCAGCGGCCGCTCGGCCGTGCCCGCGGTGAAGGTCAGCCCCGTGCCCCGGACGCCGTGGCCGTAGGTGTTGATCCACTCGGTCTCGTCCCCGTACTCGTCGACCGCCCACAGTCCGACGTCGTGGCTGCGGGTGGCGCCCTTGAACTCGTACGCCACCAGGGACGGGCGCCCCGGCCGGGGGTTGACCAGCGTCAGCGTCTCCGGGCTCCGGCCCGTGTAGAGGCCGGGCGCGCCGCCCTGGGCGGGGGTGCGCGGGGGCAGCGGGGCGGTGGTCAGCTCCCACTCGTGGCGGCTCTTGTCGATCGAGACCAGCAGCGGCCCGTCGGGGAGATCGACGGTCTCCCTGACCCGCTTGCCGTTCCAGGCGTGCACCAGCCGCTGGGGGTGCCGGAACTCCTCCGGGTCCTCGCCCCGGTGCTGGTTGATCCGGAACCAGCCGCTGTGCGGGTCCTTCGCCCGGACCTTCAGCTCGGCCGCGTTGCCGGTGTACACCAGGACCTCGGGGCCGGTGCCGGTGATCGTGCCCGCGCCCATCGGGAGCGCCGCCGACAGGGGCAGCACCTTGAGCATCCACTCGCCGGAGCAGGACACCTTCAGCTTCAGCGGGCCGCCCTTGCGGGGCGGGGTGAACAGGACCCGGCCCCGGTGCTCGGGCAGGTCGTGGCAGAAGATCGTGTCGTCGCGGCCGGGTATCTCGACCTGGATCCACTGGTAGCCCTCGACCCGCGCCTCCATGATCACCGGCAGTGAGTTCGGGGGGAACCTGATGTCCATGGTGACGTTCTTGGCGCTGCCCTTGCCGCTGCGGACGACCGGCTCGAAGTCGAAGTGGTCGAAGAACGCGGGGCGCCGGGACGAGGCGGGCACGGTGGCGGCGACGGCGGGAGCCGAGGCCGTAGGAACCGCGGGCGAGGGCAGGGAGGCGGCGGGCACGGCCGTCGCGGGTGGGGCCGCCGCCGGTCCGGACGGGGACGGCACCCGCGCCGCCGGTGCGAAGCCCTCGGCGGGAGCCGCGCCGGACTTGGACACGCCCGTCAGCGGTACCGGCCCCGAGGCCGGGGGAGCCGCCACCGCCGGCGCCGGTTCCCGTGCCACCACGATCCCGAAGTCCGTCGCGAGCCCGGCCAGCCCCGAGTCGTACCCCTGTCCGACCGCGCGGAACTTCCACTCACCGTTGCGCCGGTAGAACTCGCCGAGCACGAAGGCCGTTTCGGCGGCGGCGTCCGTCACCTCGTAGTGCGCCACGATCGCACCGTCCGGTGCCACGGTCTGCGCCGCGAGCCCGGGAACCTGCCCGAAGGTGCCGTCGTCGCACGAGCCGGCGATCAGCACTCGCTGGACCTCCGGTTCCATCCGGGGCAGATCCAGCTCCAGCCATTCCGCGAGCCGGTCACCGCTGTCCCCGGTGCCGATGTGCCGCACCGCACCGGCGGGGTGCGTGGGCTGGCCGTGGAAGACGAGGTCGGCGTCGCCGCGCACTTTGCCCGCCGCGTCCAGCAGCAGCGCCGACACTTCCACCGCGGGCGCCCCGGGAACCTTCCGGCGGCACACGGCGACCCGCAGCTGACCTGTGGGGACAGGGGTGTTGGCCCCCTTGGTGATGATCGTCATGGGACACATGGTGGCAGTGGAGACAATGTGAAGAAAACATTCCGTCGATCACGATCGAACGTTTCCGCCCCGAGTGGCGTCCTAGGGGAAACGCGGCTGGGGAGGGGTGGCTGTGCTGCGCAGAATGACCCGTCGCGGCCTGGGGGACGGGGTGCCGAAGGCACCGGACGACCCCCTGGACGCGACTCAGGAACGCAGGGTGCGAGCGGTGCTCGCGCTCGGCGGGGTGCCGCAGGCGGACCTGTTGGACGGGGTGCAGCAGGTCCGTCTGCGGCTGCTGGAGCGGGCCGCGAGCGGCAAGGAGGCGCCGCGGGACGTCTCGGCGTGGGCGGCGGTCGTCGCCTCCAACCTCGCCATGGACTGGCACCGGGCCAAGCGCCGTCAGGAGCGGCTCGGCGAACGCCTGGCCGCCCTGCGCCAGTCGGAGCACCCCTCCGGCGAGGACACCAGCCTGCTGTCCCTCGCCGTGGCCCAGGGCCTGGACGAACTGCCCGACGCGCAGCGCCAGGTGGTGGTGCTGCGCTTCTTCGGCGACCTGCCCGTGCGGGACATCGCCGAGCAGCTCGACATCCCCGAGGGCACGGTCAAGAGCAGGCTGCACACGGCGGTACGGGCCCTGCGCTCCCGCCTGCACGAGGACGAGGTGGTGTGACGTGACCGCCGAGAACAGTGGCATCGACGCCCTGATGGCCGCGATCACCGACGAACCCCTGCCCGAGGGGGCGGACGACGCCTTCCTCGCCGAACACCGCTCGGCGGCCGCCGACATCGCGGTCCTCAGAGAGCAACTGGGCATCATCGGGCGGGCTCTGGGCGAGGGCGAGGAGCCGGTCCCGGACGTGCGCCCCGCACCGGCACCCCGACCGGTCCGGCCGGTACCTCCGGTCCGGCGCCGGATGTTCCGGCCGGCGGTCGGTTCGCTGGCGGTGGCCGCCGCGGCGAGCGTGATGGCGGGCCTGGGCTGGCTGGTCTCCGCGTCCGGCACGGGCGCGAACAGCGACCAGGCGACCTCGGCCGACGCCGGAGGCAAGTCGGAGTCCTCCGCCGCGGCCGAGGCGCACCTGTCCTACGCCGACCCCGGCCGGCTCGCCTGTGCCGCCCTGGTCGCCGAGGCGGAGGTCACCTCCGCCGAACCGGCGGCCGGCGCCCGGGTCCGGGTGGCGCTCGAGGTGACCCGGATCCACCAGCAGACCGGGAAGCGGGCCGTCACGAAGGAGGATCCGCTCGTCTACGTCGTCGACGAGAACACCGCTCCGGGTCTGCGGGTGGGCGACCACGTCCTGTTCGGTGTCCAGCGCGGGGCGGCCGAGCCCGACCTGTGGGTGGTCGGCGAGCGGGCGATCGCCGTGGAACGCGAGTGGATCACCCGCTCGCTCCCCGAGGCCCGCTCCCGGGGCTGCGGTTGAGACCGGACCGGGGATGACGAACGGCCGCGCATGAGAAAGGGGCGGGCGCCCGTACGGACGCCCGCCCCGGTCAGCCGGGGAAGAACTACGGCGTGACCTTCTCGATCTTGACGCTGCCCGAGCCCGCGACCGTGCCGCGCGCGTTCAGCAGCTGGACCTGGCCGAAGAACTCACGGCCCTCCGGAGCGGCGGCCGCGGCGGTGACGGTCGCCGAGACCTTCGCGGAGTCGCCCGTGCCGAGCTTCACCGACGCGGACTCGTCGACACCGACCGAGCCGAGCGCGGCGGAGAAGAACACGTCCAGGTAGTCGTAGGCGGTGGAGCCGGCCGGCACCGAGTAGCCCACGACCTCGATCGTGTAGGTGCCGGCGGCCGGCTCCGCGATGGAGACCGACTCCTCCGAGTCACCGTCGGCGGACTGGCCGACCTGGTTGCCGTCCTGGTCGTAGACGGTCAGGTCGAGGTCGGCGGCGTTGTCGGAGACGTTGCCGATGGACACGTCCAGGGACGCGGCGCCCGCGGGCACCTCGACCGTGCTGGTCTGCGTCTCGTGGTCGGCGATGGTCGGCCGGTCCGACTTGGACGAGCCGAGCGGGCCGCCCGCCAGCTTGCCGTCGAGGGCGGCGAACTTGTTCGTCACCGTCCAGGACGCCTCGACCGGGGTGCCCACCTTGGCCTCCGCCACGGTCACGGTCT
Organism: Streptomyces sp. NPDC000983; assembly: GCF_040299205.1. Classification (NCBI taxonomy): domain Bacteria; kingdom Bacillati; phylum Actinomycetota; class Actinomycetes; order Kitasatosporales; family Streptomycetaceae; genus Streptomyces; species Streptomyces sp. NPDC000983. Next base: position 58,912 of record NZ_JBEPBM010000005.1, on the reverse strand, counting down.
CCGGGTCGAAGGCCGCGCCGAGGACGGTGACGTCCAGCTTGTAGGGGTTGTCGAGCAGCGGCGACGTACGGCGCGACTCGACCTCGATCTCCCAGACGCCGGGCTGCGGGTCCGCGTACGAACGCAGGTCCGGGCGGCAGCCGTTGCCGTCGAGGTAGTTGTTGTAGCAGTTCGGCGTGGACGTGGTGTCGACCGGGACGCCGTAGGGGTGGATGGCGATGAAGCGGGTCTGGCTGGTGGCCTTCAGCCCGCCGATCGCGACCTCCAGCGACTTGGCGCCCTCGGGCACGGTCACGAAGTAGTGCTGGGTGCTGTTGCGCTGCACCGTGCCGGACGCCGAGTAGGTGTACTTCAGCGGCGCGGAGACCACGACCGTCGACATGACCTGCTTGTCGATGCCCTCGGTGCGCGGGTCGTCGACCTCCAGGATCGCGCTCTTGAGCCCGGCGGACTTCGGAGCGGCCTGCACCTTGACGGTGACCGGCTGGTTCAGCGGCAGGTTCACCACGTCGTCGCCGAGGACGCGGAAGGTACCGCCGGCGTTGTTCTCGAAGTACAGCTCGTGCCGGATCGCGCGGTCGGCGCCGGAGGTACGGGTCAGGGTGATCTCGTACGTCTTCTTCTGGCCGGCCTTCAGACCGCCCTCACGGTCGTACAGACCGGTGCCGAAGCCGGGGGTCTTCAGGAACTGGTCGATCGCGGTGTCGACCGGCGCCTTCACCGTGTAGGTGTGGGCGGTGGCACCGTCCTTGATCGAGTCCCAGGCGTCCGGGATGTTGATCAGGCCGGCGCCCTCCTCGTACGCCTGGACCCCGCTGATGTGGTCGGCGGTCGAGGTGAGCGCAGTGCGCAGGGTCGCCGGGGTGAGGTCGATGCCCTTCCGCTTGGCGGCGCTCAGCAGCAGCGCGGCGGAGCCGGCGGCCTGCGGGGAGGCCATCGAGGTGCCCTGGAGCATGCCGTAGCCGGCCGGCAGCGCGTAGCCCGCCTCGGCGACCGGGGCGCCCGGCAGCCAGGTCTGGATGGTGTTGACCGAGGCACCCGGGGCCACGAGCGTCGGCGTGAAGCCGCCGTCCTCGCGCGGACCGCGGGAGGAGAACGGCATCATCGCGTACCGCTTCTCCACCTTGGAGCCGTAGTTGGCGGCCCAGGTCTCGCGGGAGACGGAGGCGCCGACCGAGATGACCTTCTCGGCGAGGGCCGGGTCACCGATGGTGTTGGCACCGGGGCCGGAGTTGCCCGCGGAGATCACCAGCTGGACGCCGTAGGTGTCGATCAGGCGGGTGTAGAGCTCGGCGCGCGCGTTGTTGCCGTCGTTGAGCGCCGGCAGACCGCCGATGGACATGTTGACGATGTCGACGCCGCGGTTGACGACGAGGTCGATCATGCCCTCGGTCAGTGCGACGTTGGTGCAGCCGCCGGTCCAGGTGCAGGCCCGCGAGGAGACGACCTTGGCGCCGGGCGCCGCGCCGTTCATCTTCCCGCCGAACAGGCTGTTGGCGGCGGTGATGCCGGCCACGTGGGTGCCGTGCTCGGACTCGATGACGCCGATGTTGACGAAGTCGCGCTTCTGGCCGACCCAGTCACCGCCGTAGGGGTCCATCGGGACGTCCTTGCGGATCTCCACGACGAACGGCTGCCGCTCGGCGACGTCGGTGTCGGGGTTGTCGGTGCCGAACCAGCCGATCTGGAAGCCGTCCTTGTACGGCTTCATCGGGGTGTCGTCACCGAAGTCGAAGTTGTTGTTCAGGTCGACCCGGACGGTCCCGGCGGTGGAGTCGTACAGCACGCCCCAGACGTCGGTGGTGTCGCCGTCCCGGTTCGCGTCGCCCTTGGCGTCGCCGCCCGCGGTGACGGACTCACGGAACACGTTGACCTGGTACGACCCGGCGGGTGCCGTCCAGGTGCGGCCGGAGAAGGTGAAGCTCGGCCCGGAGACGTCGGTCGTCATCGCACGCCAGGTGGCGTCGCTGTCGAGGATCGGGTCGGTCGCGGTGACCCAGTCGACGATCTTGCGCTCACCGGTGGTGGTCTTCTGGAGCGCGGGGTGGGAGAGGTCCACGCCGGAGTCCAGGACACCGATGGTGACGCCGCGGCCGTCCGCCTTCGGGTGGTCCTCGACGAAGTCGACGGCACCGGTCTCGAAGGAGGGGTTGTACGGGTTCTCGGCCGGGGTCCGCTTGCCGGGGGCCGGGTAGGTGGCCGCGGTCGACGCCGACTTCCTGGTGGAGACGGCCGGGTCGTCGAGCGGGATCTCCTCGCGCAGGTCGATGCCGTGCACGGAGGACAGCTTCGCCGCGGCGGCGATCGCCGCGTCCGCCTTGCCGGTCGGCACGGTGGCGCGGACGTAGCCGAGCTTGTCGTAGGTGCGGCCCACGGAGCCGCCCTTGACCGCGTCCAGCTGCTCGGCGACCTGCTCGGTGCCGCCGGGCGCGGTGGCGATCATCATCGTGACGTTCTTGTCGCCGGCCGCCTTGGCGTCGGCCAGCAGGTCCGCGTCGTCCGAACCGAGCTTGTCGTGCGCGGACTTGACGGCGGGGTCGGCGGCGGCCGGGGCGTCCTCGGCGAAGGCCATGGGTATCGGCCCCGCGGCGGAGAGCGCGGCCACGAGCCCCGCGGCCACGGCTATCCGGGCCGCGCGTCTGGCACCCGATATGGGATCGCGCTGGGGGGTGTGGGTCATCGGCATCCCTTGTAGGTAAAGGAACGAGCGTGGAACGATCGCTCAGCCTTACGCAAGGATCAGATGTTTGGGGAGAGTTGGCCCAAACGAAATCGAGGCATGGGGAAAACCCGCTATCCCCTTCCGGGGCGATCACGGCGAACCGCCCAAGTCGCCCCGGACGCCGTCAATCCTCCTTCGAGCGCGCGTAATGCCGGGACGCCTTCGCGCGGTTGCCGCAGGCGGCCATCGAGCACCAGCGGCGGGTGCCGTTGCGCGAGGTGTCGAAGAAGTGCAGGACGCACGCCTCGTGGGCGCAGGCGCGGATCCGGTCGGGTGCGGTGGACAGCAGCCGCAGATAGTCCCGGGCGGCGAGCCAGGCCGGGGCCCAGGCGGGGGAGTGGAACTCGGGCACCTCGCCGGGGCCGTCGGCGGTGAGCGTGGGCCGGATCCGGCCGTGCGCGAGGACCGCGTCGACCCGCGCCGCCGCCTCCCCGGGTGACCCGTCGACCGCCGCCCGCAGCGCGTCGCGGGCGGTCAGCAGGTGCCGCAGGGTGGTGGCGTCGGCGGCGCAGGTGCCGTCCAGGCCGTTGGCGGCGAGCCAGACCGCGAGCCCCTCGGTGTCCGTCAGCAGGTCCTGAAGGGTCCCGTCCTGCATCCAGCGGGTGTTGAGCAGATCCAGTGAGAGCGGCTCACCGGTGAGCGGGCGGGGGTCGGAGGCGGCGGGCATACGGATGCTCCCTTCGTGCTAACCGGTCAAGAGTACGTGACCGGTTGACGCACCCCACTACTAACCTCTAATCTCAATTACAGAGGTTAGAAAAACAAGAGTGCGGACCCACCGACGATGGAGCCAGACATGACCCTGCGCACCGGCCACCTGGGCCTGAACGTCACCGACCTGGACCGCTCGCTCGCCTTCTACCGCGACGTCCTCGGCTTCTCGCCGCTGGCCGAGGGCAAGGAGGAGGGCCGCCGGTACGCGTTCCTCGGCGACGGCGAACAGCTCGTCCTCACCCTGTGGCAGCAGGCCGGGGAGCCGTACGACCGGGGCCGTGCCGGCCTGCACCACCTCGCCTTCCGGGCCGACTCGATCGACCGGGTCCGCGCCTACGAGAGCGCGCTGCGCGAGTACGGCGTGGAGTTCGCCCACGAAGGGGTCGTCGCGCACGCCGAGGGCGCCGCGTCCGGCGGCATCTTCTTCCACGACCCGGACGGCACCCGCCTGGAGATCTTCGCGCCCGCCGGCGCCGAGGACGCGCCGGCTCCTCATGAGGCGGCCCCGACCTGCGGGTTCTTCTAGCCATGGGCGTCTATCACGCGGGCTCGCTCGCCGTGCAGGACCGGCTCGGTGTGCGGGACCTCGCCGCGCATGTCGGGCGGTCCGTCGGATCGGGCATCAAGCCGGTGGCCGCCGCCTTCCTGGAGCTTCAGCCACTGCTGGTGATGGGCGCCGCGGACCCGGCGACGGGGCGGGTGTGGGCGGCGGCGCTGGCGGGGGAGCCCGGATTCGTACGGGCCACCGGACCCGGCCGGGTCTCCGTCGTGGGAAGGGCCGCCCCGACCAACCCCCTCGCGGCGGCGCTCGCCACCGACGCCACCCCGGCCGGCGCCATCGCCCTCGACCCGCGCACCCGGCGCCGCATGCGGCTCGGCGGACGGATCAGGCCCACACCGCGGGGGTTCGCCGTCGAGGCGGACCGGGTCTTCGCCAACTGCCCGAAGTACCTCCAGCGCAGGGAGAGTTACCGGATCCTGCCGGACCGCACCCCGGGCGAGCCCCGCCGGGGCACCGAACTCACCCCGGAACAGGCCCGGTTCGTCGCCGCCGCCGACACCTTCTTCCTGGCCAGCGTCCACGAGGGCGGCGCCGACGCCAGCCACCGCGGCGGCAACCCCGGCTTCCTGCGCGTCGACTCGCCGCGCGAACTGAGCTGGCGCGACTACCCGGGCAACGCCATGTTCCTCAGCCTCGGCAACCTCGCCGCCGACCCGCGCGCCGGACTCCTCCTCCTCGACTGGACGTCCGGCACCGCGCTCCACCTCACCGGCGAGGCCCGGACCGAGTACACCCCCGAACGCCGCGTCCGTTTCACCCTGTTCGAGGCGGTCGAGATCCCGGCCGCCGTCCCCCTGCGCTGGTCCCCGCCGGAGTACTCGCCCGCGAACCCGGAACAGCCCTGAATACCCCCTGAGTACCCCCCGATACCCGGAAAGATGAACACGGAGTAACCGGCCCCCGGCCGCCCGAGGAGCACTCAAGGGCGCCCGGGGGCACCCAGGGTGGGCCAAGATCCACGTACGGTGATCGGCGCTGCGCGTTGCCGTCTCGTTCACGCGCAGGTCATCCCCGGTGCCAACGATCCAGAGCGAGCGGGTTGTTCGCGACAGCGACGCCCGCGACCACTGCCGACGCGTCACGCACTCGGGGAGACCGCGCCATGTCGCGCACACGCTCTGTCGCCAGCTCCGCGCTGGGCGTCCACCGCCGTTCCGTCCTCGCCGCCGCCGGCGCGGTGTCCCTCTCCACCGGAGTCGGCTACGCCCTGCGCCCCACCGACAGCCAGGCCGCCACCACCACCGGCACCCCGGCCGCCGCCCAGGAGACCCCGGTCGCCTCCGCGCGCCGGGCCGCCTTCCCGCCGCAGGCCCCCTACAGTCGCGGCACCACCCTCGCCTCCGTCGCCACCCCCCGCGGCACCTCCGGGTACCGCAGGCTCACCGGCGGACCCGGCTGGCGCCGGATCGTGCGCGCCGAGCTGGCCGAGCCCAAGTCGGGCCGCACGGAACGCCGTACGACACTCGCCGCGTTCGTGCAGCTCACCGACCTGCACATCATCGACGCCCAGCACCCGATGCGCCTGGAGTTCCTGCGCTCCACCGACGTGCACGCCTGGCGGCCGCACGAGGCGCTCACCGTGCACGGCGCCGTCTCCCTCGTCGAGCGGGTCAACTCGCTGCGCGTCGGGCCCGCCACCGGCGCCCCGCTCCAGTTCGCCGTCACCACCGGCGACAACACCGACAACAACGCCCGCACCGAACTCGACTGGTTCCTCACCGCGCTCAGCGGCGGCCGCATCACCCCGAACTCCGGAGACCCCCGCCACTACGAGGGCGTCCTGGACAGCGGACTGAAGCAGTACTGGCAGCCCGACTCGGCCGTCCGCGACGCCGACAAGCAGCGCGGCTTCCCCCACCTGGAGGGCTTCCTCGCCGCCGCCACCCGCGAGCTGCGCAGCCCCGGCCTGAACATCCCCTGGTACTCCACCGTCGGCAACCACGACGCCATGCCGCTCGGCTGCTACGCCAGCCACGGCGACACCTACCTCACCGACTTCGCCGTCGGCGGCCGCAAACTGATGAACCTGGACGCGGCCGAGGCCAAGAAGCTCCAGCAGGCCCTGAGAAACGCCCAGGACCCCGAGGGCGCCCGGTTCCGCGAGCTGCTCAAGGCCCACGCCCGCGACATGCGCCCGGTCACCGCCGACGAACGCCGCGCCCCCTACACCCAGGGCGAGTACATCAAGGCCCACCTCGACCCGGCCTACCGGGGCGTCGGCCCGGCCGGCCACGGCTACTCCTCGGCCAACCTCGACGCGGGCACCCAGTACTACAGCTTCCGCATCGCCGACGACGTCATCGGCATCAGCCTCGACACCACCGACGCCGGCGGCCACTACGAGGGCTCCATCGGCAGCGCCCAGCTGCGCTGGCTGGACCGGACCCTGCGGGAGAACGCGGACTCCTACGCCGTCGTCTTCAGCCACCACACCAGCCAGACCATGGACAACACCCGCCGCGACCCGGCCCGCCCCGGCGAACGACGCCACAACGGCCAGGAGGTCATCGCCCTCCTCGGCAGCCACCGCAACGTCCTGGCCTGGATCAACGGCCACATCCACCGCAACGCCGTCACACCCCGTTCGGCACCCGACGGACGCTCCTTCTGGGAGATCTCCACGGCCTCCCACGTCGACTACCCGCAGCTCGCCCGGGTCATCGAGATCGCCGACAACCGGGACGGTACCCTCTCGGTGTTCACCACCTGCGTGGAGGCCGCGGCCCCGCACCGCACCGACTTCACCGACCTCTCCCAGACCGGCCTCGCCGCCCTGTACCGCGAACTGTCCTGCAACGCCCCCGGAGCCCGGACCGACCTCGCCGGCACCCGCGCCGACCGGAACACCGAACTGGTCCTTACAAAGGGCTGAAACTGACCCAACCGGCTCACAACCGCTCAACCTTCGGGAAACCTCGGCGAGTCTGCCTTCCCGACCGGTCCGAAGCGCGGACGCTTCGGCGGACGAAGGGGGAAGACATGAGGACCAACCGAGCAAGGGCGACGCTGGTGGCGGCCACCGCCGTACTGGTCTCGGCGGCCCTGGCGGGTCCCGCGCTCGCCGCGGCACCCGCCCACGCCGACGGCCGCGGACACGCCGCCACCCGGGACGCCCTGCGGGCGGCGGTCAAGGACGGTGTGCCCGGAGCGACCGCCACCGCACGCGAGAGGGGCCGCACCTGGTCGGCGACGACCGGTGTCGGCGACCTCCGGACGGACACGCCCCGCTCCACCCACGACCGCTACCGAGTCGGCTCCATCACCAAGACCTTCGTCGCCACCGTCCTGCTCCAACTGGAGGCCGAGGGACGGCTCTCCCTGGACGACACGGTCGACACCTGGCTGCCCGGACTGGTCCGCGGCCACGGCCACGACGGCCGCGCGATCACGGTCCGCCGGCTCCTCAACCACACCAGCGGCATTTACAACTACACCGACGACGACACCTTCGTCTCCACGTACATGGCCGCGGACCAGTTCTTCGAGCACCGCTACGACACCCTGGACCCGCGCGACCTGGTCGCCGTCGCCATGACCCACGAACCCGTCTTCGCGCCGGGCGCCTCCTGGTCCTACTCCAACACCAACTACGTCCTGGCCGGCCTGGTCGTCGAGAAGGTCACCGGCCACCCCTACGGCGACGAGATCCGCGACCGCATCCTCCGCCCGCTCGGCATGCGCGCCACCTCCGTCCCCGGCACCCGGGTCACCGTCCCCGGACCGAGCAGCCGCGCCTATTCCAAGCTCGCCCCCACCACCACCGGCCCGACCTACGACGTCACCCGGATCAGCCCCACCCTGGCGTACGCGGCCGGCGAGATGATCTCCGACTCGGCCGACCTGAACCGCTTCTACACCGCCCTGCTGGGCGGCCGGCTGCTCCCCGCCGAGCAGCTGAAGGAGATGAAGACCACGGTGAAGGTCGAGGGCGTCCCGAACGCCGGCTACGGCCTCGGCCTCATCGAACGCGAACTGAGCTGCGGCACCACCGTCTGGGGCCACGGCGGCGGCATCCACGGCTCCGTCTCCGAGGCCGTCACCACCGGCAACGGCCGCCACTCCCTGTCCTTCAACTTCAACGGCGACTGGTCCGGCGACAGCGAGGCGGTCGTGGAAGCGGAGTTCTGCGGCAGGTAGCCGCCCGTTCCGCGACCTGAGCGGAGGGGCCGCCCGGTCCCCTCCGCCCGGCGGCCCCTTCACTCCCTCCGGGTGCTGCCCCGGTCCCCCTCCTACCGGGGCAGCACCACGACATACGCCGCCGGGTCCCGGTCCGCCGAGGCCATCAGGGCCGTGCGGACCACCGCCGCCTGCTGTTCCGTCGACTCCCGCAGCTTCCTCGGCGTGATGTGCACGACCGTGATGCCGAGCCGCTCCAGGTGCTCGCGCTTGCGGGCGTACTCCGTCCACTGGGCGTCGTCGTCCTGGCGGGGCGTCCTGGTGTCCAGTTCGACGGCGACCGCGTGCTCGGGCCAGTACGCGTCGAGGCCGCCGAGGTGCGGGCCGCCCGGCAGCCGCAGGTCCACGTTCCACAGCGGGGCGGGCAGCCCGTGTTCGCGGACCATCGCGTACAGCCGGTCCTCCGCGAGGGCGCGTCCCTCGGCCACCAGGGAGTCCACCGCGTCCACGACATGCGGCCGCCCGAGCAGCTTGGCCTGGTTCAACTCCCGTACGACCGCGGCCGGTTCGCAGTGGCCGCCGCGCACCGCCTCGGTGAGCAGCCGCCGTACCGCGCCCGCGTCCGAGAGTTCGGCGACCGCGTCGGCGAGGGCCCGCGCCACCGGGGCGACGGGCAGACCCGTGACCTGCTCCGGCGCCGGCATCGACGGGGTGCGGACGATGCGGGCGCAACCCGTCGAGCGGAGCCGGCGCAGGCGGGGGACCAGCACGTCGAAGGTGTCCAGCGCGGTGAGCGGCGGGGCCGACGAGAAGCCGTGCAGGGTCAGCGCCGCCAGCCCGGTGATCATCGCCTCGGTGGCGGCGGGCCGGTGCGGGTCCCCGGCGCCGGGCTGGGGCGGCACCCCGGCCTTGCGGTCCCGCGCCGCGTACAGCAGCACCGCGTTCAGCCGCTCCTCGCTGGTCGGGGGGCCGGGGTGGAGCAGGTAGACACCCGGGAGGATCTGCTGCCAGGGTCCGCCCGCCCGGCACTGCTCGGCCGTCTCGGCGGCCGGGACTCCGTGCGCCCGCAGCTGTCCGGCCGTCAGGACCCGGCGCCGGACGTCGGCGAGCTGGTGGAGGGGGCGGGGGGAGATCGGGGTGTTGTGGTTCATGACCCGGGAATGCCCGCCCCGGGACCGCCTCCTAACCCCTGTTACACGCTCGTCGACAATTGGGGACAAGCTCGCCCTAAAGGACGGATGTTCGGATGCCGAGTAGGCGGCGAAAACCCCTGGTCCGTTCGGGTGGGACCAGGGGTTACGGTTACTCTTGCCTGAATTTCGTAACGGTCACGGACGGACAAACCGATGGCCAAAGGTCATGCGATCGCCGTCGCGTCGCACTCCTGCCCCCGCAGGGCCCGCGCCAGATCGTCCCGGGCCTCCAGGACCAGCCGGCGCAGCGCCGGGGCCGCGCTCCCGTGGGCGGCGAGCCAGGCGTCCGTCGCCTCCAGGGTCTCCTCGGACTCCTGCAGGGAGGGGAACAGGCCCTGCACGACGACCATGCCGATCTGGATGGACCGCTCCTCCCACAGCCGCTCGATCACCTCGAAGTACCGCTGCGCGTAGGGCGCCGTCAGCTCCCGCTGCGAGGGCCTGGCGAAGCCCGCGATGGTCGCCTCCACCAGCGCGTTGGACAGCTCCTGCGACTCCACCACCCGCGCCCACGCCTGCGCCTTGACGGCGGCCTGCGGACGCGCGGCCAGGCAGCGCACCTGGTGGCGCTTGCCGGAGGCGGTGTCGTCGCGGGCGAGTTCCGCGGCCAGCTCCTTGTCGCCGACCACGTCATGGGCGGCGAGCGCGTCCAGGAACACCCAGCGCAGCTCCTGGTCGACACTCAGGCCCTCCAGGGTCCGCGTGCCGTCCAGCAGCTCGGTCAGCAGCTCGAAGTCGGCCGGCCCGTCGGCCACCCGCGCGAAGAACCGGGCCCACGCCAGCTGGTGCTCGCTGCCCGGACCGGCCGCGTCCAGCTCGCGCCGGGCGCCCTCGGCGAGCAGCCGGCCGGCGAGGCCCTGCCGCTCGGGGGCGGTGTAGTGCACGGCCGCCGACTCCGCCCAGACCTGCACCATCTGGAGCACGCCGATGTCGGACTCCCGCCCGGCGAACCGCAGCACCAGGTCGACGAAGTCCCGGGCCGGCAGCAGCGCGTCCCGCGTCATGTTCCACAGCGCCGACCAGCACAGGGCGCGCGCGAGCGGATCGGTGATGTCGCCGAGGCCCTCGCGCAGCGCGGCCAGCGAGGTCTCGTCGAACCGGGTCTTGCAGTACGTCAGGTCGTCGTCGTTGACCAGCACCAGGTCCGGAGCCCCGGCCCCGGCCAGCTCCGCCACGACCGTGCGCGGACCGGCGACGTCCACCTCCGCCCGCGCGTACCGTTCGAGGGCGTCGCCGGTACGGCGGTACAGGCCCACCGCGATCCGGTGCGGCCGCAGCTCGGGGTGCGACTCGGCGGCCTCCTGCACCACCGCCAGCTCCTCGATCCGCCCGTCGGGGGCGAGCAGCACCTGCGGGGTGAGGGAGTTGACGCCGGCCGTCTGGAGCCAGGACCGGGACCAGGCCGCCATGTCCCGGCCGCTGGTCTCGCCGAGCACCGAGAGCAGGTCGCCGAGGCGGGTGTTGCCGTAGGCGTGCCGCTTGAAGTAGCGCCGGGCGCCCTCCAGGAAGGCGTCCTGGCCGACGTACGCCACCAGCTGCTTGAGGACCGAGGCGCCCTTGGCGTAGGTGATGCCGTCGAAGTTGAGCTTGGCGTCCTGGAGGTCGCGGATGTCGGCGGTGACCGGGTGGGTGGAGGGGAGCTGGTCGGCGCGGTAGGCCCACGCCTTGCGGCGGTTGGCGAAGGTGATCCAGCCGTCGGTGAAGCGGGTCGCGCCGACCGTCGCGAAGGAGCCCATGAAGTCCGCGAAGGACTCCTTCAGCCACAGGTCGTCCCACCACTCCATGGTGACCAGGTCGCCGAACCACATGTGCGCCATCTCGTGCAGGATGACGTTGGCCCGCGCCTCGTACGACGCCTGGGTCACCTTCCCGCGGAAGATGTACTCCTCGCGGAAGGTCACCAGGCCCGGGTTCTCCATCGCGCCGAGGTTGTACTCGGGCACGAACGCCTGGTCGTACTTGCCGAACGGGTACGGGTAGTCGAAGTGGTCGTGGAAGAAGTCCAGCCCCTGCTTGGTCACCAGGAACACGTCGTCGGAGTCGAAGTGCGGCGCGAGCCCCTTGCGGCACAGGGCGCCGAGGGGGATCTCCAGCGTCGTACCGTCCTCGAAGGTGCGCGTGTAGGTGTCCGTGACGTAGTGGTAGGGGCCGGCCACCACGCAGGTGATGTACGTCGAGATCGGCTTGGTCTCCGCGAACCGCCACACGCCGTCCGTGTGCCGGCCCTCGCCGTTGCCCCACACCGTCCAGCCCTCGGGGGCCCGCACCTCGAAGCGGAACGGCGCCTTGAGGTCCGGCTGTTCGAAGCAGGCGTGCACCCGGCGGGAGTCGGCCGGCTCGTACTGGGTGTAGAGGTACACCTCGCCGTCCTCGGGGTCGACGAAGCGGTGCAGGCCCTCGCCGGTGCGGGAGTAGGCGCACCGGGCGTCGACCACCAGCTCGTTGTCGGCGGCGAGGTCCTCCAGGAGGATGCGGGAGCCGTCGAAGACCGCGCCGGCGTCGAGGTCGCGGCCGTTGAGGGAGACCGCGGTGACGGCCGGCGCGATCAGGTCGACGAAGGTCGTGGCGCCCGGCTCGGCGCAGCGGAACCGGATCGTGGTGACCGAGCGGAAGGTGCGCGGCCCGTCCGCGGGCGCCTCGCCGATGGCCGAGCGCAGGTCGAGGGACACGTCGTACCCGTCGACGGAGAGCAGAGCGGCCCGCTCCCGGGCCTCGTCGCGGGACAGGTTCTCACCGGGCACGGGTGACGCTCCTCACAGGGTGTTCAGTATGCGGACAGGGCTGATCCTCCCACGGCAGGGGAATCGGCGGCAGCCGGGAATGGGGGCGGCAGCGGCGGGTGTTGCCGATGTCAACCGACCGCCTCCCAAGGAGAGCCATGTCCGAGACCGCCACGACGTCCGCGAAGACCCCCGTCGACTTCTGGTTCGACCCGCTGTGCCCCTGGGCCTGGATGACCTCCCGTTGGGTGCTGGAAGTGGAGAAGGTCCGCGACATCGAGGTCCGCTGGCACATCATGAGCCTGGCCGTGCTGAACGAGCCGAAGCTGGACGAACTCCCCGACGAGTACCGCGACCTGCTGGAGACCAAGGCGTGGCAGCCGATCCGGGTGGTGACCGCGGCCTGGCAGAAGCACGGCTCGGACATACTCGGCCCGCTGTACACCGCGCTCGGCACCCGTATCCACAACGAGGGCCAGGGCCCGACCCGTGACGCGGTCGCCGGCGCGCTGGCCGACGTCGGTCTGCCGGCCGACCTGATCGACTACTTCGACCAGAAGGACTTCGAGTTCGACGCCGAGCTGCGCGCCTCCCACAAGGAGGGCATCGACAAGGTCGGCCAGGACGTCGGCACCCCGGTGATCGCGGTCCCCGGTGACGACGGCGAGCAGATCGCCTTCTTCGGCCCGGTCGTCACCCCGGCCCCGAAGGGCGAGGAGGCCGCCCGCCTCTGGGACGGCACCCTCGCGGTCGCCTCGGTGCCCGGCTTCTACGAGATCAAGCGCAGCCGTACCAAGGGCCCCGACTTCAGCAACCTGTAACCCGTACCGAGGCGCGAAGAGCCCCCGCGAGTCACGTCCTCGCGGGGGCTCCCGTCATTCCGCCCGCCCGCGTGAAGGCTGAGAAGACGATCACGAGGCAGGACGCCTGGGCGCCACAAGAGCTCTTATTGCGAGCTAGTTGCAATAGCAGGCTAGCAGCATTAAGGGCGAACGGGGGGAGGCGCGGGAGCGGTCAGCTCCCGGCCGCCGCCCGCCTGCGCTGCCGGGCGTAGCCGAAGGCGGCCAGGAACAGGGTCATCGCGCCGGTCGAGTACAGCTGCACCCGGGTGTCCGGCTCGCGGGCCATCAGGACGAAGATCGCCGCCATGCCGGCCAGCGCGACCCAGGTCAGCACCGGGAACGCCCACATCCGCACGGTCAGCTTCTCCGGGGCCTCCCGCTCCAGACGGGCGCGCAGGCGCAGCTGGGAGACGGCGATGAAGATCCACACGACCAGGATGACCGCGCCGATCATGTTCAGCAGCCACGGGAAGACGTCGTCCGGACGCCAGTAGCTGAGCAGGACGCACGCGAAGCCGAACACCGAGGAGGCCAGGACCGCGATCCGCGGGACGCCCGAGGAGACCCGGCCCAGCGCCTTCGGCCCCTGACCCCGCCGGACCAGGGAGTAGGCGATGCGCGAGGAGCCGTAGATGTTGGCGTTCATCGCCGACAGCAGCGCGACCAGGACGACGACGTTCATCAGCTGGCCGGCGCCCGGGATGCCGAGCTCGTCGAGGGCGGCGACGTACGGGCCCTTCTCCAGGACCTCGGGGGAGTCCCACGGGACGAGGGTCACGATGACCGCCATCGAGCCGATGTAGAAGAGCGCGATGCGCCACATCGCGGTGCGCACGGCGCTCGCCACACCCTTGACCGGGTTCTCCGACTCGGCGGCGGCGATGGTCACCGTCTCCATGCCGCCGTACGCGAAGACCGAGGCCAGCAGGCCGATGATCAGTCCCTCGCTGCCGTTGGGGAGGAAGTCGGTCAGGTTCGAGGTGCCGGGGGAGTCCGTGCCGGGCAGCACACCCGCGACGGCCAGCACGCCCAGTCCCAGGAACAGCGTGATCGCGCCGACCTTCAGCGCGGCGAACCAGAACTCGAACTCGCCGAAGTTCTTCACCGCGGCCAGGTTCGTGCCGCAGAACACCACCATGAACAGGGCGACCCACGCCCACTCCGGCGTCCCCGGCAGCCAGCCGGTGACGATCTTCGCGGCGCCTATGCCCTCCAGGCCGACCGCCGTGCAGAGCAGGACCCAGAAGGACCAGCCCGCGGTGAAACCGGCCCACGGGCCGATCGCCCGCTCGGCGTGCGCGGAGAAGGAACCGGAGGAGGGGTAGGCGGCCGACATCTCGCCCAGCATCCGCATCACCAGCATCACCAGGAGGCCGGAGAGGACATAGGCGACGACGATCGAAGGGCCCGCGGCGGCGATACCGGCGCCGGAGCCGACGAACAGGCCGGCGCCGATGACACCGCCGAGGGCGATCATCGACAGGTGGCGCTGCTTGAGGCCGTGGGAGAGGGAGACGCCGTCCTGCTGCGGCGGTGTCTCGACTGTGGTGCTGGGCATGGGCGCGGCTCGTCCAATGCGTGAGGGGGCAAAAACGCCCACAGTCTGGGTGCCGTGTCCGCTCAGGAGAAAGGGCTGCCCAGAATGCGGACAGGTACGCCACGGAGGGTACGGAGCCCCTCACCCCGACGAATTGGCGGAACCCTACAGAGCCTCCGTGGCGCCCTTCGTGAGCTGCGCGTCCTCACCTCAGTGACCGGCATCACGTCCAGGGGTGCGTAACCGCCTTCCTTTGTGAAGAGCCCACCAAGCCCACGTTCCGGGCTTTGTCGACCACTGACGGTGATCGGCCCCGGGCCGCTGGGATAGCGTCGCCGTGTCCCCACCTGCCCCAACCCTCGCGGAGTCACCATGAGCACCGCCGCAGTCGCCGCACCCACCCGCACCGGCCAGGTCCTCGCCGACCTGCTCCCCGCCTCCCGCGTCCGGGACATCGCGCTCGTGGTCGGCGGCGCCGCGCTCACCGGGCTCGCCGCCCAGATCGCCGTGCCCGTGCCGGGCTCCCCGGTCCCGGTGACCGGCCAGACCTTCGCCGCGCTGCTCGTCGGCACCGCCCTCGGCGCCGGCCGCGGTGTCGCCGCGCTCGCCCTGTACGCGCTGGCGGGCCTCGCGGGCGTGCCGTGGTTCGCGGGCGGCAGCCACGGCATCGGCGTCTCCTTCGGCTACATCCTCGGCATGCTCCTCGCCTCCGCCGCCGTGGGCGCCCTCGCCCGCCGCGGCGCAGACCGCTCGGTGCTGCGCACGGCCGGCACGATGCTGCTGGGTTCGGCGATCATCTACGCCGTCGGCGTCCCGTACCTGGCCCTGTCGGCCGGGATGTCGGTGTCCGCCGCCGTCGCGGCCGGCCTCACCCCGTTCCTCATCGGCGACGCCCTCAAGGCGGCCCTGGCGATGGGCCTGCTGCCCACGGCCTGGAAGCTCCTCGACAAGTAGGGCCCCCGCCCCGCGCACAAGGCTCGCCGGTCCGACCTCCAGAGGTCGGACCGGCGAGCCTTTGCGCGTGGAACGCGGGTTCAGCTCTCCCGTGTCACCGGCCGCCGGAACCGCGACCACCACAGCCCGGCCGCGCCGGCCGCGATGAGCGCCGCCCCGGCCGCCCCCAGCGGCAGGGCGTCGCGTCCGAGGGCGCCGGTCTCGGCCAGTTCGTCCCCGCCGGGTGCCACCGGCTGGTTGTCGGTGCCCAGCAGCAGCGGGGTGGCGGGGGCGTTCGGCGACGGGTTCGTCGTACCGAACGGCACCGGGCCCTGCTGCCAGTACGTCTTGTCACCCGACGGGGTCTGGACGGGCAGGCAGATCTTGCCCGTCTTTCCCAGGTCGTACGTCGCCTCGACGTCGTACGATTTCGAATCCCCGGCCGCGAGATTGTCCACCGCGCAGGCGAATCCGCTGTTCGAACCCTCCGGCAGATCGCTTTCGGCGATCTCTGAACAGCCCTGAACATTCTTGACCGTCAGGCCGTCGAATCCGACGACCAGAAGCCTGATCTCGCCGCTCTCCTCGGTCCCCTCGTTTTTCACCGTGGCGGTAATGGCGGTCTCCCGCGACTTGTTGTCGACCGAGATCTTCTCGGGCAGGGTCGTGGTCAGTTCCACTCCCGCCGGTGCCTCGTCGACGGCCTTTCCCCCCTTGCTGCTCTGAGGTCCCTCGTCATCCGCCGCGGCGGAGAAGGGAAGGATCAACACTGCCGAGAAGGATGCTGCAACCAGCGATCCCGCGATGGTCGTCGTACGACGAGAACTCATGTTCGTCCCCCTTGGCTGCGCCTGAATTCGCAGTACTTGAAGAGGTACCACAAGATTTCTCCGCACTATGCTGGTGTGGCTCGAAGTGTGACCATCGTGTTTCAAACGGACAGGCTCCGTGGGGAATTGAGGGGGTGCAGCGGATTGCCGGGGAATACGGGAAACACGAGGAGCGGCGGGGTTCCAGGGCTGCTGGTGACCGGACGCTATCGACTGGCCGAGAGTATCGGCCAGGGTGGAATGGGGCGGGTGTGGCGAGCCGTCGACGAAATCCTCGACCGGCCGGTCGCGATCAAGGAAATGCGGATAGACGGCCTCGACGCGGAGGACACCCGCACCCGCCGTGAACGCACCCTGCGCGAGGCCCGCGCCACCGCCCGCATCGACCACCCCAACGTGGTCCGCGTGTACGACGTCGTGGACGAGGGCGAACGGCTGTGGATCGTCATGGAGTTGGTCGCCGGCCGCTCCCTGGAACGGCTCATCGTCGAGGACGGGCCGCTGAACCCCGCCGAGGCGGCCCGGATCGGCGTCGGCCTGGTGGCCGCCCTGCGCCAGGTGCACGAACGGGGCGTGCTGCACCGGGACATCAAACCCGGCAACGTCCTGGTGGAGTCGAGGGCGCGGCGCGTGGTCCTCACCGACTTCGGCATCGCGGCGATCCAGGACGCCAAGGCGCTCACCATGGTCGGCATGCTGGTCGGCTCGCCCGACTACATGGCCCCCGAGCGCATCTCCGGGCGCCCGCAGGGCCCGCCGTCCGACATCTGGTCGCTCGGGGCCACCCTGTGCGCGGCACTCGGCGGCCGCTCCCCGTTCAGCAGGGAGACCACGCTGGCCACCCTGCACGCGGTCCTCTACGAGGAGCCGGAACTGCCCTCCTCCGCCGGACCGTTGGCGTCCGTCCTGGCCGCGCTGCTGGAGAAGGAGCCCGAACTGCGGCCGGGGCTCGGGGACCTGGAGAACGCCCTGCGGCCGATCGCCTTTCCACCGCCCACGCCTACGGTCGCGGTGGGCAGGGTGGAGGAACCGGAGCCGTCGCCGGTTGCCGAGGGGCGGGCGTCCATCGCCGCACCGGAGGCGCCGGAGGGGGCGGACCCCCGGCAGCCCGCACCGCCCGAGCGGTCCGACGCCCCGCGCCCCACGCACGACTTCGGACGCCCGCGGCTCGCCACGACGGCGGGCGTCTCGCTGGTCAGGGAGAACCCGCGGCGGGAGTCGGCGGCCCCGGCGCAGGCTCCGGCTTCGTCCCTGGCCTCGGCCGAGACGCAGGCCGGGGCCGCTGCCTCCCGGGCGGAGACCGCGGAGGCGGAGACGAGGGCGGCGTCCGAGGCGGAAACCAGGGTCGACGCCGACGCGGCGGCCAGGGTGGCGGCCGCCACCACCCCCGACTCCACCCCCGCGGCCACCCGCGGTCCCACCCCCGACCGATCCGCCACCCCTCCCGCCGAACCGCCCGACCCCGTCATGCCCCCGGGCGAACCGCTCGGCCCCGCCGTGCCGGGCGATCGGCGGAACGAGGGCCGCAACGGGCGCCGGACGGGTCTCCTCGCCGCCGCGGGAGTGGTCGCCGCGGGAACCGTCGTGGCCGTGGTGCTGCTCCTGAACCCGGGTCCGCCCGGGGACGACAAGGCGGGCGGCTCACCGACCCCGTCCTCCGCGCAGGCGACCGACTCGCCCTCCCCGACCGTGGAGGGCACCGCCCGCCCGCGGACCCTGCCGCCGGGAGCGCGCGCGGAGGCCGGGGGGTTCGCCTGGGTGACCCCCGAGGGCTGGCGGCGGGACGTGAAGACGGGTGCCGAGGTGCACTACACCTCGCCCGACGGCAGGCAGGAACTCGTCGCCAAGTCCTCCCTCGCCCGCGGCGACCTGATGACGACGTGGGAGACCTCGGAGCAGAACGCCCACCAGGGGCAGGCGTACCGGAAGATCCGGCTGGAGGAGACGACGTTCCGCGGCTATCCGGCGGTCGTGTGGGAGTACACCTTCACCCTCCAGGGCGTCCCCTGGCACGCCCAGCTGCTGGGCTTCAACGAGAAGGGCAAGTCGTACCAGATCAACACCTGGTACCAGCCCGGCATCGAGGAGCGGGCGCTGAGCACGTACGACGAGGTGAAGGAGAGCTTCACCATCCTCTGAACACGGGAAAGGGGCCCCGAAGGGCCCCTTCCGGTGCGGTACGGCGACGGGCTCAGCCGACCTCGACCTTGTCGGCCTCGGTACGGACCTTCCCCACCTCGGCCGGACGGCGGCGGCGGACCCTCTCCTTGACGAAGGCGATGGCCAGCACGACCGCGGCGACCAGCAGCGACAGCAGGACCGTCTTGCGTCCGTCGTGCTCGGTGTCGGTCAGCATGTAGCCGAGCACGAACACGATCAGACCGGCCGCGGCCCAGGTCAGGTACGGGTACAGCCACATCCGGACGACCAGCTTCTCCGGCGACTCCCGCATGATGATCTTCCGCATGCGCAGCTGCGAGAAGCAGATCACCAGCCACACGAACAGCGCGACGGCACCGGAGGAGTTGACCAGGAAGAGGAAGACGGAGTCCGGGAACTTGTAGTTGAAGAACACCGCCACGAAACCGAACACCACGGACGCCGTGATCGCGACGACGGGCACACCCCGGCGGGTGGTCTTCGCGAACGCCTTGGGCGCGTCACCGCGCTGACCGAGCGAGAAGGCCATCCGGGAGGCCGTGTAGAGACCGGAGTTGAGGCAGGACAGCACCGAGGTCAGCACGATGAAGTTCATGATCTGACCGGCGTGCGCGATCCCGAGGGAGTCCAGCGCGGCGACGTACGAGCCGTCCTCGGCGATCGCCTCGGAGTCCCAGGGCAGCAGGGTGACGACCACGAAGATCGAGCCCAGGTAGAAGACGCCGATGCGCCAGATGATGCTGTTGGTCGACTTGGTGACGGCCCGCTGCGGGTCCTCGGACTCGCCGGCGGCCAGGGTGGCGATCTCGCTGCCCATGAAGGAGAAGACGACGAGCAGCACACCGGTGAGGATGGCGCCGGGGCCGTTGGGCAGGAAGCCGCCGTGGTCGGTGAGGTTGCCCAGACCCGCGGAATCGGCGTCGACGCCCGGCAGCACACCGAAGACGGCGAGCCCGCCGACCACGATGAAGGCGCCGATCGCGACGACCTTGATCCCGGCGAACCAGAACTCGAACTCGCCGTAGGAGCCGACGGAGACCAGGTT
The DNA here is from genome assembly GCF_040299205.1 of Streptomyces sp. NPDC000983. Taxonomy (NCBI): domain Bacteria; kingdom Bacillati; phylum Actinomycetota; class Actinomycetes; order Kitasatosporales; family Streptomycetaceae; genus Streptomyces; species Streptomyces sp. NPDC000983. Next base: position 39,538 of record NZ_JBEPBM010000005.1, on the reverse strand, counting down.
GGTGGCGGTCAGCACCACCATCACGATGAGCGCCCAGGCCCACTGCGGGACGGCCGGGATCCAGCCCTCCAGGATCACCGCGCCGGCGGTCGCCTCGACCGCGAGGACGACGACCCAGAAGAACCAGTACAGCCAGCCGATGGAGAACCCGGCCCAGCTGCCGAGCGCGCGGTCGGCGTGCGCGGAGAACGAACCGGAGGTGGGGTTGGCGGCGGACATCTCGCCGAGCATCCGCATCACCAGCACCACGAGCGTGCCGACGAGCGCGTACGAGAGCAGGATGCCGGGGCCCGCGGTGGCGATACCGGAGCTGGAGCCCACGAACAGACCGGCGCCGATCACACCGCCGATGGCGATCATCGAGAGGTGCCGGTTCTTCAGCCCAGCCTGGAGACCGGAACCGGGATCGCCGGTTCCGGTTTTCGTCGGGTTCGGCTGCGAGGTCATTGGATGGATTTCCTTTGCGCCGGGGGAGGGGGGAACTCGTGCGCGAACAGGTGGTGTCGCACGAGCCGGTCCAGTGAATCGGAGGTAAATGGATTCGTGAACCTTTGAATCCAGATCGTTACTTGAGGTTTCTCTGAGGTTCTGTAGTCTTTCTCACAGATCTGCCTTCGGCGGGCCCCTCACGCCGCTACCCGGGAGCGCATGACACACTCCTCCCATGCGCGTGTATCTCGGCTCCGACCATGCGGGCTACGAACTCAAGAACCACCTCGCCGAATGGCTCAAGGCGGCGGGGCACGAGCCCGTCGACTGCGGCCCCCACATCTACGACGCCCAGGACGACTACCCGCCCTTCTGCCTGCGCGCCGCCGAGCGCACGGCCGCGGACCCCGACGCCCTCGGCATCGTGATCGGCGGCTCCGGCAACGGCGAGCAGATCGCGGCGAACAAGGTCAAGGGCGTCCGTGCGGCCCTCGCCTGGAGCGAGGAGACGGCGGCCCTGGGCCGTCAGCACAACAACGCCAACGTCGTGGCCGTGGGCGCCCGGATGCACACCCAGGACGAGGCGACCAAGTTCATCGAGACGTTCCTGGCCACCCCGTACTCGGGCGACGCCCGCCACACCCGCCGAATCGAGATGCTCGCCACCTACGAGACAACCGGCGACCTCCCCCCGATCCCCGCACACCACCCCCAGCAGTAACAGCACCCCCAACCCGCCCGACCCGCCCGATCCACGCCGTCCGGCTTCGCAGGACAGGGCCCGCCCCCTCCACCTCGCCCGGCTGTCCAGGACAAGGCCCGCCCCTTTCAGCCCGTCTGGGGGCGCCCCCTCTGGGGGAGTTTGAGGACAAGGCCCCTCAAGGGCCGAACGGGGGTCCGGGGGCAGCGCCCCCGGGGTCGGGCCGGGAAGGGGCGGCGGGGGCGAAAACCCAACCACACAAGGAGCCACCGTGCCGGAGGGGCACACGATCCACCGCCTGGCGAAGGACTACGCCGCCGCCTTCACCGGCACAGCCCCCCAGGTGACCAGCCCCCAGGGCAAGTTCTCGGACGCCGCCGCCCTCCTCACCGGCACCCGCCTCACCACCACCGAGGCCCACGGAAAGCACCTCTTCCTCGGCTTCACCGAGTCCTGGGTCCACATCCACCTCGGCCTCTTCGGCAAGGTCGGCTTCGGCCCCACCCCCGAACCCCCACCCACGGACACGGTCCGCCTGCGCCTGACCAACGACACCACGTACGTGGACCTCCGCGGCCCCACGACCTGCGCCCTGATCACCCCCGCCGAGAAGCAGGCGATACACGACCGCCTCGGCCCGGACCCCCTCCGCACCGACGCCGACCACACCACGGCGTACCGCCGCGTCGCGCGCAGCCGCACCACGATCGCAGCCCTGCTGATGGACCAGAAGATCATCGCGGGCGTGGGCAACGTCTACCGCGCCGAGGTCCTCTTCCGCCACGGAATCGATCCCTACCGCGCGGGCAGGGACATCACCCCCGCCGAGTGGGAGGCGATGTGGACCGACCTCGTGGAGCTGATGCACGAGGGCGTCCGCAACAACCGCATCGACACCGTCCGCCCCGAGCACACCCCGGAGGCGATGGGCCGCCCGCCCCGCGTGGACGACCACGGAGGCGAGGTCTACGTCTACCGCAGGGCGAACCTCCCCTGCCACATCTGCGGCACCGAGATCCGCACCGCGGACCTCGCCGCCCGCAACCTCTTCTGGTGCCCGAAGTGCCAGCGCCGCTGACCGGCACCCGGCCGCCCGGGCCCCTCGGTTCGCCCCCGGGGTCCGGGGTCGGGACCTTCTAGAACCCGTGCGGCATCCACGGCGCGACGGCGGAGCCGAACCCCACCGACGCCTCCGCCAGCGCACCCGCCCGCAACTCCCGCACCCGTCCCGCCGCGGCCAACGACGCCAGGCTCACCCCACCCAGATACGCCGACCCCAACTCCCGTACGGACAGGGCCAGATCGGCCGCGTCCCGGGTCGGCTCGCAGGAGGCGCCCTTCGCGTCCCCCGACAGCCGCCAACGCCCGGCGTTCCAGGGGCAGAACGCGTCCTCGACCTCCAACACCACGTCCACCGGCGCCTGGTACGTCCGCGCGCCGAGCGCCGCCCCGACGTCGACGAGTCGCACGTACAGCGCGTCCTTCAAGCGCGGACGGCAGCGCCGGATGTCGGAGACCTGGTACTGCCACGCCTCGTCCACCGGACGCCCGTTCACCTGCAGGGTCGTGGTGAGGTCGATGTCGAACAGGAACCGCCACAGCGCGCCCTGCGCCGCGGGGTCCAGGCCGGCCAGCTCGTGCAGCACCACCGTGCCCCGGGGCCCGCCCGCGTCCCATTCCGGCTTCACGGCGAACCGGGCGTACCCGACGCTCTCGCCGTCCCGCTCCGCGATCACGCACTGCAGCGGCGAGGCCCCCTCCCGCCGTCCCGCCGGATCGAGCACCCCGACCCGCTCCCAGCCGGGCAGCCGCCGGGCCAGCATCCCGGGCCGCGCCGGCACCAGCGGCCCGTACACGGCCTCGCAGGCGTCGATCGCGTCCACCGGCTCCGCGTACCGCAGCCGTACGCCGTCCGTCCCGTCCGGTACCGCGAGCCGCACCCTGCTGGTGTCGATCTCGGCGGCCAGCTGGAAGGTGCCCACGCCGTACCCGAACCGGCCGTAGATGGCGGGCTCGGAGGCGGTCAGCACGGCCAGCGGCTCGCCCCAGGACCGTACGTCGTCCAACTGCCTGCGCATCATGGACGTGAGGATGCCGCGCCGCCGGTGGGTGGCGGCGACGCTGACCATCGTCACGCCCGCCGCGGGCACCGAGGCGCCGCCGGGCACGGTCACACCGAAGCGGAACGCCCCGGCCGACCCCACGCACAGGTCGCCGTCGAAGGCGCCGAAGGAGCGGTCGAACTGGGTGAGTTCCCGGTACAGTTCACGCTCTTCGGAGGGTTCCGGCACCCCGCCGAAGGCCCGCAGCAGGACGTCGTACCAGGTGTCCCACTGCTCGGGTCGCAGCTGTCGCAGGTCGATGGCGGTACCGGTGGTGAAGTGTGTCCCCATGTCCCATGCCTACCAGGGCAATGCGGGACGAGCCAGGGAATTTCCTCCGGCTGGCCGCACGACGGCTTCCAGTGGCGTTGACTGTGAAGTCGAGCCTCGGACGGGGGACAAGTGGGACCTCCCGTGCCAAGCACCTGGTCCGATGGATAGGGTCCCGAACTAATGGCAGCAGGACGAGAGCGGCGCGCCGCCGCCGACACGTTCGCGGCCCGGTTGCGAATGCAGTGGCACCGGGTCCGCGTCGGCCTGCGCAGAAGCGCCGTGGACTACTTCCGCGGCGACGGCTCGGACTGGATCGCGCTCGCCGGACTGCTCCTCACCGTCCCGCTGATCGCGGCCGTCACGCTGGCCAACCCGGTCTGGGCCTCACCGGCCGCGCTGGTCCTGCCGATCGTCGTCGGCGGCCTGCTGCTCCGCCCGGCCAGCCTCCTCGGCCTGTACGCGGCCTCCGCCACCGCGCTCATCGTGGAGTCCGTGCGGCTCGGCCCGTACACCGAGGGCGCCGCCCGGGTCACCCCCGGCGTGGTCCTGGTGGTCGCGGCCTGCGGGTTCGTCGGCCTGCTCATCGCGCAGTTCCGCAGCCGGGTCGGCGTGCCCTGGCGGCGCGGCGGCACCATGCTCTTCGACCTGCGCGAACGCATCCGGGTGCAGAGCAAGCTGCCGCAGCTGCCCAACGGCTGGCACCGCGAGATGGCGCTGCGCCCGGCGGGCGGCCAGTCGTTCTCCGGCGACTTCGTCGTCGCGGCCCGGACCAACGGCGGCCGCACCCTGGAGGCCGTACTGACGGACGTCTCCGGCAAGGGCATGGACGCCGGCTCCCGGGCCCTGCTGCTGTCCGGCGCCTTCGGCGGCCTCCTCGGCAGCCTGCCCCCGCACGCCTTCCTCCCGGCCGCCAACGGCTACCTCCTGCGCCAGGACTGGGACGAGGGCTTCGCCACCTCCATCCACCTCGTCCTCGACCTCGACTCCGGTGACTACGAGCTGTACTCCGCGGGCCATCCGCCGGGCCTCCAGCTCAGCGCCGGCAGCGGCCGCTGGGAGGAGAAGGCCGCCGAGGGCCCGCTGCTGGGCGTGTACGACGGCGCCCAGTTCGACCCGGTGAAGGGCTCGCTGCGCCCCGGGGACGTGTTGATGCTGTTCACGGACGGACTGGTGGAGACCTCCGACCGGGACATCGTCGAGGGCATCGACCGCCTCACCGGCGAGGCCGACCGCTATGTCGTCGGCGGCTTCCACGGCGCCGCCTGGCACCTCATCGAGGCGGTCGCCAAGGACGTCAACGACGACCGCGCCCTGCTGCTGATCTCCCGCGAGGGCCCCACGGTCACGGCACGGTCAGGGGGCCAGGCATGACCCGACCGCTCACGCTCACCGAGGTCGAGGCCCTCGCGCGCGCCGCCCACGAGGGCCAGACCGACAAGGCGGGCAGGCCCTACGCCGAGCACCTGAGCGCGGTCGCCGAAGGCGTCCGGGCCCGCGGCGGCGACGACGACCAGATCGCGGCGGCCTGGCTGCACGACGCGGTGGAGGACGACGCCCTCTCCGAGCGCTGGCTGGAGGAGGCCGCGCTCAGCCGCCGTACCAAGGACATCGTCCGCGCCGTCAGCAAGCGGCCGGGGGAGCCGCCGCGCGAGTACGCCGGGCGGATCCTGGCGACGCCGGGCGCGCTGCTGGTGAAGGAGTCGGACCTCGCACACAACGCGGACCCGGTGCGGCTGGCCGTCCTGGACGAGCCGACCCGCCGGCGCCTGACCGAGAAGTACGCCGGAATGCGCGCACTCCTCGGCCTGCCCCACCCGTGAACCGGCCACGGCTGCGGCGCGCCTAGGCACCGACCGTCGACCGTTCGCGCTCCGCCTCCCGCACCGGCTGCCGTTCCCGCTCCCGCTCGCGGGCCGACCGCGCCGCGTCCGGCCGGAACGCCCACCTCATCTCGGGTTCCATCACGCACCGGAAGACCCTGCGCACCGGCGAGGTGCACAGCAGGGTGACACCGGCCGCCGCGAGGACGGTCACGAAGAGCGCGCCGAGTGGGCCGTGCAGCCACGCGGTCTCGAACCAGCCCTGGTAGTCGCCGGCCTTCACCACGAAACCGTGCAGCAGATAGCCGTACAGCGTGCCCGCGCCCAGCGCGGTGAACCACAGGGAGCGACGCGGCACCCAGGCGAAGAAGCACGCGGTCAGCACCAGGGAGCAGCCGAACAGCGCGAGCACCATGACCGGCCCGGTCCACCACGGCGCGCCCAACTCCTGCGCGGAGTCACGGTGGTAGAACCAGCCGGTGTTCATCCGCGGCACCGACCACCAGCCGACGGCCAGCGCCAGCGCGGACACCGGCACCGACAGGATCCGCACCGAGCGCCGGCGCACCAGGTGGAAGTGCTCGGCCTTCATGCTCAGCCCGAGCACGAAGAACGGAAGGAACTGCAGCACGCGCTGGAGATCCAGATCGTCGCCGATCTCCGGGGAGACGGAGGCGAGCATGGCGATGCCCAGCGCCACGGGCAGCGGATACCGGATCAGCTTCCAGACCGGGGTGGTCAGCCGCCACACGAACAGCGCGACCAGGAACCAGGTGAGGTACCAGGGGTCGAGCAGGCTGATCCTCATGCTCGGGTCGTCGTCGATCGCCCGCTTGAACAGCGGATAGGCGGTCTCGAAGACGATGTACGGCACGGCGACACCGGTGATCAGCCGCCGCAGCCGGTCGGGGCGCATGTCGAAACTGCGCGAGAAGTAGCCGGAGATGAGGATGAACGCCGGCATGTGGAAGGCGTACACCACCGTGTACAGCGCCTCCAGGACCCGGCTGTCACCCTTCAGGGGCTCCCAGGTGTGACCCACGGCGACCAGCACGATCGCCAGGAACTTGGCGTTGTCGAAGAAGGCGTCGCGCCGCTTGCCGTCGGGCGGCCGCTGCCCGGGTCTGTCCTGCTGGTGCCGGACCGGCGGCAGTGGTGCTCCTTGGCGGCCGTGCGGTGGCGGCGGGTTTGCCTTTTCGGGGGACGAGGCGGCGTGGAACATCTGAGGCACCCTAGCGGCGGCTGTGCGTATTCGTAAAACGTGCGCCGTGGTCGCCGTACCGGCCGGGTGAATAAGTGGCGGTTGTAAGCGAGATGTGACCGCTTTGTGTCGATGAATCCATGTCAAATGGTACATATCGGCAGCCCCGAAGGGCGCTTGGCGGCACCTGTGATGACAATTCGAAATACCCGCGAACACGTTGTGTGGACATGGAAACGATCACGTCGAATTTCTCGTTCGAGTGTCACTTCGAATTGCCGTGCGGGGCACCCCGGATGGCCGGGCGCGCGGTCCGGTGCCCCCTGGACCGGGCGGAGTTGTCGCCACTGATGCCCCACCCGCCGCATAGGGCGGGCCTGTTGGTGGCACGATGGTTCTGGCGGGGGTGCGCGGGGATGGCACCCCCGGGCCGGGAGAGCGACCGACCGAGGGTGTGATCAGTTGTGGCCATTTCGCTGTCAGTGGTGCTGCTGTTGGCGATCATCATGGTGGTGTTGATCCGTGGCGGCTCCCTCAAGGCCGGCCCCGCCGTGGTCGCCGTGCTGTTCGGCTTCTTCCTGGCCTCGACCGGCATGGCCGACGACATCCAGCGCTTCCTCGACTCGATAGCCGAGACGATCAACTCGATCCAGTTCTGACCCCCGGCCCCGCCCTCGCCCCACGGACCGAGCGGCGGCGCTCACCCCTGCCCGCCCCGGCGGCCCCGCATCAGGACAACCGGACGGCTGAACATACGGACAAACCAAACCGGGGCCGGCCGAAGGATCAGATCCTCCGGCCGGCCCCGGGCCGTTGCAGAGCGGGCGACGGGAATCGAACCCGCGTAGCTAGTTTGGAAGACTAGGGCTCTACCATTGAGCTACGCCCGCACAGGACGCGCCGCAGGTCAGTCGACCGCGGCACTGAAGGCATCGTAGCGGGTCGGCCCCCCTGGGTGCACACCCCGTAAATGCGGCAGCTCCATGGCCTGCGGGCATGTACCCTACGTGTCGCACCAGACGGGGTGTGGCGCAGCTTGGTAGCGCGTCCGCTTTGGGAGCGGAAGGCCGTGGGTTCAAATCCCGCCACCCCGACCACCTGCCCGATCATCCCGAGTGATCGCCTTTGGGCTGTTCAGTGCCTGCGGTTACTATGCAAGCTGCGCGCCCGTGTCTCTCATCCACTGAAGCCCCCGGGCGGCGAATCCGCCGGGACCAGTCTGGCTCCGGCAGAACCCAAGAAGTCAGCCACAAGGAGACCGAACCGTGAAGAGCGCCGTGGAGACCCTGAACCCGACCCGGGTTCGGCTCACTGTCGAGGTGCCCTTCGAGGAGCTCAAGGACAGCCTCGACGCGGCGTACAAGAAGATCAACCAGCAGGTCACGGTGAAGGGCTTCCGCAAGGGCAAGATCCCCGCCCGGGTCATCGACCAGCGGTTCGGCCGTGGCGCCGTGCTGGAGGAGGCCGTCAACGACGCGCTTCCGAAGTTCTACACGGAGGCGGTCAACGAGGCCGAGCTCAACGTCCTCGGCCAGCCCGAGGTCGACATCACGGAGCTGAAGGACGGCGAGACGCTGAACTTCACCGCCGAGGTCGACATCCGCCCGGCCATCGAGATCCCGGACTTCTCCGGCATCGAGGTCGAGGTCGACGCCGTCGAGGTGACCGAGGACGACATCGAGAAGTCGGTCGAGCAGCTCCGCGAGCGCTTCGCCTCCACCTCCCCGGTCGAGCGTGCCGCCGAGGACGGCGACGTCGTCACCATCGACCTGCAGGCCAAGGTCGACGGCGAGGTCCTGGAGGACGGCATCGCCGACGGTGTCTCCTACACGATCGGCTCCGGCGAGCTGCTCGACGGCATCGACGACGCCGTGAAGGGCCTGGAGGCCGGGGCCGAGGCCACCTTCACCTCCGAGCTCAAGGGCGGCTCCGCGGCCGGCAAGGAGGCCGAGGTCACCGTCAAGGTCACCCAGGTCGCCGCCCGCGAACTGCCCGAGCTGGACGACGAGTTCGCGCAGCTCGCGTCCGAGTTCGACACCCTCGACGAGCTGAGGGCCGACAGCCGCAAGCGCCTCGAGAACATGAAGCAGTACGACCAGGCCACGCAGGCCCAGGAGCGCGTCCTGGAGAAGCTGCTGGAGCTCGTCGAGGTGCCCGTCCCCGAGAAGCTGCTCGAGGACGAGATCAACACCCGCAAGCACAACCTGGAGCACCACCAGCTCGGCCAGATGGGCCTCGACCTCGCGAAGTACCTGGAGATCCAGGGCAAGACCGAGGAGGAGTTCGACGCCGAGACCAAGGAAGCCGCGGTCAAGGGCATCAAGACGCAGTTCGTCCTCGACGAGCTCGTCAAGCAGGAGAAGCTCAACGTCAACCAGGAGGAGCTCACCGAGCACCTCATGCGGCGTGCGGCCTCCTCCGGCATGTCCCCCGACCAGTTCGCCCAGGCCGTCGTCGAGGGCGGCCAGGTTCCGCTCCTGGTCGGCGAGGTCGCCCGCGGCAAGGCCCTGGCCGTCGTGGTCGAGAAGGCCACGGTCAAGGACACCAACGGCGAGGTCATCGACCTGGACGACGAGGACGAGGTCGAGACGGCCGCCGAGGTCGCCGCCGAGGCCACCGAGGCCGACGCCACCGAGGACAAGCCCGAGGCCTGAGCCGACGGCACCGCATAGCGCGTAGAAGGGGCCCTGGGGAGTGATTCCCCAGGGCCCCTTCGGTTCCGCGGCGAGTGGACGTACCTCTCAGGGGCGCGAGCAACCACGGACGACCCGCAGTCGCCCACGCACGAAATGTGACCACTGCGCTACGCCCCCGGCGAACACTCCCTGCTCCGGGATTCCCCGAAGGGAGCAGCGCGTTAGGGTCCATGAATAAGAGGGCAGGGGAGTCCCCGAATCGGCTCCAGCCCAGCTAGGGAAACGTGAGACGGCCCGGCGCCGTCGTAAGACGAGCAGGTGGATACGTGACGAATCTGATGCCCTCAGCCGCCGGCGAGCCTTCCATCGGTGGTGGCCTCGGCGACCAGGTCTACAACCGGCTGCTCAACGAGCGGATCATCTTCCTCGGCCAGCCGGTCGACGACGACATCGCCAACAAGATCACCGCACAGCTGCTGCTCCTTGCCGCCGACCCGGACAAGGACATCTACCTGTACATCAACAGCCCCGGCGGCTCGATCACGGCCGGCATGGCGATCTACGACACCATGCAGTACATCAAGAACGACGTGGTGACCATCGCCATGGGCCTCGCCGCCTCGATGGGCCAGTTCCTGCTCAGCGCCGGCACCCCGGGCAAGCGCTTCGCCCTGCCGAACGCCGAGATCCTGATCCACCAGCCCTCCGCCGGCCTGGCCGGTTCCGCGTCGGACATCAAGATCCACGCCGAGCGGCTGCTGCACACCAAGAAGCGCATGGCCGAGCTGACCTCCCAGCACACGGGCCAGTCCTTCGAACAGATCACCCGCGACTCCGACCGCGACCGCTGGTTCGACGCGGAGGAGGCCAAGGAGTACGGCCTCATCGACGAGGTCATCACCACGGCCGCCAACATGCCGGGCGGCGGCGGCACCGGGGCCTGACACCCCCTGCGCAGCCCCCAGCCGACCGCCTCAGCCCCTAGGAGAGAGACAGTGAACGACTTCCCCGGCAGCGGCATTTACGACCGCACGCGCGCCGAGTACACGGGTCCCGCGGCGGAGTCCCGCTACGTCATCCCGCGCTTCGTCGAGCGCACCTCGCAGGGCATCCGCGAGTACGACCCGTACGCGAAGCTCTTCGAGGAGCGTGTGATCTTCCTCGGCGTCCAGATCGACGACGCCTCCGCCAACGACGTCATGGCGCAGCTGCTGTGCCTGGAGTCGATGGACCCCGACCGGGACATCTCGGTCTACATCAACAGCCCCGGTGGCTCCTTCACGGCGCTGACGGCCATCTACGACACGATGCAGTTCGTGAAGCCGGACATCCAGACGGTCTGCATGGGCCAGGCGGCCTCCGCCGCCGCGATCCTGCTGGCCGCCGGTACGCCCGGCAAGCGCATGGCGCTGCCGAACGCGCGGGTGCTGATCCACCAGCCGTACAGCGAGACCGGCCGCGGCCAGGTCTCGGACCTGGAGATCGCCGCCAACGAAATCCTCCGGATGCGTGCGCAGCTGGAGGAGATGCTGGCCAAGCACTCCACCACGCCGATCGAGAAGATCCGCGAGGACATCGAGCGCGACAAGATCCTCACGGCCGAGGAAGCGCTCTCGTACGGCCTGATCGACCAGATCATCTCCACCCGGAAGATGAACAACGCGGCCGTGCGCTGACCCGGAGGATGTATCGTCGGGCGCTCCCTGGCGCGGTGCACGACAAAGTGAACCGTGCCAAGGGGGGCCCGAACGAGGCCCCCGGCAAGGTACCGTCGGATTAAGGCAGCACCAGGAGCCGCTGGACCTAGGCGTCTCCCAGGCGAAGGGGAAGCACACCGTGGCACGCATCGGTGACGGCGGCGATCTGCTCAAGTGCTCGTTCTGCGGCAAGAGCCAGAAGCAGGTCAAGAAGCTCATCGCAGGGCCCGGTGTGTACATCTGCGACGAGTGCATCGACCTCTGCAACGAGATCATCGAAGAAGAACTCGCGGAGACCAGCGAGGTGCGCTGGGAGGAACTCCCCAAGCCCCGCGAGATCTACGAGTTCCTCGAGGGGTACGTGGTCGGCCAGGAGGCGGCCAAGAAGGCGCTCTCCGTCGCGGTGTACAACCACTACAAGCGCGTCCAGGCCGGTGAGAACGGCGGCGCCAACGGCCGTGACGACGCGATCGAGTTGGCGAAGTCCAACATCCTCCTGCTCGGCCCCACGGGCTCCGGCAAGACCCTGCTCGCCCAGACCCTGGCCCGCATGCTGAACGTGCCGTTCGCCATCGCGGACGCCACGGCGCTCACCGAGGCGGGCTATGTCGGCGAGGACGTCGAGAACATCCTGCTGAAGCTGATCCAGGCGGCGGACTACGACGTCAAGAAGGCCGAGACCGGGATCATCTACATCGACGAGATCGACAAGGTCGCCAGGAAGAGTGAAAACCCCTCCATCACCCGGGACGTCTCCGGCGAGGGCGTGCAGCAGGCCCTGCTGAAGATCCTGGAGGGCACCACGGCCTCGGTCCCGCCGCAGGGCGGCCGCAAGCACCCGCACCAGGAGTTCATCCAGATCGACACGACGAACGTCCTGTTCATCGTGGGCGGCGCCTTCGCGGGCCTCGAGAAGATCATCGAGTCCCGGGCCGGCGCCAAGGGCATCGGCTTCGGTGCCACGATCCGCTCCAAGCGGGAGCTGGAGGCGAAGGACCAGTTCGAGGACGTCATGCCCGAGGACCTGGTCAAGTTCGGCATGATCCCCGAGTTCATCGGCCGTCTCCCGGTGATCACCTCGGTCCACAACCTGGACCGCGAGGCCCTGCTCCAGATCCTGGTCGAGCCGCGCAACGCCCTGATGAAGCAGTACCAGCGGCTGTTCGAACTCGACGGCGTGGAGCTGGACTTCGAGCGTGAGGCCCTGGAGGCCATCGCCGACCAGGCCATCCTCCGCCAGACCGGCGCCCGCGGTCTGCGCGCCATCATGGAGGAGGTCCTGATGTCGGTGATGTACGAGGTCCCGTCCCGCAAGGACGTGGCCCGCGTGGTCATCACCGCCGACGTCGTCCACTCCAACGTCAACCCGACCCTGATCCCCCGGGACGCCCGCGGGCGCGGCTCGGGCGAGCAGAAGACGGCGTAGCGGCAACGCGCATGCGAAGGGGCCCCGGTCGAGTCGACCGGGGCCCCTTCGTCGTGAACGCGCCTACGACCGTCAGACCTTGACGCGGACGTCGTCGCGCAGCTTGGCGGTCTGCTCGGCGGCGTCCTCCATGGACGTGCTCTTCCCGGCGGTCAGGGCCGCGAGGTCGAAGGAGAAGACGTAGGACACCGTGCTGTGGTCACCCCAGATGCACAGCGGCATCGTGATGGTCTGACCGGACTCGGAGGTCTCGCTCTCCTGGCACTTCAGCACGCCGTTGTCGAAGCCGGCGGGCGTGAACGCCTTCGGGCTGCCGACCAGCTTGGCGTCCTCGTCGCCCTCCGCCTCCTTCTTCATCTCGGCGAACATCGCGTCGACGACCTTCTCCGGGTCCTCGATGGTGCCGTAGACGCCGGAGAACATCAGGTTCTTCGCGCTGACGCCCTCACCCGAGGTGTAGCTGGCGCCGACGTGCTTGGGGTCCTTGATGCCCCACGACTCGGCGTCCTTGAGCTCGTCGTCCGTCATCGCGTCGACGTCCTCGCCGTTGCCCTTCTTGTACTCGCCGTCGAGGACCGACGCCGGCGCCGTCAGCTTGTGCGGGCCGTCGTCCTCGACGCCGCCCGCGCCGCCGCCTCCGCCGACCACGAAGTACACGCCCACACCGATCGCCGCCACGACGGCCACCGCGCCCAGGATCAGGCCCGTCTTCTTCTTGCCGCCGCCCGGGGCCGGGGGAGCGCCGTACGGCGCCTGGCCGTAGGGGGGCTGCTGGCCGTAGGGGGGCTGCTGGGGCGGGACGCCCGGGGCGCCCTGCTGCGGGTAGCCGTAACCCGGCTGCGGGGTCTGGGGCTGCTGGGGGTAGCCGTAGCCGGGCTGAGGGGCCTGCGGCTGCTGGCCGTACGGTCCCGGCTGGCCGTACGGACCGGGCTGCTGGGGCTGCCCGCCGTACGGGCCCGGCTGGTTGTAGCTCATTTCTGGGTTCCCCTCCAGATGCTTATGTGTTCACGACATCCTGACGCAATCCCGCCCGGAGAACGGCACCGGGGGTCGCACCGTTACAGAAGAAACGTGTTCGGGACGAGGCCGCGACACCTCTAAACTGGGCCCGTGACCGAGAACGCTCATCAGCAGCCACCAGCGCCCAGCACCGAACTGCCGACCCAGTACGCGCCGGCCGATGTAGAGGGGCCGCTGTACGAGCGCTGGGTAGAGCGCGGTTACTTCGAGGCGGACGCCAAGAGCGACAAGCCGCCCTACACCGTCGTCATCCCGCCGCCCAACGTCACCGGCAGCCTGCACCTCGGGCACGCCTTCGAGCACACGCTCATCGACGCTCTGACCCGCCGCAAGCGCATGCAGGGCTACGAGACGCTGTGGCAGCCGGGCATGGACCACGCCGGCATCGCCACCCAGAACGTCGTCGAGCGCGAGCTCGCCAAGGAGGGCAAGTCCCGCCACGACCTGGGCCGCGAGGCGTTCGTCGAGCGCGTCTGGCAGTGGAAGGGCGAGTCCGGCGGCCAGATCAGCGGCCAGATGCGCCGCCTCGGCGACGGCGTCGCCTGGTCCCGTGAGCGCTTCACGATGGACGAGGGCCTGTCCCAGGCCGTCCAGACCATCTTCAAGCGGCTCTACGACGACGAGCTGATCTACCGCGCCGAGCGCATCATCAACTGGTGCCCGCGCTGTCTGACGGCGATCTCGGACATCGAGGTCGAGTACCAGGACGACGACGGCGAGCTCGTCTCCATGAAGTACGGCGACGGGGACGACACCATCGTCGTCGCCACCACCCGCGCCGAGACGATGCTCGGTGACACGGCCGTCGCCGTCCACCCCGAGGACGAGCGCTACAAGCACCTCGTCGGCAAGCTCATCAAGCTGCCGCTGACCGACCGTTCCATCCCGGTCGTGGCGGACGAGCACGTCGACCCCGAGTTCGGCACCGGTGCCGTCAAGGTGACCCCGGCGCACGACCCCAACGACTTCGAGATCGGCCGGCGGCACGACCTGCCGGCCATCGCGGTCATGGACGAGCACGCCGTCATCACCGCCCACGGCCCCTTCCAGGGCCTGGACCGGCTCGAAGCGCGCTCCGCGATCGTCGCCGCGCTGCGCGCCGAGGGCCGGATCGTCGCCGAGAAGCGGCCGTACGCCCACTCCGTCGGCCACTGCTCGCGCTGCAAGACCACCATCGAGCCGCGCCTGTCCATGCAGTGGTGGGTCAAGGTCGGCCCGCTCGCCAAGGCCGCCGGTGACGCGGTCCGCGACGGCCGCGTCAAGATCCACCCGCAGGAGATGGAGAAGCGGTACTTCGACTGGGTCGACAACCTCCACGACTGGTGCATCTCACGGCAGTTGTGGTGGGGGCACCGGATCCCGGTCTGGTACGGCCCCGACGGCGAGGTCGTCTGCGTCGGCCCCGACGACGAGGCCCCCACCGGTGAGGGCTGGCACCAGGACACCGACGTCCTCGACACCTGGTTCTCCTCCGGCCTGTGGCCCTTCTCCACCCTCGGCTGGCCCGAACAGACCGAGTCGCTCGCGAAGTTCTACCCGAACTCCGTCCTGGTCACCGGCTACGACATCCTCTTCTTCTGGGTCGCCCGGATGATGATGTTCGGCCTGTACGCGATGGACGGCACCCCGCCGTTCCACACCATCGCCCTGCACGGCATGGTCCGCGACCAGTTCGGCAAGAAGATGTCGAAGTCCTTCGGCAACGCGGTCAACCCGCTGGACTGGATGGACAAGTACGGCTCCGACGCGCTCCGCTTCACCCTCGCGCGCGGCGCCAACCCCGGCGTCGACGTCCCGATCGGCGAGGACTGGGTCCAGGGCTCCCGCAACTTCGCCAACAAGATCTGGAACGCCACCCGCTTCGCGCTGATGAACGGCGCGACGGTTGAGGGCCCGCTGCCGGACCCGTCGGCGATGTCGTCCACGGACCGCTGGATCCTCTCCCGGCTCAACTCCGTGGTCACCGAAGTCGACGCGCTCTACGACGACTTCCAGTTCGCGAAGCTCTCCGACGTCCTCTTCCACTTCGCGTGGGGCGAGGTCTTCGACTGGTACGTCGAGCTGTCCAAGACCACCTTCCAGGAGGGCGGGGAGCCGGCCGAGGTCTCCAAGCGGGTCCTCGGCGAGGTCCTCGACGTCACGCTCCGGCTGCTGCACCCGGTGGTCCCGTTCGTCACCGAGACCCTCTGGACCACCCTCACCGGTGGTGAGTCGGTCGTCGTCGCCGAGTGGCCGGCCGACAGCGGCTTCCGTGACCGGGGCGCCGAGCAGGAGATCGAGAGCCTCCAGTCGGTCATCACCGAGGTCCGCCGCTTCCGTGCCGACCAGGGTCTCCAGCCCGGCCAGCGGGTCCCCGCGCGGCTGTCCCTGGACGGTACGGCGCTGGCGTCCCACGAGGCCGCCATCCGGCAGCTGCTGCGCCTCCAGCCGGAGGGCGAGGGCTTCGCGGCCACGGCGACCCTGCCGGTCGCGGGGGCGGAGGTCGCGCTCGATCTCTCGGGCACGATCGACGTCGCCGCGGAGCGCAAGCGGCTCGCGAAGGACCTCGCGGCGGCGGAGAAGGAGAAGGCGCAGGCCACCGCGAAGCTCGGGAACGAGGCGTTCCTGGCGAAGGCGCCGGACAACGTCGTGGACAAGATCCGCGGCCGCCTCGCCAAGGCGGACGAGGACATCACCCGCCTCCAGTCCCAACTGGACCGCCTGCCTGCGGCGTAGCCACGTCATTTGAGGCCCCGGAGCTGCAAAGTTCCGGGGCCTTTCGCTTGCCGCGGGGACGTCGCGCAACCCGGCGCTCGCGGGGTGCCGCCGCGCCCACCCGTGCCGCCCCAGCGGCACGACTGCCCGCGGCTGGACCGATGAGCAGCGCAACTGCCCGCGGCAGCCCACCCAGAGGCGCCGGAGCTGTGAAGCGCCGGGCGCATGTGGCACCCCCAGAGGCGCCGGATCTGCATGGCGCCGGGCGCATGCGGCACCCCCAGGGGAGCCGGATCTGCATGGTGCCGTCCGCGTGCGGCATACCCAGGGGCGCGGGGAACTGCGCGATCGGCCACGGGCGGGCGGCAGTCGCCGTACAAGACCGACCACCCCCGGCCGCGTGCGGCCCACCCAGAGGTGCCGGAGCTGTGAAGCGCCGGGGGCGGCGGCATACCCAGGGGCGCGGGGAACTGCGCGATCAGCCACGGGCGGGCGGCAGTCGCCGGACAGGACCGACCACCGCCGTCCGCGTGCGGCCTATTCAGAGGTGCCGGAGCTGTGAAGCGCCGGGGGCGGCGGCATACCCAGGGGCGCGGGGAACTGCGCGATCGGCCACGGGCGGGCAGCAGTCGCCGGACAGGACCGGCCGCCCCCCTCGACAGGCGGCCGTCCCCCGCGACAGGCGCCGCCTTAGACTGGCCCCGTGAGTGATATCGACCCCTTCGACGAGATCGTCGCGGAAGAGACCGACCGCGACCCCGATCTCGCGGTGATCGAGGCCGGCAGCCGCACCCTCCGCACCCAGGGCGGAGCCCCGACCCCCGACGTCCCCGGCCGCCCCGAGGACCCCGAGGTCGACAAGGCCCTGCGCGAGGTCGAGGCGGAGCTCGCCACCCGCTGGGGCGAGACCAAGCTGGAGCCGTCGGTCAGCCGTATCGCCGCCCTGATGGACGTACTCGGCGAGCCGCAGCGCTCGTACCCCTCGATCCACATCACCGGCACCAACGGCAAGACCACCACCGCCCGCATGATCGAGGCCCTCCTCGGCGCCTTCGAACTGCGCACCGGCCGGTACACCAGCCCGCACGTGCAGTCGGTCACCGAGCGGATCAGCCTGGACGGAGCCCCGGTCTCCGCCGAGCGGTTCATCGAGACGTACCAGGACGTCAAGCCCTACGTCGAGATGGTCGACACCCAGCAGGAGTACCGGCTGTCCTTCTTCGAGGTGCTGACCGGCATGGCGTACGCCGCCTTCGCCGACGCACCCGTGGACGTGGCCGTCGTCGAGGTGGGCATGGGCGGCTCCTGGGACGCCACCAACGTCATCGACGGCGACGTCGCCGTCGTCACCCCCATCGACCTGGACCACACCGACCGGCTCGGCTCCACCCCCGCCGAGATCGCCGTGGAGAAGGCCGGGATCGTCAAGCAGGACGCCACCGTCATCCTGGCCCAGCAGCCGGTCGACGCGGCGCAGGTGCTGCTGAAGAAGGCCGTGGAGGTCGACGCCACGGTCGCCCGCGAGGGCCTGGAGTTCGGCGTGGTGTCCCGGCAGGTGGCCGTCGGCGGACAGCTGGTCACCCTGCGCGGCCTGGGCGGTGAGTACCCGGAGATCTACCTCCCGCTGCACGGCGCCCACCAGGCGCACAACGCGGCCGTGGCGCTGGCCGCGGTGGAGGCGTTCTTCGGGGTCGGCGCGGTGCGCGCCGAGCCGCTCGACGGGGACACCGTCCGCAAGGCGTTCGCCGCCGTCTCCTCGCCGGGCCGGATGGAGGTCGTACGCCGCTCGCCGACCGTCGTGCTGGACGCCGCGCACAACCCCGCGGGCGCCCGGGTCACCGCGGAGGCGATCGGCGAGGCCTTCGACTTCAGCCGGCTGATCGGCGTGGTCGGGGCCAGCGGCGACAAGAACGTGCGCGGGGTGCTGGAGGCGTTCGAGCCGATCTTCGCCGAGGTGGTGATCACCCAGAACTCCAGCCACCGCGCGATGGACGCCGACGAACTGGCCGCCGTCGCGGTGGAGGTGTTCGGCGACGAGCGGGTGCAGGTCGAGCCGCGGCTGCCGGACGCCCTGGAGGCCGCGATCACGCTGGCCGAGGAGGAGGGCGAGTTCACCGGTGGCGGTGTGCTCGTGACGGGTTCCGTCATCACCGTGGGCGAGGCCCGGCTGTTGCTGGGGAAGGGCTGAGGTTTTCAAGCATGCGTACGCTCTGCGCGTCGACCCTGATCGGCGAGTTCTTCGTGATCGGCTTCGCCGGTCTGGTCGCCATGAAGGATCCCGACCTGTCCATGACGGCCGTGTGGACGGTCAGCGGGATCGGGATGTTCCTGTGCCTGCTGCTGTGCGGCATGGTGACCCGGCCCGGCGGCGTCGCCCTCGGCTGGGCCCTCCAGGTGCTGCTGATCGCCGCCGGCTTCGTGGTGCCGACGATGTTCGTCCTCGGTCTCGCCTTCGCGGCCCTGTGGTGGGCGTCCGTGCACTACGGCCGGCAGATCGACGAGGCGAAGGCGCGGTTCGCGGCGCAGGCCGAGGCCACTACACCTGACGCTGTGTGACAGGTGCCCGGACACGCCGGGTAACCTCGTCTTCCCGCACACCCGAGGCACCAAGGAGCCTGTCGTGACCCAGCGCACCCTCGTCCTGCTCAAGCCCGACGCCGTCCGTCGTGGCCTGACCGGCGAGATCATCGGCCGCATCGAGCGCAAGGCGGGCTGGGCGATCACCGCGCTGGAACTGCGCTCGCTGGACCAGGAGACGCTGGAGCAGCACTACGGCGAGCACAAGGGCAAGCCGTTCTACGAGCCGCTGGTGGAGTTCATGTCCTCCGGCCCGGTCGTCGCCCTGATCGTCGAGGGCGAGCGGGTCATCGAGGGCGTGCGCGCGCTCGCCGGCCCGACCGACCCGATCGCCGCCGCGCCCGGCTCCATCCGCGGCGACTTCGGTGTGATCGTCCGTGAGAACCTCATCCACGCCTCCGACTCCGAGGAGTCCGCGGAGCGCGAGGTGAAGATTTTCTTCCCCGGTCGCGCCTGACGACAAAGCCGCAGACCAGAGAGCCCGGGGGCAAAGCCCCCGGACTTTCTGGCATATGCGGGGCGTATGGGGGAACGTGAGCCCCCGAACGCTCGTCTCCAGGAGCGATCCGGTACATGATCTGCTGACAATGGCGAAGGACCCTCACGCCGTGTCCGCGAAGGCGCGTCTACGATGGAAGCCTTCACGTCACAGCACCCACCTCGCCGACCTGAAAAGCCCTCAAAAGCCAGCGGGAAGGCCAGACGAATCCTCATGGGGAACTCAATGTCGTTCATCGGCCGTGACATGGCTGTCGACCTCGGGACCGCCAACACGCTGGTGTACGTCAGGGGTCGCGGGATCGTACTCAACGAGCCGTCCGTCGTCGCGATCAACACGAACACCGGTGGCATCCTCGCGGTCGGCGCCGAGGCGAAGAAGATGATCGGGCGCACCCCCGGCAACATCGTCGCCGTCCGCCCGCTGAAGGACGGCGTGATCGCCGACTTCGAGATCACCGAGCGGATGCTCCGCTACTTCATCCTGAAGATCCACAAGCGGCGCTACCTCGCCCGTCCGCGGGTCGTCGTCTGTGTGCCCTCGGGCATCACCGGCGTCGAGCGCCGCGCCGTCATCGAGGCGTCGTCCCAGGCCGGCGCCCGCCAGGTGCACATCATCGAGGAGCCCATGGCCGCGGCCATCGGCTCCGGCCTGCCGGTCCACGAGGCCACGGGCAACATGGTGGTGGACATCGGCGGCGGCACCACCGAGGTCGCGGTCATCTCCCTCGGCGGAATCGTCACGGCGCAGTCCATCCGCGTCGCGGGCGACGAACTGGACAACGCGATCATCCAGCACATCAAGAAGGAGTACTCGCTCCTGCTGGGTGAGCGGACGGCCGAACAGATCAAGATCACGATCGGTTCGGCGTACGACCTCGACTCCGACGAGCACACCGAGATCCGCGGCCGGGACCTCGTCTCCGGACTGCCCAAGACCGTCGTCATCTCCGCCGCCGAGGTGCGCAAGGCGATCGAGGAACCCGTCAACGCCATCGTGGACGCGGTGAAGACGACCCTCGACAAGTGCCCCCCGGAGCTGTCCGGCGACATCATGGACCGCGGGATCGTCCTCACCGGCGGCGGCGCCCTGCTGCGCGGCCTCGACGAGCGGCTGCGCCGGGAGACCGGCATGCCGATCCACATCGCCGAGGACCCCCTCGACAGCGTGGCGCTCGGCTCCGGCAAGTGCGTCGAAGAGTTCGAGGCGCTCCAGCAGGTCCTGGACGCCCAGCCGCGCAGATGACGTAACTCTTCGATTCCGCCGTACGAGATGATCTCCTCTCGTACGGCGGATCGTTGATATAGAGGCATAAGCTCCCAAAGCGGCCCTCGGGTTTCCCTGGGGCTCGAACAATTCCTATGAGGAAGGGCACGGCCGCCGCACGTGAGGGACACACGAGAGAGCCGGCTGCTCCTGGTGCTGCTGGTCGCCGTAGCGTTCGCGCTGATCACGGTCGACATCCGCGGTGGGGAGGACTCGCCGGTCGACGGTGCCCGCCAGGCCGCGGCCACCGTCTTCGGCCCGATCGAGAACGGCGTCTCGGCCGCGGTCGACCCCGTCGGCAACGCGGTCTCCGCGATCCGCGACTCCGGTGAACGGCACGACCGGATCGCCACGCTGGAGAAGGAGAACGCCGCTCTCAAGGCCAGACTCGGCAGCGACGACCGCAACCGCAGCAGACTCAAGCAGCTCGACCGGATGCTGAAGGTCGCCGGCACCGGCCAGTACGGCATCAAGGGCGCCGAGGTCATCGCGATAGGAGCGGCCCAGGGCTTCTCCTGGACCATCACCATCGACGCCGGCGCCGCCGACGGCATCGAGCGCGACATGACCGTCCTCAACGGCGACGGCCTCGTCGGACGGGTCACCACGGTCGGCCCGAACACCGCCACCGTGCTGCTCGCCAACGACCCCGACTTCACCGTCGGCACCCGCATGGAGGGCAACGACGAACTCGGCTTCGCCTCCGGCCAGGGCGACGGACCGCTGCGCGTCGAACTCCTCAACGGCAAGGCGGAGATCAAGCGCGGGGACCGGCTGGTCACCTTCGGCTCGCAGGCAGACAAGCCCTTCGTGCCCGGCGTGCCGGTCGGCGTGGTCAATCGCGTCGACCCCTCAGGCGGCGACCTCACCCGCACCCTCTACGTCACGCCGTACGTCAGCTTCACCAAGCTCGACATCGTCGGCGTCGTCGTCCAGGCGCCCGGCAAGGACCCCCGCGACACCGTGCTTCCCGACAAGCCGAAGCCGAAGCCCACGCCGACCGTGACGGTCACCGTCACCCCGTCCGGCCTGCCCGTCGACGGCCAGTACCCGCAAGAAGAGCAGTAGGAGCTGAAGTCCCATGCGTGTCAACCGGATCCTGCTCTCCTCCTCGCTCGTCGTCGTCGCCCTGATGCTCCAGGTCAGCGTCCTGGCCCGGCTCCACCTGCCCGGCGCCGTCCCCGACCTGCTCCTGCTGACGGTCCTCGGCCTCGCCATGGTCTACGGCCACGTCGGCGGCGCCCTCATCGGCTTCGGCGCGGGCCTCCTCGCCGACCTCGCCCCGCCCGCCGACCACGCCGCCGGCCGCTACGCCCTCGTGCTCTGCGTCATCGGCTACCTCGCCGGGCTGATCAAACCGGAGAACGGCCGCCTGAAGTCGGCCACCGGCCCCATGCTCGTCGTGGTCGGCGCGGCCATCGGCTCCACCCTCCTCTACGCCGGGGTCGGCGCCCTCGTCGGCGACACCGCCGCCCGCCACGTCGGACTGACGAGCCTGCTGTTCACCGCCGCCCTCTACGACCTGCTGCTCGCCCCCTTCGTGGTCCCCGGCATCATGGCCCTGGCCCGGCGCGCGGAGAACGACCCGCTCGCCGAGGGCGGCGCCTCCGCCCCGAAGTCCGACATCTCCAGCGGCTGGCTCTCCTCGGGCACCGGACTGCGCATCGGCAGCCAGCGCGGCGGCCTCGGCGGCCTGAAGGTCAAGGCGGCGCGTGCGCGCACTGCCCGGGCCGGACGCATCAAGGGGGTCAAGCGCCTGTGAGCACCCCCGAGTTCACCCGAACGGGTTTGTCGAGGCGGAACGGAGCCTCACAGGTCGGCCGTTCATCATTCGTACGCGCACACACGTCGGCGCACTGAGAGGGGGCGGCAGCCACAGTGACCAACATCCCCGAGACCGGGCGGACCCCACGGGTCCAGATCCGACTCGTCGTCATCCAGATCCTCGTGCTCTCCCTCCTCGGCACCCTCGGCGGACGCCTGTGGTACCTCCAGATCCGCGAGGGCGCCGAATACGCCAAGGAAGCCTCCGGCAACCACGTCCAGCAGGTCGTCGACCCGGCCGTGCGCGGCTCCATCCTCGACGCGCGCGGCGTGCCGCTCGCCGACAACGAGACCCGGCTGGTCGTCTCCGCCTCCCGCACCGAACTGCTGAAGATGAAGGACGACGGCGTCGGTGTCCTCACCAAGCTCGCCGGTGTCCTCGGACTGAAGCCCAGGGAAGTGCGGGAGAAGGTCCGGCTCTGCGACGCCGAGACCCCCCAGCCCTGCTGGAACGGCTCGCCCTACCAGCCCATCCCCATCACCGACGAGGCCACCGCCAAGCAGGCCCTCCAGATCCGCGAACGCGCCGAGGACTTCCCCGGCATCACCGCGGAACCCCAGGCCGTCCGCCGCTACGCCGGCCCCGGCGGCTCCAACACCGCCCAGGTCCTCGGCTACCTCTCCCCGGTCACCGACGAGGAGCTCACCAAGGCCCAGGACACCGACTCGCCCTACCTGCGCTCCGACCAGGTCGGGCGCTCCGGCCTGGAGCGCCAGTACGACAAGGAACTGCGCGGCAAGGCCGGCGTCACCCGCTACGAGGTCGACAACCTCGGCCGCGTCATCGGCGAGGCCGAGGCGGACGCCGCCCAGCCCGGCGCCAACCTCGTCACCAGCATCGACGCCCGCGTCCAGCGAGTTGCCGAGTACGAACTGAACGAGGCCATGAAGGCCGCCCGCCTGGAGTGGGACCGCAACACCCAGGAGCGGTACAAGGCCGACGCGGGCGCCGTCGTCGTGATGGAGGCCAAGACCGGCCGGGTCGTCGCCATGGCGTCCAACCCCAACTACGACCCCAACGCCTGGGTCGGCGGCATCTCCGCCAAGGACTACAAGAGGCTCACCGGCAAGGCCTCCAACTACCCGCTGCTCAACCGAGCCACCCAGGGCCAGGCGGCCCCCGGCTCGGTCTTCAAGGTGGTCTCCACGGCCGCCGCGGTCGAGGCCGGCTACGACTTCGACGGCGGCTACAACTGCTCCAGCTCCTACTCCGTCGGCGGCCAGGTCTTCAAGAACTTCGAGTCCCAGAACCACGGCTCGATCGACCTCGGCCGGGCCCTGGAGGTCTCCTGCGACACCGTCTACTACCAGCTCGCCCACAACGAGTGGAAGAAGGACGGCGGCATCAACCCCAAGGGCAAGCCGAAGGACTACTTCTACAAGGCCGCCCACCAGTTCGGCC
Source organism: Streptomyces sp. NPDC000983 (assembly GCF_040299205.1). NCBI lineage: Bacteria > Bacillati > Actinomycetota > Actinomycetes > Kitasatosporales > Streptomycetaceae > Streptomyces > Streptomyces sp. NPDC000983. The sequence continues at coordinate 15,972 of NZ_JBEPBM010000005.1, read as the reverse complement.
TCGGCGCCGAGACCGGCATCGACCTGCCCAACGAGGTCACCGGCCGGGTCCCCGACCGCGAGTGGAAGCAGTCCTACTGGGAGGCCAACAAGGACGGCTGGTGCAAGACCGGCAAGAAGGGCGGCTCCTACGTCGAGCAGATCGCGTACGAGAACTGCCTCGAAGGCAACAAGATGCGCGCCGGTGACGAGATCAACTACTCCATCGGACAGGGCGACACCCTGGTGACCCCCATCCAGATGGCCACCATCTACGCCGCCATCTCCAACGGCGGCACCCTGTACAACCCGACGGTGGGCAAGGCCGTCGTCAGCGCCGACGGCAAGCAGGTCACCGAGATCGAGCCGAAGGCCCACGGCAAGCTCCCGGTCAGCAAGTCGACCCTCGCCCAGATGGACGACGCCCTCGAAGGCGTCGCCACCCGCGGTACCGCCGCCTGGCGGTTCGGCGGCTGGCCCCAGGACAAGATCGCCATGCACGCCAAGACCGGCACCGCCGAGGTCTACGGCAAGCAGACCACCTCCTGGTTCGCCACGTACACCAAGGACTACGCGATCGTCATGACGATCTCCCAGGGTGGTACGGGCTCCGGGGCCTCCGGCCCGGCCGTGCGCAACATATACGACGCCCTCTACGGCGTCGCCGACGACGGCACCATCAGCAAGAAGAACGCCCTGCTGCCGACCCCCCAGAAGAAGCTGCCGAAGATCCAGACCGACGGCTCCATCCACGCCCCGAAGGTCGCCAAGGACCCGGCGAAGGACCAGCGGGCCAGCCAGGAGGGCACGCCCGAGCCGGACGGGCAGCAGCAGGCCGCGACGGTGGGCACACCGACGACGGAGAACCGTGAGACACGCCGCCGCCGACGGCGTGCGAGGAGGCTGACGTGACCGGCGCCAACAGCTTCCACATCTCCGGGTACGGACCCGAGCGGGCGGGCTGGACCCGCCTGCTCGCCCGCGACTCCCTCGCCCGCCGCCTCGACTGGCCGATACTGCTGGCCGCCCTCGCCCTGTCGATGATCGGCTCGGTCCTGGTCTTCTCCGCCACCCGCAACCGCACCGAGATCAACCAGGGCGACCCGTACTACTTCCTGCTCCGGCACCTGCTGAACACCGGCATCGGCCTCGCCCTGATGATCGCCACGGTCTGGCTCGGCCACCGCACCCTGCGCACCGCCGTCCCGATCCTCTACGGCGCCTCGGTCTTCCTGATCCTGATGGTGCTCACCCCGCTCGGCTCCACCGTCAACGGCGCCCACTCCTGGATCGTCCTCGGCGGCGGCTTCTCCCTCCAGCCCTCGGAGTTCGTGAAGGTCACGATCATCCTCGGGATGGCGATGCTGCTGGCCGCCCGGGTCGACGCCGGCGACAAGCCCTACCCCGACCACCGCACCGTCCTCCAGGCGCTGGGCCTGGCCGCCGTCCCCATGCTGATCGTCCTGCTCATGCCCGACCTCGGCTCGGTCATGGTGATGGTCGTCATCGTGCTCGGCGTACTGCTGGCCTCCGGCGCCTCCAACCGCTGGGTGTTCGGCCTGATCTCGGCCGGCACGATCGGCGCCGTCGCCGTCTGGCAGCTGCACATCCTGGACGACTACCAGATCGCCCGCTTCGCCGCCTTCGCCAACCCCAGCCTCGACCCCGCCGGCGTCGGCTACAACACCAACCAGGCCCGTATCGCCATCGGCTCCGGCGGCCTGACCGGCTCCGGGCTGTTCAACGGCTCGCAGACCACCGGCCAGTTCGTGCCCGAGCAGCAGACCGACTTCGTCTTCACGGTGGCGGGGGAGGAGCTCGGCTTCGTCGGCGGCGGCCTCATCATCGTGCTGCTCGGCGTCCTGCTCTGGCGGGCCTGCCGCATCGCCCGCGAGACGACCGAGCTGTACGGCACCATCGTCGCGGCCGGAATCGTCGCCTGGTTCGCCTTCCAGGCCTTCGAGAACATCGGGATGACCCTCGGCATCATGCCCGTCACCGGCCTCCCGCTGCCCTTCGTCTCCTACGGCGGATCCTCGATGTTCGCCGTATGGGTCGCCGTCGGCCTGTTGCAGTCCATCCGAGTGCAACGCCCCATGTCCGCGTAGCGGCCGGCGGCCATCCCCCGTTTCCCCGGGGGTTTGGCCCCGGTGGCCCTGTCGTACCGCCATGACACCGATTAGATTCGGTTCATGGCGGACACCAAGCGCGAGATCGAGCGGAAGTACGAGTCCGACGAGAGCGGCCTGCCGGACCTCACCGGCGTCGCCGGGGTCGCGGCCGTCATCGACAAGGGCATGGCACAGCTGGACGCCACCTACTACGACACCGAGGACGAACGCCTCGCCGCGGCCTCGATCACCCTGCGCCGCCGCACCGGCGGCTCCGACGCCGGCTGGCACCTCAAACTCCCCGTCTCCGCCGGTGTCCGCGACGAGATCCGCGCCCCCCTCTCCGACACCCTGCCCGACGAACTCGCCGGCCTGGTCCGCGCCCGGGTCCGCGGCCACGACGTGGTGCCGCTGGTCCGCCTCGTCTCCGACCGCGACGTCCGCCACCTCGTGGACGGCGACGGCGGCCTCCTCGCCGAGGTCTCCGTGGACGCCGTACGCGCCGAACGCCTCGGCACCGGCGCCGCCGTCCAGTGGACCGAGATCGAGGTCGAGCTGGCCGACGACGGCGACCCCGCCTTCCTCGACAAGGTCGAGAAGCGGCTCCGCAAAGCCGGTGTACGCCCCTCCGCGGCGACCTCCAAACTGGGCAGAGCCCTCGAGGAGACCGCACCCAAGCGCAAGCGCAAGGCGAAGGCCGCACCCGAACCCGGCACCGCCGGCGACCACGTCCTGGCCTACCTGCGCGTCCAGCGGGACGCCATCGTCGAACTGGACTCGGCCGTGCGCCGCGACGCCGAGGACTCCGTCCACAGCATGCGCGTCGCCACCCGCCGCGCCCGCAGCACCTTCAAGTCCTTCCGCAACGTCCTGGACCGCGCGGTCACCGACCCGATCGGCGACGAGCTGAAATGGCTCGCCGGCGAGCTGGGCGTGGACCGGGACCGCGAGGTCCTCAACGAACGGCTCGGCGCCGCCCTGGACGAGGTGCCCCCCGCCCTGGTCTCCGGACCGGTCGCGGAACGGGTCGCCCGCTGGGCGGGGGACCGCCCCGGCGGGGCCGGCGGCCGCCTGATCGGTGTCCTCGACTCCGACCGCTACCTCGCCCTGCTCGACGCCCTGGACACGGTGATCGCCGAGCCGCCCCTGCGCAAGGCCGCCGGAAAGAAGCCCGGGAAGGCGCTCCCCAAGGCCGTGAAGAAGGACTTCGGCAAGGTCTCCGCACTGGTCGAGGAGGCGCTGGAACTGCCCCCGGGCGAGGACCGGGACGTCGCCGTCCACGAGGCCCGCAAGAAGACCAAGCGCACCCGCTACGCGGCGGAGGCCGCCGTGCCCGCACTCGGCCGGCCCGCCAAGGACCTGGCCAAGACCATGAAGTCCCTCCAGAACCTGCTCGGCGAGCACCAGGACAGCGTCATGGCCCGCGGCACCCTCCGCGAACTCTCCGCCGTCGCCCACGCGGCCGGCGAGAGCGCCTTCACCTACGGCCTGCTGTACGGGCGCGAGGAACAGCGGGCGGCGGCCGTGGAGGCCGAGCTGCCCGGCTTCTGGGACGGGATCGAGGGCGCCGCGAAGGCCCTCTGATCCCTCGGACGGTCAGGGGGTGCCCGCGATCGGGTTACGCTGAATGGTCACCCCTGTCCGTTCAGTCCAGCCCATGAAGGTACGCGAGATGCCTGCCGAAGTCGCTGCGTCGGTGTTCCCGCAGCTCGAAGCCCTGCTCCCGCATGTGCAGAAGCCGATCCAGTACGTGGGCGGAGAGCTCAATTCCACGGTCAAGCCGTGGGAGAGCTGCGACGTCCGCTGGGCGCTCATGTACCCCGACGCCTACGAGGTCGGGCTGCCCAACCAGGGCGTCATGATCCTCTACGAGGTCCTGAACGAGCAGGAGGGCGTCCTCGCCGAGCGCACGTACAGCGTGTGGCCGGACCTGGAGGCCCTGATGCGGGAGCACGGCGTCCCGCAGTTCACGGTGGACAGCCACCGCCCGGTGGGCGAGTTCGACGTCTTCGGCCTGAGCTTCTCCACCGAGCTCGGCTACACCAACATGCTCACCGCCCTGGACCTCGCCGGCATCCCGCTGGAGTCCGGGGACCGCACCGTCGACGACCCGATCGTCCTGGCCGGCGGCCACGCGGCCTTCAACCCCGAGCCGATCGCCGACTTCATCGACGCCGCCGTCATCGGCGACGGCGAGCAGGCCGTCCTCGACATGACGAGGATCATCCGGGAGTGGAAGGCCGAGGGCCGCCCCGGCGGCCGCGAGGAGGTGCTCCTGCGGCTGGCGAAGACCGGCTCGGTGTACATCCCGGCGTTCTACGACGTCGAGTACCTCCCGGACGGCCGGATCGGCCGCGTCGTACCCAACCGCTCGGGCGTCCCGTGGCGGGTCTCCAAGCACACCGTCATGGACCTCGACGAGTGGCCCTACCCCAAGCAGCCGCTCGTCCCGCTCGCCGAGACCGTCCACGAGCGCATGTCCGTGGAGATCTTCCGCGGCTGCACCCGCGGCTGCCGCTTCTGCCAGGCCGGCATGATCACCCGCCCGGTGCGGGAGCGCTCGATCACCGGCATCGGCGAGATGGTCGACAAGGGCCTGAAGGCGACCGGCTTCGAGGAGGTCGGCCTGCTGTCGCTGTCCAGCGCCGACCACACCGAGATCGGTGACATCGCCCGCGGCCTGGCGGACCGGTACGAAGAGGACAAGATCGGCCTCTCCCTGCCCTCCACCCGCGTGGACGCCTTCAACATCGACCTGGCGAACGAGCTGACCCGCAACGGCCGCCGCTCCGGGCTCACCTTCGCCCCCGAGGGCGGCAGCGAGCGCATCCGCAAGGTCATCAACAAGATGGTCTCCGAGGACGACCTCATCCGGACCGTCTCCACCGCCTACGGCAACGGCTGGCGCCAGGTGAAGCTGTACTTCATGTGCGGCCTGCCCACCGAGACCGACGACGACGTCCTGCAGATCGCCGACATGGCGACGAAGGTCATCGCCAAGGGCCGCGAGGTCTCCCGCTCCAACGACATCCGCTGCACGGTCTCCATCGGCGGATTCGTCCCCAAGCCGCACACCCCCTTCCAGTGGGCCCCGCAGCTCTCCGCCGAGGAGACCGACGCCCGCCTGGAGAAGCTCCGCGACAAGATCCGCGGCGACAAGAAGTACGGCCGCTCGATCGGTTTCCGCTACCACGACGGCAAGCCCGGCATCGTCGAGGGCCTGCTCTCCCGCGGCGACCGCCGCATCGGCGCCGTCATCCGCGCGGTCTACGAGGACGGCGGCCGCTTCGACGGCTGGCGCGAGCACTTCTCCTACGACCGCTGGATGGCCTGCGCGGACAAGGCGCTGGCCCCCTTCGGCGTGGACGTCGACTGGTACACCACCCGCGAGCGCACCTACGAGGAGGTCCTCCCCTGGGACCACCTCGACTCCGGCCTCGACAAGGAATGGCTCTGGGAGGACTGGCAGGACGCCCTCGACGAGACAGAGGTCGACGACTGCCGCTGGACGCCGTGCTTCGACTGCGGGGTGTGCCCGCAGATGGACACGAGCATCCAAATCGGCCCGACGGGCAAGAAGCTGCTGCCCCTCGCGGTCAAGAACGCGGCGCCGGCGCCTGGCGCGGGCGGTCACTCGCACTGACGCGAGCGAGACGCCGCGGCGCGTGATGGACGCCCCGGACCGAGGTGGGGCGGGTGAGCGGGCTAGCGCGTGTTTCGAAAGTCCCGCCTGCCCCGCGGCGTCTGGCACGCTCGCGGCGTTGCCGAAACGCCCTAATAGCTCCGCTATTAGGGCGCTCCGGCGCCTTGCGATCGCACGCACCAGACGCCGCGGGGCCCGCCCTTCGGGCGGACGACGGGACTTTCGAAACACGCCCTAGCGCGCTGCGGCGCGGTCGCAGTCGGCGAGGGCTGTCTGGCAGCGGGTGGCCCAGTCGTGGATGCCCATCTCGGTGTAGAGGTCCCGGGCCGCGCGGAACGCGGACTTCGCCTGGGCGTACCGGCCCTGGAGGCGGTGGATGTCGCCGAGGCCCATGGTGGCGTTGGCCTGGCCGTGGCGGTTGCCGATGGCCAGGTAGAGGCTCAGGGCGTTCTCGTAGGTGCTGGTCGCCCGGGCGTACTCGCCCTGGAGGAGGTGGACGTCGGCGATGCTCACGGTGGCGTTGGCCTGGCCGTGGCGGTTGCCGAGGGCGTGGCGGAGGGCCAGTGCGTCCCGGTAGGCCGTGGTGGCCGCGTCGTAGCGGCCCTGGTCCTTGTGGACGTGGCCGAGGCCCTCGGTGATGTCGGCCTGGCCGTGGCGGTCGCCGACGGCCTGGTAGAGCGCCATGGCTTCCTGGTAGGTGCTGATCGCCCGGGCGTACCGGCCCTGCAAGCGGTGGATGTCGCCGAGGCTCTTGGTGGCGTTGGCCTGGCCGTGGCGGTTGCCGAGGGCCCGGTAGAGGGCCAGGGCCTCCTGGTACGCGGCGGTGGCCTCGTCGTCGCGGCCCTGCGCCTGGTGGGTGTCACCGAGGCTCCTGGTGGCGTTGGCCTGGCCGAGGCGGTTGCCCAGGGTCCGGTAGAGGGCCAGGGCCTCCAGGTAGGCGGCGGTGGCCTCGTCGTAGCGCCCCTGGCCCTGGTAGATCTCGCCGAGGCCCTGGGTGGTCTGGGCCTGGCCGAGCCGGTTGCCGAGGGCCCGGTAGTGGCTCATGGAGTCCTGGTGGGCGGTGATGGCCTCGTGGTTCCTGCCCTGCAGTCGGTGGATCTCGCCGAGGGCTCCGGTGGCGTTGGCCTGGCCGAGCCGGTCGCCGAGGGCCTGATAGAGGGTCAGGGCGTCCTGGTAGGCGGTGATGGCCTCGTCGTACGTGCGTTGCAGTCGGCGGATGTCGCCGAGGCGTTCGCTGGCGACCGCATGGGCCATGGACTCCGGGGCGGTGGTGTCGAGGACGATCCGTACGAGTTCCTGCGGCTCGATGCAGCGGCCGTCCATGAGCAGCGAGTGGCTGACCTCCAGGAGGAAGTCCTCGTGGGCCGGCCACTCGTCCGTGCCCGCGGTGCGGGCGGCCGTCTGGAGTTCCTGGAAGTGCTCGTCCAGCCATCTGCGGGCCGCCGGCGTCCTCGACTCGTCGTCGGGCGTGCCGAAGTCCAGGGCCTCGCGTGCCCGCAGGAGCCCGGTGCCGAGGTGGTCGTAGAGCCTTGCTCTGCTGGCCGTCTCCTCGTCCGGGGTGGAGTGGGCGGTGGCGGTCTGCCGGGCGTGCGCGAGGCTGCTGTCGTGGAGGCTGTAGCGGTCGGCCTTGCGGACGAGGAGTTGCTCGATCTCGGTGAGGCGGATCGCGACCTCGTGCTCGGGGCGGCCGGCCATCGCGGCCAGGGAGTCGGGGCCGAAGTCGGGGCCGGGGTGCCAGGCGCACTGGTGGATGAGGGTGCGCAGGTCGGGGTCGAGGGCGTTGTAGGCGCTCTGGAAGACCGCGCGTTCGGCGGCGTCGAGGGTGGGGAAGGCGGCGTAGGGGGTCGACCCGGACAGTGCGGCGAGGATCGCGGTGGGGGACGCCCCGCGCAGGAGCCGGGTGCCGATCGGGCCGAGGGCCAGGGCGCTGCCGTTGATGCGGTCGGCGATCCGGTGGAGGTCGTCGGTCTCCGGGGGTACGCCCATCTTGAGCCAGACGGTGACGCAGTGCGCGGGCGGCAGTGGGCGCAGTGCGTGGCGGAAGTCGGCGTCGACGTCGGGGAGTTCCGAGCGGCTGGAGACCATGGCCGCGCTCGGGGCACCCGCGGAGGGCAGGAGCGGGGCCAGTTGGGCGGCGTCGCGGGCGTTGTCCAGGAGCAGGAGCACGGGGTGGCTGTTGAGGTACAGGCGCCACGCCTCGGCGCGTGCGGTGAGGTCCGTGGGGATCTGCTCGGGGCCGTGGCCCGCGTGGTGCAGTTGCTCGGCGATGACCATGTGCGGGTCGCGGGGCTCGCTGTCGGGGGTCCAGCCGCGCAGGTCGATCTCCAGGCAGCCGCCGGGGAAGAGCGAGGTGACCCGGGCGGCCGCGGCCCGCAGCAGTTCGGTCTTGCCCTGGCCGCCGCGGCCGTGCACGACGCACACCGCGCCCGGTTGCGCCACGGCTCCCGCCAGGGCCGTCAGTTCGTCCTCGCGGCCGGTGAAGTAGCGGGTGGCCGCGTAGGCGGTGGCCGGGGCGACGGAGGGTGACAGGGGAGTGGGATGCGGTTCGGTCCGGCGGGCCCTGTTGGTGGCGAGGGGGATGCGGTGGCCGCTGTCCCGGGTGCTCATGCGGGGGGCCGGGATCCGGTGGCCCTCGACGGTGCGGCCCTTCAGGCGCTCGCACAGGGTCTCGTAGATGTCGGCCATGGTCAGGGCGGCCAGGTGCTCGCCGCGTCGGCCGTCGGGGAGGTTGCCGCTCAGGCCGTCGCGCAGGAGCAGGATCAGTTCCCGGGTGAAGACGCTGCCGTCCGGCAGGCAGAGCGAGGGCTCGGTCTCGGCGGAGGAGGTCAGGACGCAGGCGCCCTCGATGTCGAAGTCCGGCGTCCGGCGTTCCCGCGAGGCGCTCATGTGCAGGGCGCCGCCGCTGAAGCAGCAGTCGACGATCACCACGGCGTGCTGGGCCGTGGAGCCGGCCATGATGGCCCGGATCTCGTCGTAGGCGACGGAGTGGTGCGGGCGGTCCGGGCGGGATGCCTGGGTCCCCAGTAAGAGGGAGCGTCCGTCCCGGCCGAAGTGCCCGTGCCCCGCGTAGTAGACGAGCAGCAGGTCCCGGGCGTGGTCCGCGGCGTCCTGCACGGCGTCCAGCAGCGCGGCCGGTGTGCTGTTGGCGGGTACCGCCACGCAGTGTTCGCCGGCGAACCCGCCGACCTCCGCCGCGGTCAGCAGGTCGCGCAGGGCGGGCACGTTGTGGCGTACGCCGTCCAGGGGCGGGAGGTGGTCGTAGGCGTGGACCCCGAACAGCACCGCGCGGGACCCGGACTGGTCGACCGTCATCAGGAGGTCCCGGTGTCCTCGCCGTCGCGGTGCAGTCGCCGCAGCAGCTCCGCGAGTTCCTCGGCCGACAGGTGGCCGATGTCGATCGTGCTGTCCCCGTGGACCAGGGTCCTCGCCCCGCCACCGGTCGAGGTCGGCCTGGTGGTGCGCCAGGTCGCGTAGGCCAGGGCGAAGTTCGCGATGCCGGTGGCGTTGGAGAGGATCACGTCGAGGGCTTCGAGTACGCCCATGGTGGGTCCGTCGCCGGTCACCGGCCGTACGGGGAGCCCCTTCGCGCCGGGATCGCGCCCGAGCCAGGAGTGCAGATCGCTCAGGGCCCGTTCGTCGCCCCCGGCCAGTACCTGGATGTGCATGCCCCGTCGCCCCCGATGTACGCCATCGCCCGATCGTGGACCCAGCGTAGTCACGTCGTGGCTTTCGGGAGCCGTGCTTCCGGGGACGGAGCCGTGACGGCTTCGCAACCCCGCTGGAGCATCCGGACGCGGCGTGGACGCGTCATGTCCGGTATGGAACCGGAGAAGTCGCTGCCCGAGCCCGGGCGATCCGAGCCCGGGCGACCCGAGGGGTGCCTCGTCGTCGCCGTCCGTCTTCCCGTGCGGATCGTGGTGCTGCTGCTGGTCCTGCCGGTGCGGATGGTGTGGGACGCGCTGGTCGTCGGGGGACGGTTCCTGAACGACACCGTGCTGCGGCCGGCGGGCAGGGCGCTGCTGTGGGCCGGGCGGGTGCTGTTGGTGTGGCCGCTCGTCGGGCTCTGGCGGTATGTGCTGGTGCCGCTCGCCCGGGCGCTGGCCTGGCTCGGGAACGTGCTCGTCGTGGTGCCGCTCGTTTGGACGTACCGGTGGGTCCTGACGCCGGTCGGGCACGCGCTGCTGTGGGCCGGACGGGGGGTCTGGGCGGGTCTGGAGTGGCTGTACGCGTCTGTGCTGGCGCCGATCGGGCGGGGCTGCGTGTGGGTGCTGCGGGGCATCGGGGCGGGGCTGGCCGCGCTCGGCGGCTGGGGGTACGCCGGTGCCGCCTGGCTGGTGCGGTACCTGCTGGTCGTACCGGCGCTGTGGGTGTACCGGTGGGTGCTGACGCCCGTGGGGCACGCCCTGCTGTGGGTCGGCCGGGGCGTCGGGTTCGTCCTGTACTGGGGTGCCCGGGGGATCGGGTTCTGCCTGTACTGGGTCGTGCGCGTGCTGGTCGTGCTTCCGGCGGCCGCCCTGTGGCGGTGGGTGCTGGTGCCCGTCGGGAGCGTGCTCGCGTTCGTGGGGCGGGAGGTCTGGGACGCGCTCGGCCACGCCTGGCGGATCGCCGGGCGGATCTCGCTGGCGGTCGGGCGCTTCCTCGCGACCCTCGTGCGGTGGACCTTCGTGGAGCCGGCGCGCTGGGTGTACCGGAGTGTCCTCACCCCCGTCGGGCACGCCGTGCGGGACGCCGTGCTGCGGCCCTGCGCCGAGGCCGGGCGCGCCGTCGGACGGGCCACCAGGCAGGCGCTCGCGTCGGCCCGGGAGTCCGTACGACAGGCCCGGGCCGATGTGCGGCGGATGCTGTTCGGGGAACCCCGTAAGCGGGAAGCGGTGGCCCGGCGGGAACCGCGGGCGGCCGAGACACGTACTCTTGGTAGCAGTACGACCGCTCTCACTAAGGACTGAACGACACTGGGCAAGCGACAGCCCGAAGGCCCGCCGCCCGCACCCGCGGTGCAGCGCATCCGACTGCGCTACACCAAGCGCGGCCGCCTGAGGTTCACCAGCCACCGAGACTTCCAGCGCGCCTTCGAGCGTGCGCTGCGCCGCGCCGAGGTACCCATGGCGTACTCGGCGGGGTTCACGCCGCATCCGAAGGTGTCGTACGCCAATGCCGCACCCACCGGCACGGGCAGTGAGGCGGAGTACCTGGAGATCGCGCTCACCGCGACGCGGGACCCGGAACAGCTGCGGGCCCTGCTCGACGAGTCGCTGCCCACCGGGCTCGACGTCGTCGACGCGGTCGAGGCCCGGACCTCCGGGCTCGCCGACCGGCTGACGGCTTCCGAGTGGGAGCTGCGGCTGGAGGGCGTGGACCCGGCGGAGGCGGAGCGCGCGGTCGCCGCGTTCAACGCCGCCGAGTCCGTCGAGGTCCAGCGGATGACCAAGAACGGTGTCCGTACCTTCGACGCCCGCCCGGCGGTCGTCGATCTTGAAACGCGCAGTTCGACGGCTGATAGGCCGACCGACCAGCCCTGTGCGATACTGCGGCTGGTTGTTCGGCACGTGACGCCTGCCGTTCGACCCGACGACGTCCTGTCCGGTCTCCGCGCCGTGGCCGACCTGGCGCCGCCGGTCCCCGCAGCGGTGACCAGGCTGGCGCAGGGGCTGTTCGATGAAGAGACCGGCACGGTGACCGACCCGCTCGCGCCTGACCGCGAGGCGGCGACGGCCCACACGGCCGGATCCGCTGCCGCCGCGAAGGCGCCGGCGTAAGGAAGGTCCCGCGAAGGGACGGACGTCGTAGCGCCGCCCTCGTACTCGGGAGCCACCTGGGTCGGGCAGCGCACCGAACCAGAAGACTTTCGCCAGGCCGTACGCATGAGGCGTACGGAACCGGCGAGACAGGACACGGAGAGCTCCCGTGCGGCGCCCGCGCCCCGGACGGCGGCAGTCGCGCACGACGCGAGCCGCGGACGTCACCGGCACACCGCCGGACCAGGCGCGGCGCCCGGGAGCCTGACGGGAGAAACGCCCGCATGCTCGAACCGACCGACCCCACCGAGGGTTCCGAATCGAACACCCCCAGCGACACCCTGCCGCCGCGTCGGCGGCGCCGTGCCGCTTCCCGGCCGGCGGGTCCGCCGGTCGCCGACGCCGCGACCGAGGCCGCGCCGGCCATACCGGACGTCGAGGCGGAGCAGGCCGAGGCCGATGAGGCCCAGGCCGAGGAGACCGCGACCGCCGTGACGCCGGAGGCCGAGGAGGCCGCCGTCGCGGTCGCCGACGAGGCCCCCGCCGCCGGCCGTACGCGTCGTCGTGTGGTCCGCCGGGCGTCCGCGCCCGCCGGGGCGCCCGCCGCCGCCGAGGCCGCCGAGACCATCGTCCCCGCGACGGCTTCCGCCGAGGAGTCGGCGCCCGCCACCGAGGGTGTCGAGGCCGCCTCCGCCGCCGCAGCCGTGGAGGACGCCGCCCCGCGTCGCCCGCGTCGGCGCGCCACCCGCAAGGTGGCCACGCCCGCCGCCGAGGCCGAGGCCGTCACCGAGACCGTCGCGCCCGCCGCCGAAGCTGTCACCGCCCCCGAGGCGCAGGCCGCCGCCCCCGTGGAGGAGCCGGCCGCCGAGGAGGCGGCGCCCAAGGGCCGTACCCGCCGCCGGGCCACCCGGAAGGCGGCCACGCCCGAGCCCGTGGAGGCGGCCGAGACCGCCGCCCCCGCCGCCGAGACTTCCGCCGTGGGCGCCGAGCCCGTCGCCGAGCCGGAGTCCGTCGAGGCTCCCGCCGAGGAGACCTCGGCCGCGTCCGAGGACGGCACCCCCCGTCGTACCCGCCGGCGTGCCACGCGCAGCGTGTCCGCGCCCGCCGGTGCGCCCGAGAACGTGGAGGCGAGCGTGACCACTGCCGACGAGAGCGGGACGCCCGAGCCACTCGCCCAGGCTCCCGCCGAGGCCCCCGCGCCCGAGTCCGAGGACGCCGGCCCCCGGCGCCGTCGCCGTGTCGTGCGCAAGGCCGCCACCGGCTTCTCCGAGCCGGCCAAGCCCAGGGCCGCGGCCGCGGCCCAGGAGACCGAGGCCGAGGACGCGGAAGGCGGCCGGCGCCGCCCGGCCCGGCCCGCCGTCGCCGTCTTCCAGCCGCCCGTCTTCACCGAGCCGAGGTTCCAGACGCCGGAGCGCGCCGCGGCCGAGGCCGCCGCCGTGGTCCCGGAGGTGTCCGAGGAGGCGGAGGAGGAGACCGAGGAGTTCCCCGAGGAGCAGACCGGCTCGCGCCGCCGTCGCCGTCGCCGGGGCGCCGCCTTCGCCGAGGAGACCGAGGCCCGCACCGAGGCCCGCACCGAGGGCCGCGGTGAGCACCGCGCCGAGGTCCCTGCGGAGGAGCCCGTCGCCGAGGACGAGCCGGAGGACGAGGCCGAGGACGCCGTCGAGGGCGACGAGGCCGAGGAGACCGGCGCCCGCCGCCGCCGTCGCCGCGGTGGACGCCGCCGTCGTCGCGGCGAGTCCGCCGACGCCGACGCCGAGGCCGGCGACTCCGAGGACGCCGAGTCCGACGAGGCCGCCGCCCAGGCGGCGCAGGACGCCGAGGACACCGCCGAGCAGGAGGAAGAGGACGCGGAGGACGCCGAGGGCGAGGAGTCCGCGGGTTCCTCCTCCAGCAGCCGTCGCCGCCGTCGCCGTCGCCGCCGGGCCGGGGACTCCTCCTCCGAGGCCGAGGCGTCCACCGACGACCCCGAGCGCACCGTCGTCAAGGTGCGTGAGCCGCGGGCGAAGGCCGAGCCGTCCGACGAGGTGCAGTCCATCAAGGGCTCGACCCGTCTGGAGGCCAAGAAGCAGCGCCGCCGCGAGGGGCGCGAGCAGGGCCGCCGCCGGGTGCCGATCATCACCGAGGCCGAGTTCCTGGCCCGCCGTGAGGCCGTCGAGCGCGTCATGGTGGTCCGCCAGCACGGCGACCGCACGCAGATCGGCGTCCTCGAGGACAACGTGCTCGTGGAGCACTACGTCAACAAGGAGCAGTCGACCTCGTACGTCGGCAACGTCTACCTCGGCAAGGTGCAGAACGTCCTGCCGTCGATGGAGGCCGCCTTCATCGACATCGGCAAGGGCCGCAACGCCGTGCTCTACGCCGGTGAGGTCAACTTCGAGGCGCTCGGCATGGCCAACGGGCCGCGCCGCATCGAGTCCGCCCTGAAGTCCGGCCAGTCGGTCCTGGTGCAGGTCACCAAGGACCCGATCGGACACAAGGGCGCCCGTCTGACCAGCCAGGTCTCCCTGCCCGGCCGCTACCTGGTCTACGTCCCCGAGGGGTCGATGACCGGTATCAGCCGCAAGCTGCCCGACACCGAGCGGGCGCGGCTGAAGACCATCCTCAAGAAGATCGTCCCCGAGGACGCGGGCGTCATCGTGCGCACCGCCGCCGAGGGCGCGAGCGAGGACGAGCTGCGCCGCGACGTCGAGCGGCTCCAGGCGCAGTGGGAGGACATCCAGAAGAAGGCCAAGAGCGGCAACGCGCCGACGCTGCTCTACGGCGAGCCGGACATGACGGTCCGGGTCGTCCGGGACATCTTCAACGAGGACTTCTCCAAGGTCGTCGTCAGCGGTGACGACGCCTGGTCGACGATCCACGGGTACGTCTCGCACGTCGCCCCCGATCTCGCCGAGCGGCTGTCGAGGTGGACCTCCGAGGTCGACGTCTTCGCCACCTACCGGATCGACGAGCAGCTCGCCAAGGCGCTGGACCGCAAGGTCTGGCTGCCCAGCGGCGGTTCGCTGGTGATCGACCGGACCGAGGCGATGGTCGTCGTCGACGTCAACACCGGCAAGTTCACCGGCCAGGGCGGCAACCTGGAGGAGACGGTCACCAGGAACAACCTGGAGGCGGCCGAGGAGATCGTGCGTCAGCTGCGGCTGCGCGACCTCGGCGGCATCATCGTGATCGACTTCATCGACATGGTGCTGGAGTCCAACCGGGACCTGGTGCTGCGGCGCCTGCTGGAGTGCCTGGGCCGGGACCGCACCAAGCACCAGGTCGCCGAGGTCACCTCGCTGGGGCTCGTGCAGATGACCCGTAAGCGGGTCGGCCAGGGTCTGTTGGAGTCGTTCTCCGAGACCTGCGTGCACTGCAACGGCCGCGGTGTCATCGTGCACATGGAGCAGCCGACGGCCGCCGGTGGCGGCGGCAAGCGCAAGAAGCGCGGGCGCGGCGGCGACGGGCACGAGCACACGCACGAGACCGCGGCGAGCGCCGTGGAGACCGCCGAGCCGGTCGAGCCGGAGACCGAGACCGTCGCCGAGGTGGCCGCCGAGGCCGCCGAGCCGGTCGCGCTGCCCGCCCCGGAGTTCTCCGCGGACGAGGAGCTGTACAGCAGTGTCGCCGAGGCGGAGGCCGCGGTCGCCCGCGGTGGCCGCGGCCGGCGCCGGGCCGGCCGTCGGGCGTCCGCTCCGGCGGGCGCGCCGAGGGCCGCCGCGCCGACCGCCCAGGACGTGACGGCCGAGGAGGCCGCGCGCCCGGTGGTTGCGGAGCCCGCCGCCGAGGTCAGGGCCGAGCCCGCCGCCCTGGAGGACGCGGTCGTCGAGACCGCGCCCGCCGTGGCCGAGGAGCCCGTGGAGGCCGCGCCGAAGGGCCGTACGCGCCGTCGTGCGACCCGCAGGGTGTCGGCGCCCGAGGGTGCCGAGGCCGCCGTGGTGACCGTCAGCAGCGAGCCCGCGCCCGAGCCGGCCGCCGCGCCGGAGGCCGAGGCGCCCGCCGCCGAGCCGGTCGCCGAGGCGCCCGCCGAGAGCGCCGCCCCGGCCCGTCCGCGCCGGCGCGCGGTGCGCAAGGCCACGGCGCCCACCGCGTCCGAGGAGGCGGCCGTCGTGGTCGTCCCCGCGGCGACCGAGGAAGCGGAGGCCGAGGCCGAGACCGAGGTCGCGGAGGCCGAGGCCGCCGAGGCTCCGGTCAAGAAGGCCGCCGCCCGCCGGACGGCGAAGAAGGCGACCGCCAAGAAGGCCGCCACCAAGAAGACCGCGGCCACCAAGACGGCCGCCAAGAAGACGACGGCCAAGAAGGCGGCCAAGACCGCCACGGCCGCCAAGAAGTCGACGTCGAAGAAGACCGCGGCGGCGGCGCAGCAGGCGCTGCCCACCGTCTCGGCCTCCACCGACGAGGGCTGATCCACCGGGGTGGGGGGGGGGGGGGGGGGGGCCCCCCCCCCCCCGCCCCCCCCCCCGGGGGGGGCGGGGGGCGCGGCCCCCCCCCCAGGGGGACGGGGCAGGGCACAGGGCAGGCCCACA